>NZ_LMVQ01000201.1 GCF_001545925.1 Mycobacterium sp. NAZ190054 | reverse complement strand
CTCCCCCCTTGCCCTCACGACGCTCTTCCGCTCTCCGGAGGGCGCCGCCGGCGCACCGGTCGAAGGTGTGCAGCCCGCAGTCCCGGGTGCGCCGGCGACGACGGTGGTGGTCCCGCCGCCTCCGGCCTGACGGCTCAGACAGTCACGAGTGCGACGTCCACCAGGTGTAGAGCTGGACCATGTTCGGGCCCTGCGGCCCGGACTGGACCTCGCTGACCATCAAATCGGCGTCGGTCGTCCACGCCACGGTCGGTCTGCTCTGCTGGAAGCCGCACACCAGGGTGCCCGCGGTCCGGTCGGGCGTCGCATTGCGGCGCCACGGCCCGGGTGACTGGATGTTGCCCGGGCAGTTCACCACCGCCGAGCTGCTGACCACGCCGTCGAACAGCTCTTTGAGGGTCGCGTTGTCCTGGGCCAGCGTGTAGATGGCCGTCAAGGGTCCGCCCACATCGTCATTCGCGCCGCAACTGACCTGCGCGAGTGCACCTTTGGCGGGTACCACCGCCTCGCACGCATCCGGCGCGTAACCGGGCGGCAGCATGCCGAGCAACCGCGCCTCGGCCTGCTCCTGACTCTCGGCCTGGGTCGTCGTCGTAGTCTCGCCGGAGCTGTCCGCCCCGTCAGACGACGGCCAGAACGTCCATGCGAGCACACCGAGCCCGACGACGGCCGCCGTGGCCGCGGCGATCAGCACGACCGGTCGACGATCGCGCTGTACCGGACGTGGATTCACCGCCACCGGCGAATCACGGCGGCCTTCCCACACGCGTGCCGGCGAGGCCTGCACGCTGTCGACGTGCAGCGGCCCGGTGTCCTCGTCATCGGGATCCTGCTCGTGAGGACTCATCTGGCCAAGGTTAGTTCACCTGCGTTGCCGCAGCGGAAGGACGCCTCGCCGTGTCACCGCAGATCTTGACCGAAGGCATTACGTCATTGCACGACGTGATCTGGCAAAGGTTGACAGAATCGGTGACCGTACGAGTGACGTCTCGGGGGGCTCGGCGCGGGGGGACTGCTGATGTGCGGCATCTGCGGTATCTGGAATGAAAAGGATCCGGCACCGGGATCCGGGCGACTCGACCGCATGCTCGACGCCATCTTCCACCGCGGCCCGGACGGTCAGGGGCGATTCGACCGGCCCGGGCTCACTCTCGGGATGCGCCGGCTGGCCATCATCGATCTGGCCGGCGGGGACCAGCCGATCTTCAACGAGGACGGCTCCGTGGCAGTCGTGTTCAACGGCGAGATCTACAACTTCCGCGAGCTGCGCGCCGAACTCGAACGTCACGGCCACCGCTTCGTGACCCGTTGTGACACAGAGGTTCTGGTCCACGGCTACGAACAGTGGGGCGACGACATGCTTCACCGCCTCGCGGGCATGTTCGCGCTGGCACTCTGGGATGAGCACCGCCACCGCCTGCTCATCGCCCGGGACCGTTTCGGCAAGAAGCCGCTCTACTACTCACGCAGCGGAAGTGCGGTGGTGTTCGGCTCGGAGATCAAGGCGCTTGTGGCTGCCGGGGTGTCCACCGACGTCGACGACGCCGCGCTGCAGGACTATCTGGCCTTGCGCTACGTGCCGAGCCCGCGGACCCTCTTCCGGTCGGTCCGCCAGTTACCTGCCGGCCACAAGATGGTCCTCAGCGGCGAGGGTGTCGAGATACAGCGGTGGTGGCGGCTGCGCTACGACGCGAAACCGGCGACCACGCTCACCGAAGCCGCCGAAGAGGCCGAGACCCTCATGCGTACCGCGGTCGGCCGGCGCCTCGTGAGCGACGTGCCGCTCGGGTGCTTCCTGTCGGGCGGTCTCGACTCGAGCACCGTGCTGTCGTTCATGTCGGAGCTGATGGACGAGCCGGTGCGCACCTTCTCGATCGGGTTCGACGAGGGGTGGGCCGGGGATGAGCTGGCTGCTGCCCGCTCCACCGCGCACACGTTCGGCACCCGCCACCACGAGATCCGGCTGGGGCCCGGGGAGTTCCTCCGGCTGATGCCCACGGCGGTCTGGCACCGTGACGAGCCGCTGGCCGAGCCGTCGGAGATTCCACTGCTCGCGCTGTCGCGGATGGCGCGTGAGCACGTCACGGTGGTTCTGTCCGGGGAGGGCGGTGACGAGTTGTTCGGCGGATACCCGAAGTACCGCGTGGACGCACTCCTCGACCGTGCCGGCCGCCCGGCACGCGCCGTCCTGGGTGAGCGCCGGCTGCACCGGCTGGCAGAGTGGCACCGGCTACCGCGTCGGGCCCGGATGGCCGTCACGGCGCTCGCCACAGCGGCCCCGGGGGAACGCTGGCCGTCCTGGTTCGGTGCCGACCGCCTGGCCGGACTGTCGTCCGACGGCCTGCGGCCGCTGGAGCCGCTGCTGTCCGGCATCGACACCGGCCTTGATCCTCTCGATCGCATGCTGGCGCTCGACGTCGAGAGTTACCTGGTCGACAACCTTCTCGTCCGCGGGGACAAGATGACGATGGCGGCATCCATCGAGGGACGGATGCCGCTGCTCGACCACGAGTTGGCCGAGTTCGCCGCCCGGCTTCCCTCGCAGCTCAAGGCCTCCCCGCGTCGCACAAAGATGGTGGTTCGCGAGGTGGCGCGTCGCCGCCTCCCCGCAGAGCTGTTGTCCCGCAAGAAGATCGGTTTCACGGTTCCGGTGTCGCCGTGGTTCCGGGGCAGTCTGGGCGATGCGTTGGACCGGCTCGTCTCCGGTCCTGACGCACGGCCCGATCCGTTGGTGGACCCAGAGCGCGTCCGCCGCGCGCTCGCACTGCACCGGGCCGGCCGGTACGACTTCGGCAAGGAACTCTGGAGCGTGCTCACCCTCGATGTGTGGGCGCGGATCTTCCTCGACGGGCAGGACCCGTCGAGTCTCTCGCTCGGACTCTGAAACGCCGCGTCCGCGTCAGAGGGCGGCTTCCTCGCCGGCGGCGCGGAACCCGCTGTGGTACACGATGCCTGTGGGTTGGGCCGCCTGCCGGTAGTAACCCTCCTTGTAGTAACAGGTGGTGGTGCCGGGGACCAGGGTGCTCAGAAAGTAGGTGTCGGAGCCGTCGAAGAACGTCTGGCGGGCGCCGTTGAGCCACAACCTGATCCATCCCCGCTCGGGATCACTGGACCAGTTCACCTGCATCTTCACGTCGTGCCAGGTCCCCACGTTCAACGGTGTCTCGAAGATGGTGTGGCTGCCCTGGTACACACCTGGTCTGCTCTGCTCTTCGACGTCCAGCGACCAGTAGCCGTTCCTGGTTCCGACGCTCCACTCGAACGCGGCACTGCCCCTGCTGGAGTTCGGATGCCACCCGTTGGTGACCCCCCAGCCCAGATCGGCGTGGTTCTGCGGGAAACTCGGGTCGAACTTGGTGGCGAACGAATACCAGCGCACCTGCCCTTCCCGGCCGCCGGTGTCGTCTGAGTTGGAGCCGACGTCCGAGCGCTCACCGGTGGCGAAGCCCGACCAGTCGCCCGACCTGACCTCGAAACGGGCCGCCTTGCCTCTGGCCGGATCGTTGACCACGGTCGCCGGATACGACGGGACGTACCTGGCGCCGGGTCCGTTGTAGTCCCGGTTCTGGACGCTCGGCCACTGGCTGAAATCCCCGGTCGAGTAGTCGCCGACGAACAACAGTTGCGCCTTCCCGTGCGGCAGCGCGACCCCGCTCACGCAGCCGGCCGCCATCGTGACCGCGACGACCGCCAACGAGGTGAGCGCCTTCCGCAGTTGAGACATGACGACTCCTTCACGAATCTCGTTGATCTGCAGGAACATCGGCATTCATCGTGTCGTGGGTGTCCTCACCCCGGCGGCGGAGTTGTCGCACCGCCGACGACAGCTCACGCCATGCGGCCGGTGCGCAGAGCGCCAAACCGGCTCCGTAGAGCGCGAGGTAAGCCGCGCCCTCTGCCAGCAGCATCACCGAGCCGAGCAGGAATCCGCGCTGGTCCGAGTGAAGGAAAGTGACCTCCGACAACTTCACCACGACCGCGGGAAGCACGGCCACCAGAATCGGCGGAATCAGCCGGTGTGCCAACTCGCCGAACGTCACAGCCGCCAGCGGCCGCGCGAGGAGCACGCTGAGCACCCCGGCGGTCAGCGACGACGCCGACAGCGCCAGCCCGACCCCGGTCAGGCCCAGCGGCAGCAGCGCGAACAGCAGGCCGACCCCGAGCCCGGTGCTGACGACAGTGACCCAGTGCAACCGGCGGGTCCGGCCGATCCCCTTGATCGACTCCATGCCGACCGCCATCAACGCCACCCCCGGGCCGACTCCGGCCAGGGCGACCAGCATGACGCCCGCCCCCCGCCACTTCTCGCCGAGCAGCACGGCGACCAACGGCTCGCCGGCCGCGATGATGAAGAAGGCCACCGGGACGATGAGGCACCAGAGCACCTGCAGGGCTCGCAGGAACGCCGCCCGGAACCGCTCGGCGTCGACAGCCAGCCGGGAGAACGCCGGGAACAGCACGTAGGACCCGACGTCGATCACGGCGATCTCCGGTAACGAACCGAGTCGCCGGCCGTACCGGTAGTAACCCAGCGCGGTGGCGTTCAGCGCCGCACCGACCACGGCTGTCTCCAGCAGATCGCGAGCCTGGTTGATCACGTTCCAGACCACCAGCGGCACCGAGAATCCGGCCAGTTCACGCCACAGCGCCAGCGACGGCCGTCCGCGCGCCCCGGGCCGCCACCCGGCCAGAGTCCAGCTGGCCACCAGCCAGGCAGCGACCGAGCAGTACGAGCCGATGACCAGACCCCACACACCGAAGCCGTTGGCGCAGAACGCCACCGAGGTGACCGCGAACGTCACCACCGTGACCGGTTGGACGATGTAGCGTTCCCGGAAGTCGAAGCGTCGCTGCATCAGCGCGTCCGGGACGTAGGTCAGTGCGTGCAGCACGATCGTCCCCGACGACACCGCCGCGATCAGTCCCACGATGTCGCTGCCGAAGATCCAGGACATCAGCGGCGCGCACGCCAGCGCCAGGACTGCCCATCCCACGCCGGCCAGCAGCGTCGACCAGAAGACGGTGGCGGTCGCATCGTCGAGCCGATCCTGCCGCTGCACCAACGCATTCGCCATTCCCGCCTCGGCGAAGGTGACCAGGAAGCCGGACAGCACGGTGCCTGCGGCGAACCAACCGACCTCTGCCGGCGAGAGCAGCCGGGCCAGGACGAGCGTCTGGGCCAGCGACACCAGTTGCGTGAAGACCAACATCCCCGTCGCGATGGCCGCGCCCCGACGCAATGTCCGCGACAGCGGTCCCGGCGTCTCCACCTCGGCGACGTCCGGAGCCGACCGGCTAGTCATGTGGGCCGGTCATGTCGCCGCTTCCAAAAAGTCGGCGTCGGGGCACCGGAACGGGCCCGCGTCGGCGCCGAACAGGGCCCGCCACGGCCGGCCGGTCACGCCCCACCGGTAGCGCGCGTGCAGCAGCGCGTTGGCGTTCGCGCGCAGCCGCATCCGGCGGGCCGGGTCGTCGAGCAGGTCCAGTACCGCGCCGGCGAAGTCGGCGCCGTCGGCGATCAGCAGATGCTCCCCGTCCACCACGTCCGGCATGGCCTCGACGCCGCGGGCTGTCGACACCACGGAGATGCCGAGCCCGAAGGCCTCCAAGACCTTGTTCTTCAATCCGCTTCCGGTCTGCATCGGGTTGATCATCACCGGGTAGCGGGACACCTCCGCGCGGAGATCGGGTACGAAGCCGGCCAGCCGGAGCAGTGGTTCGCGTTCGGCCAGCGCGACCAGCCATTGCGGGGCGTTGCCGCCCACCACGTCGACTTCAACTCCGGCAGGCCGGAGTTCGGGGAACCAGATCTCGTCGAAGAAATGCGCGAGCGCGGCGGTGTTCGGCTCGAAATCGAGGTTGCCCCAGAAGACCACGCCGCGCCGGTGCGCCGGTGGCGGCATCGGGGCGAGGTACGCGTCGTCCACGCCGTTGAGCACGGTGTGCACGTTCGCGCTGATACCGCTGAGCCGGACGATTTCTGCGGTGTCGACGTCGCTGACGGTGACGACGTGATCGAACATCGCGGGTAACCGCGCCTCGGTCCTGCGGGCCCGGTACAGGTCGAGCGCGTCGGCCCACCGTCCGGCGCGCAGCCCTCCGGCGTGGTGGAACGCCCGGCTCATCCGCAGCGTCATGCTGTCGCAGACGTCGAGCACCTTGGTGCAGCCCCGCAGGTCGGCCACCAGCTCGGCGAGGTCGGCACCGAACACCACGATGCGGTCGATGCCGCGACCGGCCACGACGTCCGCCAACATCCGTTGGGTCGCCGCGAATTCGCGGGGCCGACTGGTCCGGAGATAGTTGTCGTCGCTGAGGCGGAGGTGGCGCCGTGGCGACCGCGGTCCGGCCAGCAGCGGTGGGCACTCGGTCACGCTGGTGAACACCGTCGAATCGTCCTTGCCCCCCGCGCGCAGCGCGGGCAGCGGATAGACCGGCACCACCAGCAGGTGAAGGTCGTCCGGTATCAGCTCGCACAGAGGCTTGGTCCGCAGGTCGGTTCCGTTCGACGGCGTGTCCACACGCGTCGACGCGAGTACCAGGGTCGCCATGGACGTCTACCCCGCTTCGGTCCGGGTCAGTTGACTTGTGCTGCAGCATTCCTCGACGAACTCGGCGAGCGTGCCGATGGTCTCGAACACCTCACCGGTCAGGTCCTCGTCGTCGATCTCCAGATCGAACTCCCGCTCCAACGCGACCGCCAATGCCACCACCGCCATCGAGTGGAGCTCGGGCATGCCGTCGAGCAGCCGGGTCGACGCCTCCAAGGTGTCCGCGCGTTCCTCGATGCCCAATGTCGTGACAATGACCCTGATGACGCCGTCCAGCGTCGCCTCGGTGTACCTCATGTGGTTCCCTCCCTGTTGTTCTCGTGATCCAGACACGTATTCACGGGCCCAGCGCCTCTCGGAGCCCGGCACGGTCGAACTTCCCGTTGGGTGATCGCGGGATGTCCTCCGACACCACCACCGACGACGGCAGCATGTAGAGCGGTAGCCGCTGCCTCAGCTCGGCGACCAGCGCTGCGGAGTCGAAGGTTTCGGCATCGGCCGGGGTGACGGCGAGGACGACACGCTGCCCGAGGTCCTCGTCGTCCACGCCCAGCGCGACAGCGGCGTGCACCAGGCGTGTCTCGTAGGCCACTTCCTCGATCTCGGTCGGGCTGACGCGGTATCCCGAGGTCTTGATCATGTCGTCCTTCCGGCCGACGAAGTACAGGAAGCCGTCCTCGTCGGCGACCACCGTGTCACCCGACCAGACTGCCGGTTCGCTGGTGCGCCAGTCGGACTGCCGCACAGGGCGGAACCGCTCGGCGGAGCGCACCGGATCGTTCCAGTAGCCGAGTGCGACCAGCGCGCCCCGGTGCACAAGCTCGCCTTCCTCGCCCGGATCGCAGCGGGAACCGTCGGGCCGCAGCACCAGGATCTCGGTGTCGGGGATGGCTTTGCCGATGGAATCGGGCCTGCGGTCCACTTCGGCCGGATCGAGATAGGTGGACCGGAACGCCTCGGTCAGCCCGTACATCAGGAACGGCTGAGCGTGCGGGAAGAGCCCGCGCAGCTTGTCCAGGGTCGGTTTGGGCAGTCGACCGCCGGTGTTGGCGAAGTAGCGGATGGACGCCGTCGCGGCCGGCGGCCACGTCTGCTCGGCGATCTGGATCCAGAGCGGCGGAACGCAGGTCAGCGCGGTGACCCGGTGCCGGGCGCACAGGCGCGGAACCTCCGACGGCCTCAGGTAGTTCATCAGCACCACGTGCGCCCCGACGGCGAACGCGGTGGTGAGCTGGCTGAACCCGGCGTCGAAGCTCAGCGGCAGCGCGGCGAGTACGACGTCGTCCGCGGTGTTGCCGAGGTACTGCGCGACGCTCTCCGCGCCGGCGATGAGATTTCGATGGCTCAGCACAACGCCTTTCGGCTTCCCTGTGCTCCCCGAGGTGTAGAGGATCGCCGCGATGTCGAGATCGATGGCGCCGCTCGGGGCGACCTCTGCGGTCTCGGACGCACACAGACCGGCCCAGCGGTGCACCGCGTAGTGGCGGTCGGGATCGTCGGGGACGGTCCCGGCACCGACGAGCACGACGTGCCGCACGGAACGGCAGGCGCCGAGTTCCCCGCGCAGCACCGCGAACCGTTCAGGCGAGGTCACCAGTACCGTGACGTCGCAGTCCGCCACGATGTGGCGCACCTGAGCCGCTCGCAGCACCGGGTTGACCGGTACGAACACGCAACCCGCCACGGACGCACCGAAGAGGGCGGCCACCGTCTCGATCCGCTTCTCGAGGTACACGGCGACACGCTGCTCCCTGCACACGCCGAGGTGTGCCAACCCCGCTGCCGTCCCCCGGACCCGGTCCCACAACTGGGCGTAGCCGACCGTCTCGTCGCGGTACGTCAGTGCCGGGGTCCCGGGGTGTGACGCCGCGCGTTGCTCAAGCATGTGGTGCACGTTGCTTCTCATCGCGGGATGTTCCTTTCCGGTGACGGCTCGGCGTTCGCGTGGGACGCCAGCTCACCACCGCATGCAGGTGAGTTCGCTGTACAGGTAGTCGATCTGGTCGGGGCGCAAAGAGTCGCTGCGATACATCTTCGGCCTGGGTGACACCTCCACCGCCCGGGCGAATCGCCCGCCGACGACGTGTGATTCGATGAGCGTCGCCGGAATGCCGTGCCGCAGGAGGAGGTGCCGGAAGAACTGCGGTGCGGCGGCCCGGAACAGCTCCTGGTTGCCGACGTACACCAGTGACGCGAACAGCGGGAGATCCTTCCGCCGCACCCGCCGGAAGATCACATGGCAGGCCTGCGCTCCCCGGACGATGACGACATGCTGCGCGGCGGCCGCCGCGGCATGGTCGCGGTAGCGAGACAGATCCTCGCCCCGCAGGCTGCCTTCGATCCTTCTGCGGTCGGAGAACACCCGCACGCCGCGCCGGCGCATCGGCCAGGGGAGATTGGGGACCACCACCGTCGCCGTGTCCAGTGCCGTGAATCCGAGACGGGTGTTCAGGACCAGCACGTCGGGTGACGGCGACAGGTCGGTGAAGTGGTAGGGCTTCTGGCGGAGCAGGGCACGCAGCAGGCCCAGCGCGTGTGAGCGGTAAGGCTCCGCCACGCACCAGGCCGCCAGGTTGCAGAACCGTTGTCTGACACCGTCGATCTCCCGTTCGGCGTAGAACGCGAGATGGGCGCCCACCACCGCGCCGTCGCAGCGGAGCAGGAACCCGTAGTTGGGTTGGTCCACCCGCCACGTCGGGATGATGTCCGACTCCCACCGGTCGACCGGCACCGTGGGGTCGAGCTCGTCATGGAGGAACTGCGCCACCGCGGGAAGGTCCGCCGCCGTGATCGGGAGCAGCCGGACGGCGGACTGGTCGGTCGTGGTGACCGCCGGCAGTTCGGCGGACTCAGACAGCGACATCGCCGGCCACCTTGCTGGATCCCGGTTGCGGACTTGGAACAGCGTGCACGCGTCCCGGTCGCAACGCGAAACCCGAGACCTTCAGCTTGAACACCGGGAAGGACTGATCGGTCGAGAATCCCATCCGGGGCAATTCGAGAGGATCGCCGCCCGCCTCGGCGAATCCGTTCGTCGTGGTGAGCGCCCACCGTATTCCGTTGCGGTGCAGCGCCGCCTTGGCCCGGTCGTCGAAGTCCTGCGCGCAGCCGTTCGGGTAGGCGAAGACCGCCGGCGCCCGGCCGGTGTTGTGTTCGACCGCGCGGCACGACGCCGTGATCTCCCGGTCCACCTTGTCGTCGTCACAGCGGGCGAGGATCGGGTGGGTGACGGTGTGCGGGTACAAAGTCACCAGCCCGTCTGCTGCCAGTTCGCGCGCCAGGTCCCACGAGAGCAACTGGAACGGGCCACCATAGACGCCGGACCGTTGCCCCAGGGCTTCGATCAGGGAGTCGAGTTCGGCGATCCGGTCCTGATCCGGCAACTGCTTGAAGAGTTGCGTCACCGTGTCCCGCACCTCGATGCGCTCGGCTTCGGTTCGCAGCGAACGAGTTCCGAGACCGACCGCCGAGAGGTCGACTTGGGCCCGGTCTGTCTGCGCGAAGGCGGTCCACAGCCGGTCCGGCCACAGCAGCTCGGTCGTTCCCATCGGCCCCGTCGCGAGGAACACCGCCGCGGGCACACCGAGCTCGCGTAACACCGGCGCCGCATTGGTCAGCAGGTTCTGCGTCCCGTCGTCGAAGGTGACCGTCGCGGCGCGAGGGGGAAGTGTTCCGTCGTCGAGCCGCTCGAGCGCCTCCTCCAACGGCAGGACGTTGAAGTGCCGACGGACGTAGTCCAGATCGCGCCGCAGCGTGGCGGTGTCGATCACCCAGTCGCACGGTGGGGTCAAGGGCTCGCTCTCGACGCCGTGGAACATCAGGATCGCGAGCCGGCGCGAACGTCTCCATCGCGCGACCGCCGGAACGCCGAGTGTGCACAGCAGCCCTGCCGCCAGATCTTTCAATGCAGCCATCACGATTCCTCCTAGGCCATGGCTTTTCGGTATGCTTCGACGGTCATCGCGGCCACCTTCTCCGCTGAGTACCGCTCCTTCGCGACCTCGTGTGCACGCTCGCCCAGGCGCTGCGCGAGCGCCGGGTCGACGAGGAGTTTCAGCATCCTGTCGGCGAGCATCGCCTCGTCGCCGGGTTCCACGAGGAACCCGGTCTCACCGTCGTCGACCATCTCGGGGATTCCCCCCACCCGGCTGGCCACGACCGGTTTTCCCGCCGCCATCGCCTGCGCGATGATCGTCGGTGCGTTCTCCTGCCGTGAGAACAGCACCACGGCACGGGCTTCGGTGATCTCGCGGCACATCTGTTCGTTACCGATCGGACCGGCGATCTCGACACTGTCCTCGAGTCCGAGAGCTCTGATCCGGTCCCGGACCAGACGGGCGTACCGTTCGTCGGGTTGTGGACCGGCAAGCGTCAGCGTCGCTTCGGGCAGAGACATCCGCACCTGTGCAAACGCCTTCACCACGCCGGCCGGATTCTTGTTCGGCGCCAGCACCCCGGCGAACAGTAGATGCGGTGGTGTCCTGCGTGGGGGTGCCAGCGCGAAGAACTCGGGTCCGGTGGCGTTCGGGATGCTCACCCGGGTGCCGCGGATCGGCACGTCCAGCACCTCGGTGTCCCACTTCGAGATCGAGATGACGACCTTGCCCCGACGCAGCACCCGTCTCTCCAGATCACGAATCAGCCTGTCCCGCACCCTGCCTCGCAGACCGGCGTGGTCCGTGGTGTCGGTGCTGTGGCCGGCCAGCGTGACGCCGTGGACGGTGACCACCGCGTTGCCGGCGCAGCGCTGAGCGATGTCGCCGTACAGCCCGATCTCCTGGCCGTGCACCACGTCCGGCCTGACGGTGGCCGCCAGCCTGCGCGCTCTACGCCGGTCCAGGAAGGCGCCGGTCGCCGCGCGCCACCGGCGCTGCCCAGGCAGGTAGTGGACCTCCACCTTCGGGCCCTCCCGCCGGTGAGCGGTCGGGGCGTCGCCGTCATGGAAGCGCAACACGGTCACGCTCTCCACGTCGTCGCGCGCCGCCAATGCCGGGACCAGGGCGCTGGTGGCGGACTCGATTCCGCCGCAGACCACACCCGGCACGAGCGGATACGGCCCGACCATGAGGACCTTGATGCCCTTGCTGCCCATGCTCACCACCCGATGCCCTGATAGTTCGGCATCGTGCGCAGATGTTCGGCGCCGGGCAGCCGGACAAGATCGACGATCAACCGGTCGGGCCCGGCGCGGTCGATCACGTCGACGACCTCGGGATCGCGCGAACCCACCACGAGCAGCTCCCCGTGGTCGAACACGGCGTCGGCGTCGTCGGTCAACAGCTCGCCGATGTGGGGAAGCTGCCGGCTGATGAAGGTCTTGTTCGCACCGGTCAGCCGCGACAGCACAACGGTCGGGTCGTAGATCTTGACGTCGAACCCCTTGCCGATCAGGCGTTCGGCCAGTTCCAGCATCGGGCTGTCGCGCAGGTCGTCGGTGCCGGGCTTGAACGACAGCCCGAAGATTCCGACCCGGTGCCGGCCGGTGGCCAGCACCAGGTCGACCGCGCGACGCATGTGGCTTTCGTTGGACGTCAACAGGTTCGCCAACAACGGGACATCGAGATCGTTGCGCCGTGCCGTGTGGGTGAGCGCGCGGACGTCCTTGGGCAGGCAGGATCCTCCGAAGGCAAATCCGGGCCGAAGGTAGGCGGTGCTGATGTTCAGCTTGGTGTCGGCCAGGAAGATCTCCATGACCTCGTGAGAATCCAGGGCCAGCGCCGAGCAGATCGCGCCGATCTCGTTGGCGAAACCGACCTTGAGCGCATGGAAGCTGTTGTCGACGTACTTGGTCATCTCCGCGACCCTGATCGGCACCTGGAACTGCCGCCCCGGCAGGCCGTCGTAGAGGGCCAGCACCGTCTTGCCGCTGCGGCAATCGGTCTCACCGACCACGGTTTTCGGCGGGTTGAAGAAGTCCCGCACACTGGTGCCCTCGCGGAGGAACTCGGGGTTCACGCACACCCCGAAGTCGACGCCCGCCCGTTTGCCGGAGGCCGACTCGAGGCGCGGGATGAGCAGGTCCTCGCAGGTCCCCGGCACCATGGTGCTGCGGTAGACCACGACGTGCCAACCGTTCTTGTCCGCCAGTGCCGCGCCGATCGCATCGGTGACCTGTTCGAGGTATTCGGTGGACAGCCCGCCGCCGTGCGCGGACGGGGTGCCGACGCACACCAGCGAGAGGTCGGAGTTCACGACGGCGGCGGTCGTCTCGGTGGTCACGGTGAGGTCGCCGGCGGCGACCACCTCGGCGGCGAGGTCACCGAGTCGCGCTTCCACCACCGGGGACATCCCCCGTGCGAGCGCGTCGACCTTGTCCTGGTTCACGTCCACACCGATCACCCGATGTCCCTGTGAGGCAAGGCAGACGGCGCTGACACAGCCGACGTACCCGAGCCCGAACACACTCACCGAAGTCAACATCCGACCACTCATGATTTGCTCACCAATCCCAGAACCGAAGAAGAAGGCACACCGAGCACGGCGCCGGGCCGGCTGGCATCGATCGTCAGAACGCGTTCCGCACCCCGCTCGCACCAGCGGACGGTCAGCGTCGAACCGGTACGGACGATTCCGGGCGCGACGGGCGCCCCGGAAGCGCCGACATGCAGCAGTGACACGACTGCCACCGGTGCGGTGTCTCGGCACCGGACACCGACCAACCAGGCCGGGGTCCTGTTCTCGAGCCCCCCCGACCACCATCCGAGATGGGATTCACCATCGGCCCGGATCTGCTCGGGTACGACCGGCGACGTCGCGGCGTAACACAGCGTCATCACCGGGGCTCCGTCCCTGGTGACCAGATGTCCGCAGGCGGTGGTCGTCGAATCCAGGTCCGGATGTAGCGGCCATGACACGGCTACGTCGTGCCCGGACCTGCCGTCGATGAGGTCTACCACCACGACGACGGGTTCGCCGGGCGGCGCGACGACCCAGCGGCGGTGCACCACCGGGTCACCGAGCCTCCGGTAACCGTCATGCTCGGCGTCGACGACACCGCTGTCCAGATCGACTGCGTGGACCGTGGTTTCGGCGTGCCGGCGCCAGAAGAACGGCCCGCCGGGCACCGACTGGTCGAGGCCGTCGACACAGACCGTCGGGTGGACCCGAGTGCCCCGGTGGGCGGACCGCACCGCCGGGGTGCCGTAGAAGCTCGCGGTGCCGGGGTCGACGATCAGCTCCCGGCCTTCGGCGCTCAGCGTGACCGCGAGGGCGTCGGCGTGTCCGTGCGCCGCGGTGGACAGGTGGCCGAGCGGCCCGACGTCCACGGTGAGCCGGCGCCGGTCGGCCCGCAGCACCACCAGCCCTCCAGCGGCCGCGTAGCTGCCCGGCAGTGGATCACGGGCACCGACGCCCGCGCCGAGTCCGCCGATATCGGTGCCCAGCGTGTCGGCGAACCAGGCGGCGGTGAGGGTCTTCTCACCGTATCTCTGCGCCGCCGCGCCACCGCTGATCGCGGCCACGACCCCGAGGTGCTGCCGCACCGTGCGCTTGCGCTCGGCACCCAGTCGGAGCGCGAAGCTGTCGTCGTCGTCGCCGTACCGGGGGTCCGGGTCTTCGGCCCCGACCAGCGAGGCGAAGTAGTGCGCGCCACGGTTCAGTGCCGAGGTCAACTCGGCCGGTACCCGCCGTCCGCCCGCACATAGCAGCACGGCCACCGTCGCCAGCATCTCCGCGGTGAAGATCTGATAGGAGATCGACTGCTCCGCGCCGGCGCCGTCGGGCAGGATCAGCCGACCGGCCTCGGCGCTGATCGTGTCCAACGCGGGCCTGAAAAGCGCTGCTGGAGCCGCCAGTTCGGGAAACAGTAGGTGGACGACGATCAGGCCGGACATCTCACCGATCACATGGTTGTTGGCCGAGCTGAAGCGGGAGCGGGCACGCCAGCAGTAGCGGGCGCTCACGTCGAGCATCCGGACCGTGTTCCGGTACCGCTGAGGGGTCATCGCGGGCGAGTTCCGCAGGCCCTGCAGCGCGACGGCCACCGACGTCGCCCTGATGCCGGCCTCGAACGCACCTCGCCACGCGATCCCGGTCCCGGGCGGGTTCTGGTCCAGCCACGAATCCAGGTGGTCGAACGCCGTGTCGGCGTACCGCGTATCGCCGGTGAGCAGCCAGGCCTGAGCCAGCACGGGCAGGTGTTGGAGGCGGTTGAGTTCCCAGATCCATTTCGGGTCGCTGGGCGCCACCCGGTGGTCGATCCTGGTGCTGGCGGCGGCCGGCCAGCGGTAGCCGGTGTTCGGGTCGAGGTTCCAGTCGACGGCGGTGCCGACGTTCACGGCGCCGTATCCCAGGTAGGTGCGTTGCCCGGCGAGCAGCCGGTCGGCTTCGGCGACCAGCTGCCGGCACTCGTCCGGGTACTTCTGCGCCACCCGGCGGGCGCGTTCCGGGTCGAGCAGCACCGGGCGGGCCGTGCCGTCCCGGAACGTCTCCGACAGCGCGTCCCAGTCCGGTGGGGTGCCGGCGAGCATGTCGGCGTCGGAACGCCGGGCCAGCCCGTCCCGGAGCACCAGTGAGTCGACGAGGCGGCGGCTGCGCCACACCGCCTCCCGGGGTGACATCCGCGCAAGGCGGCCGGCGTACCAGCCCAGGCTAGACATCGCCGGGACTTTCGAAGTACCGCTCCGAGAAGACCGCCGGCGGGATCCAGTCGACGTCGGGCATCTTCGCCAACTTCGCCAGCAGCGCGGCCCGCCGGCCGTCGAAGTGCGGGTCCACCGACTGCCGGAACGCCAAGGCACTCTTCGGCGGGTGCGTGAGCCGTGGCGAGACGCGGATCGTCATGCCGGCGCCGGCCGCCGCGTCCAGCGCCGTGTCGAAGTTCCTGACGTCCTGCGGCTCAGTGACGTTGAAGAAGTTGAGGTACTCGAAGCCCTGCCGGTCCGCTTCGAGCATGATCCGGAAGTCGGACTGGATGTCTTCGAAACCGACCAGCACGTCGTTGCGGCCCAGCGAGGCCACATACCCGTCGTTCACCAGGTCGATGTCGTTGCCCGGATCCCAGTACAGCAGCACCGACCCCACGAAGGTGCTGACGAACACACAGGTGACCGTCGTTCTGAGCCAGCGCAACGGGTGTTTCATCTCGGCGGCGCCGCGGGCTGCGAGAATGGCCAACAGCGGCAGTGTCCACAGCGAGAACTCGTCCGAGATGCCTTCCCACCACGCGAAGAACAGCATCTGCGGGAGCATCGGGACGACGACCAGCAGGACGAGCCCCCGCTCCTTCACCCCGGCCCACAGTCCCCGGAGCGCCAACAGCGCGGCCAGCAACACCCCCACGAGCGCCGCGACCCCGGCCAGCACGGCGACCGGGACCGGAAGCTCGCGAACGAGGTACGGGAACGGATAGGTCGCCCGCTGCGGGTATCCGTCCTGAATCGACTGCGCCAGTTCGGGGCTCCGGAACATCACATTCGTCGAGACCAGCGCACGGGTCTCCCCTGCGGCGACGTTCACCAGGGTGCCGACCCCGAGTTGCTTCTGATCGGCGCGCGGTTCGAAGGATTCGACGTAGCCGGCGCCGAACTGGATGAAACCGTGCTGTTGCTCGTCCGGGACCGCGAGGTACGCGACCGCGTACATCGCGACCGCCAACGCACAGACCGCTGCCGGTACCGCGACACCGATCAGCACCCGGCGGTGCCCGGTCGCGGTCCGCATCAGGAGCACGGCGGGCACCATCCCCAGCACGAAGACGACATGAGCCTGGTGGTGGGTCAGCATGATCGCGAACGCCAGGGTCGCGCCGACGGCATACCACCGGGCGGCGCGTGCGTCCCGCGCCGTCAGCCCGCAGTACACGCAGTACACGCCGGTGGTCATCAGGGCGGCGGCGGGGATGTAGACGTCACCGGCGATCGAGTAGGACCAGTAGCCGGCACTCACGGCGCACAGCAGCGTGCCCCACAGCGCGGGTACGGCCAGCCCGGCACGGACCAGCAGGCGGTACAGGATCGCCAGGCCCAGAGCCCCCCACACCGCCGAGTAGAGCGCGAGAAGGGAGAACGGGTCGACAGTCACGCCGACGCCGGTGAGCAGGTGATAGAGCCACCGCATCGGGTTTAGGTACAGGTGATGACTGTTGATCAGATCACCGGACTGGGTCAGTTGGTACGCCCAGGACAGCGAGTCGTCGGCATAGTTGTGGTTCCGGGTCGGCAGCAGCGCGTAGACGAGCAGCGGCCCGACGAAAACGGCGATCTGGCCGACGAGACCGGGCGTGCGTTCCCGCTGCCGGCCGTCCGGGCCGGTCGCCGCGACGGTCCGGCCGGCGGGACGATCCGCGTTGTGGGACTGCGGAGGGTCCAACAGGTCACCGGTGCGGCTCACGCGACTTCACCGCCGGTGGCCAGGACTGCGTCGGCGCTGCGCGGCCCGACGTCGAGAAGTCGGTCGTAGAACCGGATCAGGTTGCGGCTGGACACTTCCCACGACAGTTCGTCCTCGACCCGGCGGCGCCCGAGCTCGCCCATGCTGCGGCGGCGCTCGGGGTCCTGCAACAGCATGTCGACGGCCTCGGCGAAGCCCCGTTCGTCGTTGCCCGGGACGTACACCGCCGCATCACCCGCGGACACCCGGGCCTCGGTCAGGTCGAAGGACACGATCGGCCGCCCCATCGCCATGTACTCGACGACCTTGTTCATCGTCGACACGTCGTTGAGCGGGTTGAACGGGTCCGGCGACAGACACACGTCGGCGGTCGACAGGCAACGCTCGACGAACGCGTCGGGGACGCGCCCGGGAAACTCCACGATGTCCGAGATGCCGAGTTCCTCACTCAGCGCGACCATCTCGGGAAGCACGTCGCCGGCTCCCATGAAGATGCAGTGGAAGTCCTCACGCCCGACGTGGTCACGCAGCAGCCGTACCGCACGCAGCGCGTAATCGACCCCGTCCTGCGGACCCATCACACCCAGATAGGCGAGCAGGAACCGCTTGCCGCGCCGCAGGCCGCTGTCCGGCTGCCGTGCGACGAAGCGGTCGAGGTCGGGTGCGCTGCGCACCACCGTCACCCGGTCGGGGGACATGCCGCCACGTTCGATCGCGACCCTCCGATAGCTTTCGTTGGTCGAGATCACCGCGTCGGCGACGGCGAACGTGATCCGCTCGACGAATCTGGTCAGCCGGTAGAGAAGCCGGCCGCCGCCGGCGAACCGGGACAGGAAAAGTTCGGGCACCAGGTCGTGGTGGTCGAAGACGAACCGCGTCCCGCCCGGCCGTAGCACCAGGGCGATCAGGAACAGCAGATCCGGCGGGTTGCAGGCGTGCACCACGTCGATCGGGCCTTCCCGGCGCACCTTCAATGCCAGGCGCAGAGTGTGCCAGAGCGCCAGGATGTACTCGCGCAGATACCCTTTGGGGCCGCCCGTGGCCGGGCGTAACGGATAACGCAGTATCCGTACGCCGTCGATCACCACTTCCCGTTCGGTGTCCTGGTTGGCTCCGGTCGGGCAGATCACGGTGACCTGGAAGCCCGCCCTGGTCAGGGCCCGGGACTCCTGCCAGACCCGCCGGTCGAACGGCACCGAGAGGTTCTCGACGAGGATCAGTATGTGTCGCTTCATGCGTTGACTCCGTCCATTCGGGCGTGCTGAGAGGTGACCAGGTCCTCGATCGCGCTCTGGGCCGCTTCCACGCTGCGATCGAGACCGAACTCGGCCTCGACGCGCCGGCGGCCGGCGCGCCCCATGCGGCGTGCGGCAGGCGGATCCGCCAGCAACCGGACCAGACGGTCCGCCAGTTGTGCGGGATCCGCCGGCGGTACCAGGAATCCGGTCGTTCCTTCCCGGACCACCTCGGTGACACCGCCGACGGCGGTGCACACCGCGGGCCGGGCGCAGGCCATCGCCTCGAGCAGCGCCATCGGGAGGCATTCGGTGGTCGAGGTCAGCGCGAAGACGTCGACCGCGCACAGGATGCGGCCGATGTCGGACCGTGCGCCGGCGAAGTGCACCTGGGCTGTGATTCCCAGTGTGTCGCAGAGCATCTCAAGGACGTGCCGGCATTGTCCGTCCCCGACGACGAGGAACCTGGCGTCGGGCATCTCGTCGATCACGAGCCGGGCGGCCCGCAGAAAGGTGGCGTGGTCCTTCTCCGGGCGCAGCGACCCGAGGATGCCCACCACCGGAGCGCCCGCAGCGATCCCGAACTCGGCGAGGACCCTGCGGTCGGTCGCGCCGTCGAACAATGCGGGGTCCACGCCGTTGTGGATGATGCGGATCCGGTCGGCCGGGTAGCCGCGGTCGTGCACCAGGAACCGGCGCTGAACGTTCGCGACACCGAAATAGCCACTCGTCCAACGGGTCAGTCCGCGGTCCACCAGGCGGTGGACCATGTCGCGGGGAGTGATCTCACTCGCGTTGTGCACCCACATGACGGTGTGCCCGACACCGGCGATCCGGGCCGCGACACGGCCGAGGGTCTCGGCGTTGTAGCCCGACACCACCACCACGTCGGTCTGTTCACGGCGGAAGATCGCGACGAGTTCGCGCAGTGCGCCCGGGATCTGCCACTTGCTCATGTTCAGCGCCATCGCCGGAACCCCACTGGCACGCAGGTCGGCGAACATGTCTCCCTCCCCGCCGATGCACACGACCGACGGGCGGAACCGCGTGGGATCCATCCGAGGCAGCAGGGTGGTCAGGTGCCGCTCGGCGCCGCCGGCCTTCAGAAGCGGGACGACGAACGCGACCTTGATCGGGCGCCCGGTCATGCGCACACCTCCCGGTAGAGCGCGTCGAGCCGGCGCGCGACGGCTCGGGTGTCGAACTGGTCCCGGACCCTGGCGTGGGCCGCGGCTCCGTATCGGGTGCGCAACTCGCCGTCGTGCACCACCGGCAGCAGCGCGGCGGCGATGGCCTCGGCGTCGTCCGGCGGGATGAGGATCCCGCCGTCGGAGCCGAGCATCTCCGGTAACCCACCGACGTTGCCGGCGATCACGCACAGGCCACGCGCCATCGCCTCGAGTACGGCCATCGGTTGCCCTTCGTTACGCGACGGCAGCACCAGGACGTGTGCGTGGCCCAGCAGGTCACCGACCTCCTCCTCGGAGAGCCAGCCGTGCACCGTCACCGTGTCCTGCAGGCACAGCTCGCGGACGTACTCCCGTGCGCGGGCCACCTCGCCGTCACCGGCGATCGTCAGGGTCGCCGAATCGGCGAATCCCGGCTCGCAGACCAGCTTCGCCCACGCGTCGAGCAGCCTGAACGTGCCCTTGTGATCGCCGATCCGGCCCAGGAACACCACGGTGACCGGTTCACCCGACGGTTGGGCTGTGCGTGGTGCCAGCCGGACACCGTTGGGGATCGCGAGGATTCGTGCATCCGGCGTGATCTCCCGCATCCGGTCGGCCCACACCTGGCCGAGCGCGACGAACGCGCCGGCCCGGCGTAACGTCGCACGGGTCAGTGCCCGGACCGCGCGCGGCGACCGCTCGTAGTCCTCCGGGAAGCCCGACCCGTGCATGTGCAGGACGACCGGCGTACCGACGATGCGGTTGATCCAGAACAGGATCGCCTTGCGGACGAAGCTGCCCCGGGTGCTGGCGTGCAGATGTATCACGTCGGGGCGGAATCGGATCAGCTCGACGACGAATTGCAGTGCGCCGAGCGCGAACACCGCGATTTTCACCGCAGCGCTGCCGTCCCGGTGTGTGGTGACGTGGCGGATGTTCCAGTCCTCCCAGAGCGGGGTCTGCCGCATGGCCCGGACGTAGGACGCGATGCCGCCGCGTGTCCGCGTGCTGGTGGACACCCACAGTGCCCGCTGTTCAGCCATGGTGCGGCTCCCGTTCCGCGGCGCCGGCCGCGGCCGCGCCTGTGTCCGGGATTCGTTCCGACCACCCGACCGCGATCCCGACGAGCAAGAACGTGGTGGCCGTCGGAAAATCGAAATACCGGAGGTCGACGGTCAAGCCGGTGCAGATCAGGACGGCGATGGCCATGATCGCGATGACCACGAACGGACGCCCGCACAGGTCGTGATCCGGCAGCCTGCGATAGGCGGTGCGCAACCGGAGAATGATGAACATCAGCACACAGAGCCACAGTGCGAGGCCGATGCCGCCCAGCTCGGCGAGCAGCCCCATCTCGTTCGTGTGCGCGACCTCGCCGTAGCCGCCGATCCAGGGCACCTCGGGGGACCACTGTTGGTGGTGGTAGGTGTTGACGGCCGGAAACCTGCCGATTCCCCAGCCTTCCAACGGTTTCTGGCTTCGGGCCCACAGCGCCGTCTCGATGTCGTTGAGCCGCGACTGGATCTCGCTCTCCGAAGCCACGCCGCCGGCCCGGCGGTCGCTGCTGGTGAACGTGGACCAGTTCACCAGGACCGCGGTCACCACCAGACCCAGGGCCACGATGAATCCGCTGCGAAATCCCTTGGCCAGCAGTGCCCCGAGGATGAGCACGAGCAGGGCGCTGAGCCAGACCGCACGGGTGTAGGTGAGATAGATGCCGACCCCGCACGCAGCGGCGATCACGACCGCCGTCCATCTCCGCCATGCGGGTTCGTCTCTGCGGCTCAGGAACAGCATCGAGATCGCGAAGCCCAGCGTGAGGACCATCCCGTTGACCACCGGCTGGTTGAAGATGCCGACAGCCCGACCGTCCCATGCGGGATCGGTCACGATGTACCTGGGCCACACCCAGCCGCCCAGCCCGGCGAAGGGCATGATGCTCACCGCCGCGGAGTAGGTCGCCAGGATCAGGATGGTCCACATCAGCGCGCGAACCGCGGCCGGACGGTCGAAGGTGTAGCGGCCGACCAGGTACAGCGCGAACGGGATCATCGTCGCCACCACGACGAACCGGGCGACCGGCAGGGGACCACCGTTGACCGTGTCGATCGCGGGGTATTTGTGCGGCGAGACCATCGAGTAGACGTTCCACAGCAGGAACAGGGCCATTGACCATTCGACCGGGCCGACTCCGCGGACCCGGTCGTCGGTGCGGTCGATCCACAGCACGGTGGCGACCGCCAGCACCGCGAAGACCACCAACCACAGCTCGACGGGCAGTGCGCTCCCCGAAGCCAGCGGAGTCCGCAGAAACAGCGTCACGGTCATCACCGTCACGGCGAAGGCGGGATTCTTCAGCGCGCACACCCCCATCGCCACCGCGGCCGTCGCCACGATCAGCGTCTGCCCCGGATCGGTCGGCAGGAACAACGCCGCGACGACAGCGGCGGCACTGAACGCGGCGACGACGACGGCGGCAAGGAGTGCCGGCACCCGGTGAATCCGGGTGGCCGTGTGCGTCGCCTCGTACAGACCGCTCATCGTTGCCGATCCAGCAGGGTCGGCCGCTCCACAGCCCCGTTGGCGCGTTGCGCCAGCATCACCTGTGATTCAGCGCTTCTGCGCTTCTTTCCGTCGACCAGCACGGCGCCCAGCAGAACCGCGTGGGCCTTTGTGAGGGCCTCGGCTGCTGCCGCCACGTCGCCGGACCGCGACACCCGCTTGCCGACCACGAGGATGGTGAGATCCGCAGCGGCGCAGACCGGGTGGGAATCGATGGAGTCGGTGACCGGTGGGGCGACCACGACGACGATGTCGGTGCCGACCCGTAGTTCGTCCAACACCGTATCGATGCGTTCGCGGCTCAACAGCGGATACCGGTCGGCGATCACGGGCCCCGCCGGCAGGATCTTCAGCGAGTCCACGGCGGAATCCGTCAGCGCGCTGTCCACCAGACTGCGATCGGTCAGCACATTGTTGAAGCCGGGATACCCGGATGGCGGCGACGTGCTGTTGTTCGCGTACACGAGTACCGTTCGGCGTCCCTGCTGCGCGGACAACCTGGCGAGGTCTTCGGCCAGGTCCTGCGCTCCCCGCGCACCGCGGCAATCGGTCAGCGCGATGACCGCCGACCTCGGCAGATCCTGCAGGCTGATGTAGTTCGCCAGCATCCGTAACCTGTCCTCGCGCAATCTGTTTCCTCTGATGGAGCCGGCCCGGGGCACCTCGATCAGCGGTTCGACGCCGGTCTTGTGCAACAGGTCGCGGGCATTCATCAGGCGCGGCGACATCGCTGCGAGGCCCAGCGCGGCGAGCGCTCCGAGGAACAGACCCCCGACGGCGCCGGTGGCGACCTGCAGCGCGAACTGGGGCTCCATCTTGGTGACGCCGGCTCGCAGCTGCAGATCGCGGAGTTGGTCGGTCGCGTCGGCGCGCATGTCGTCCAGCCGCTCCTGGACGACCGGAACCAGCGGATTCATGCTGCCGTCGGGCTCCCGCTGCGACTTGAGGGTCTGAAGCTGGCGCTCCACGCCTTCGATCTCCTTGGCGAATCCGGCGTTCCGGACGGAGTTGATGTCGTCGCGGAAGGCCGCCGCCATCTGCTGTGCCGCGGTCTGGGCGACCTCCGGGTCCTCCGCGGTCGCCTCGATCGTCAGGATCGGACTGGCCGCGACGGTCCGGGCCTCGAACGAGACACCCTCGGGGACCTGCGTTCTCTCCCTCAGCCGGCCTATCGTGACCGGTTCGTTGAACAGCGTCGCGTACCCGACGGCCATGGTGGCGTCCTGCTCGGGCGTTCGTTCCGGGGAGGACTGTACGAGCAGCGACTTGCCGACGTAGGTGGCGTCGGCGTCCGCGGAATGCACCGCGGTGGCAAGGACGGTGACGGCGACCACCGACAGCACCACCCACCACCGGCGCCGGATCTGTTCGATGTGTCGCGCCATCTGGGCATTCATCACGCGTCCGCCAGGGCGACCGGTTCGGGCTCCAGAGCGCCGCGCAACCAGTGGATCGTGTGCTTGATCCCCCGTTCGACGTCGACGGACGGCGCCCACCCGAAATGGCTGCGGGCCTTCGTCACGTCCAGCGCGATCGCCTGCACCTCCCCGGTCCTGGCCGGTGAATAGCACGGTGGCGGTGTCCCACCGAGTGCCTCGGCGATCAGCCGGTGCACCTCGTTGGTGGTGGTCTGCTGCCCGGTGCCGATGTTGTAGATCCCGGGAGCAGCCGACTGCACCCGGCCGGCGCGCACGAAAGCGTCGACGACGTCGTCGACGTACACGTAGTCGCGGCTCGCCGTCCCATCTCCGAACACGGTGACCGGCCGGCCCGTGAGCAGTCTGCTGCTGAAGACGGCGATCACGCCGGCTTCTCCGTGTGGGTTCTGCCGCGGCCCGTAGACATTGGCCAGCCCGAGGCTGATCGGGACCATGCCGTACATGTCCGCGTACGCGTTGAGGTAGACCTCGCCGGCGTATTTCGCTGCGGCATAGGGTGACAGCGGATTCGGGGCGGTGCTCTCGGTCACCGGGAGCCTGACCGGTGCGCCGTACCGCGAACCCCCCGACGCCGCATACACGATCCTGCGCACGCCCGCCAGCCGACAGGCCTCCAGAACATTGATCGTGCCGAGCACGTTGCAGCTGGCGTCATGCTGGGGATCGGTGACCGACGCCCGCAGGTCGACCTGCGCGGCGAGGTGGTAGACGACGTCGGGTCGCGTCGCGGCCACGATGTCGTTCAGCGCGGACGCCCGGACGTCGACCCTGGTGAAGACGAACCGTCCGCTGGGCCCGTAGCGCCGGCTGGCATGTTCGAGATTGGTGACCAGACCCGTGCTCAGATTGTCGATCCCCACCACCTGGTGGCCCTCGACCAGAAGCCGGTCGACCAACGTTGACCCGATGAAACCGGCTGCGCCGGTGACAATTGCTCTCATCATCACTTTGATCTCGCTATCCCTCAATAGATTTGGCTTTCGCCGTTGCAGTGCAACAGGCACTGCGTCCCCCTCAGTAGGCGCCGTTCCGCAACAGAACCGCACGCAGTGTCTTGGCGATGATCAAGATGTCGCCCACCATGGACCAGTTGTCGACATAGGACAGGTCGAGGCGGACCGCCTTGTCCCACGACAGATCCGACCGGCCGCTAACCTGCCACAGGCCGGTGATGCCGGGCTTGACCAGGAGCCGCCGCAGCACGTCGCCGTCATAGGCTTCGACCTCGCGACGTAGTGGCGGACGAGGCCCGACGACGCTCATCTCCTGGCGCAGCACATTGATGAACTGAGGCAGTTCGTCGATGCTGAACCGGCGCAACAGCCGGCCTACCGGCGTGACCCGAGGATCGTCCCGGATCTTGAAAAGCAGCCCGTCACTTTCGTTCTTCGCCATCAGGCTTTCGAACTGTTGGTCGGCGTCCTCGACCATGCTGCGCAACTTCAGCATCGAGAAGGGCCGCCCGTCGATACCGATGCGCTCCGAGCAGTAGAACACCGGCCCTCTGCTGGTGAGCTTGATCAGAATCGCCGAGACGATCAGGATCGGCGAAGTCACTGTGAGGGCGGCCAGCGCGAAGCAGAAGTCGAAGGCCCGCTTCTGGAAGCGTTTCGCCCCGCGATACTGCGGCTTCTCGATCTGCAACAGCGGCAGGTTCGAGATGGGACGCATCACCAGCCGGGACAGCGCCACATCGACGACCCCCGGTGAGACCATGAGGTCGACGCCCATCGGCTCCAGTTCCCAGATCAGCCTACGAAGTCGTTGCACACCGAGGTGTCCCGTCCCCGCCAGTGCGACAGTGTCCGCGCCGTAGGTCCGGATCGCCTGCAACGCATGGTTTTCGCCACCGACGATCGGAACCTGCCGGCCGGCGACGGTCAGGTGTTCACCGCTGGGGGCATCCAGACCGGGAATGCACACGCCCACCACGTCGTATCCGTCCGTCGGTTCGGTCGTCAACTCGGCCACCAGATGCGCCACGGCGGCGTGATCGCCGATCGCCAGCACCGCGGTCCGGCAGCTCCCCTCGGCCCGCAGGGCCGCGACGCGCTTGCGGCTCAGCCATCTGCTCAGCAGTAGGCCGATCGTGCCGGCCGGAAGGGCCACCGCGAGGTAGCCGCGCGACATCTCGAGCTTGACGAGAAGCTCGGCCATCGCCAGCGCGCCGAACGTGGTGAACGACGCGGCGGCGACCCGCCGGTACTCCTCGATCCCGGCACCGATGATCGTCGACGCCCTGGTGTGGAACGCCGCCAGCGCCATCAGCCACAACGCTGCGATGAGGATCGATGAGACTGTGACGTACAGGATTTCATAGGCAGGCCAGGCGAGGATGGTGCCGTACCGGACGAACTGCGCGAGCACCACCGCCGCGACGACCACGACGCTGTCGGCCACCGTCAGGCGTGCGGCGTACTGCCGTTGCCACCGCATGCGGTCGAGCACCGCGACCGGCAGGCGGTCGACGGATTTCTCATCGCCGACGGTGGCAACCCGCGCCGCGGGTTCGGCGATCAGCGACTCCCTGGCACGCACCGCCGACGCGATCGCACGCCTGCTGCGACCACGGCTGACCACCTCCGGATTCGCCATCACTAACCCGCCATCTCGACGGTGCGGCGGTCCCGCCCCGACGCCGGTTCAGGCTCTGACGCGGCCCGTAGCCGGCCGATCGTGAGAGCGAGCCCGGCGGCGAGGTCGACGCCGGCCGTCCACCCGGGCAGTGCCGCGGGGCCGTCGCAATCCCCTGTCGCCGGGTCGCCGTCCACGGAGGGCGCGATGGTCTCCGGCAGTGAGGATTCGTCGAGCACCGCCGCGAGCAGGGAGTGCAGCTCGACGAGCGTCGTGCGCTTTCCGGTACCGACGCCGTACGTTCCGTCGGCGAGGTCGGCTGCGCACGCGGCATGCATCAACGCGTCGACGACGTCGTCGACGTAGACGAAGTCACGCGCATGCGCGCTGTCCGCCGGAACGCTGAACGGGCGCCCGGTCATCATCGCGGCCGCCAGGTCTTCGACCACATGGCCTGGGCCGCAGGGGCTCTGGCGGGGGCCGTAGACACTGCCGACCGCGAGGCATATCGGGGTCAGGCCGTACATCGCCGCGTAGGCGCGCAGATACATCTCGCCGGCCAGCTTGGCCACCGCATGCGGTGACGCCGCGTCGGCTTCGGCATCCGCCTGTGTGGTGGCGTAGACGATTCTGCGGACGCCGGCCGATCGGCTGGCCTCACACAGGTTGAGCGTGCCGAGGATGTTGGTGCGGGCGTCGAAGTGCGGATCGGTCACCGACGCCTCGGAATCGACATGGGCGGCGAGGTGGAAGATGATCGCCGGGTTCACTCCGGCCACGATGCCGATCAGTTCCGGCGCCTGGATGTCGAGGTTGATGAGTTTGAAGTGGCCGTGGCCGGCCTCGCCGCACTGGATCGCGTTCTGGAGGTTCGCCACGCTGCCGGTCCTGAAGTTGTCGATCCCGATCACCTGGTGACCTTCGGACAGGAGCCGGTCGACCAGGGTGGAGCCGACGAAGCCGGCGGCACCGGTCACTAGAGTTCGCATGACCCCTCGTCTCCCCCCGTGGACCGCCGTGACTCGCTGCCGCGGATCGTGCCGGGCCGGAAAAACAGCCATTCCGCGCCACGCCTCGTAGCTAACTCGTCAAGCACCCTTCAACTATCGGTTCCCACCGGTCTGCAGTACATGGACCGTCGGAGCGATTTTCGGGATGGATCCCCGGACTAGTTCCAGGACCAGACAGGCCCAGTGAGCTGTTGTCCCACGCTTTTTAGCCGCGGTTCGCAACGCCCGGCCAGACGGCGGACCGGACTGCCGACCGTCGTGGTGCCCGCGCTCCCCGCGGCGTCGTCGCCGGCACGCGGCGGCGTGGGTACGGCAAATACGAATGATGGTTCAGAGCAACAGGAGAGGAACCTCTCAGCCCGATACCGTGTCGACAGGGGGTTCCTGTGGTATCCGCGAACGGAGTCGGAGGACGAGCGCAACGTTCACGGCCAGCAGCGTCACGAAGATTCCCGCGGTCGCGGAGGCGACGAACACCGCCACGAGCATCAGCGCCTCTGCCATCGCCCTCTCCCCTCACTTCCGGCGCGCCCGTTCACCAGGGCACGCACACCAGCTCGCTGTACAGGTAATCGATCTGTCCCGGTCCCAGCGTGGCACTGCGGTACATCTTCGGTCTGTCCCTGAGCGCGAACGACAGGTCCGGCTTCCGCCCGATGATGCGCAACTCGGCCAGTGTCGCCACCAGACCGTGACGGACCAGTAGATGCCGGGTCAGCGGTCTCAGCGCCCGATGAAACAGCTCGGGATTGCTGACGTACAGGACCATCGCGTAGCCGGGTCCGCGTCCGCGGCGGAACTCCCGGTACATCACGTAACTGCACTCGTCGCCCTGCACGAGCACGACGTGACGGGCTGCGAGCGCGCCGGCATGGTCGCGGTACAGCTGCAGCTCGGCACCGGTGAGCGTCTTCTCGATACCCTCGTGGTCCGCAACGACTTTGGTGCGGCCGGGAAGGCTCGGCCACGGCAGATTGGGTATCAACGCGGCAGCGGTGTCCAGGAAGGAGAATTTCAGCCAGGCCAGGATCTCCTGCGGACCGGGGTTGGGCGACAGCACGGTGAAGTGGTAGCCGTCCTGTGCCAGCACCGCTTTGACGAGCGAGATGCTCAGGGACCGGTAGTCCGGCAGCACGCACCACGTGCCGATGTTGCAGAACCGTTCCACCCGTCCCGCCAGGAGCCGTTCGGAGTAGAGCGCCAGAACGACGCCGACGACGCGATGTCCGTCCTTGACCAGGTAGCCGTAATTGGGGATGCCGGCCTCCCACCGCGCCGCCGCGCACGCTCGCGCCCACGGAATCCGGTCATCGTGGTTCGCCCGGAGGAACTCCGACACCGCCGCCAGATCGGCCTCCGTGATCGGGGCGGGCTGGATGTGACGCCCCGCGTGCCTGCGGGGGTGTACTCGGCTGTCCGCGACGTCCATCGCAGTAGATCCTGTCCTCACCGTTGCCCGGAGGTGGTCACGGGCGTCAGATGCGGTCCACCGGCGGCGGCCCCGTCCGGTGCCGGTGCCACCGGCTCCTGCTCTGTGAGAGGTGCTGCGTCCCAGGGCCGGTCACCGTTCTTGCGCCACCACGCCTGCCCGAACGCAGGCAGGCTGTCGATCGGGTCGAAGTACGGGTACACCCGGTTGAGCGCGTCGGCGTCGGTGATCTCCAGACCGGTGCGGTAGTTCTTGCTCCAGTACGAGATCCCGAGATTCTGGTCATAGCGGACGACCTGGTGCACCCACCGCTTCCCGACGTACGGCACGTCGCAGACCACCCGCGGTGTCGCGAAGCCGGGCAGGTACCCCATGATCGACAACTGCAGGTGCTGCGCCTGCGACAGTGACGTCCGCCAGTGTTCGGCGTTCGGGATCATGTCGCACATGTAGAAGTAGTAGGGCAGGATGTTCGCCTCTCCCTGCAGCGCGAAACACAGGTCGAGCAGGTCTTTGGTGGTGGCGTTGACCCCGCGCATCAGCACCCCCTGGTTGCGGACGTCGCGCAACCCCGCGTCGAGCAGTCCCCGGGCAGCGGCCGCGACGAGTGGAGTGACCGACTGCACGTGGTTGATGTGGGTGTGCAACGCCAGGTTCACGCCGCGGGACGCGGCCAGGTGTGCCACGCGGTGGACCCCGTCGACCACCGTCGGCTGGAGCCAGTGCTGTGGCAGCGCCGCCAAGGCCTTGGTCGCCAACCGGACATCGCGGATGGTGTCGATCTCCAGTAGTTTCAGCACAAACGATTCCAGCCGCGGCCACGGCACGTTCCCGACATCGCCACCGGACACCACGACGTCCCGCACCGTCGGGGTGTCGCGCAGGTAGTCCAGCATCCGGTCCTGTCGGTCGGCCGGCCGCAGGGTGAGTCTCGCCTTGGTGACCGTCGGGGTCGAGTTGCCGATCAGATCCATCCGGGTGCAGTGCCCGCAGTACTGCGGGCACGTCGACAGCAGCTCGGCGAGGACCTTGGTGGGGTAACGATGGGTCAGTCCCTCGACCACCCACATGTCGCTCTCGTGCAGCGAATCACGTTCGGCGTAGGGGTGTGAACACCATTCCGAGTGGCGGTCGCTGAGCACCGGCAGCATGTAGCGCCGGATCGGATCGGCATAGAACGACTCGGTGAGCGCGCCGTGGCCTGGTTCCCAGTGGGGCGCCATGGTGTTGAGCATCTGCGGCGGCAGCAGCATCGACATCGTGGACCGCTGCTGCTGGTCGGCGGCGAGGTCGGCGTAGAACCGCTCCTCGAGAAGGTCGCCGAGGACCCCGCGCAGCTGGCCGATGTTCTTCAGCGAGTGCGCACGTTGCCACTGCGGGTCCCGCCACTGGGCGTCGGTGACGGCGGCCCAGCCCGGGTACCGCCGCCAATCCGGCTCCGACAACAGCTTGCGTTCATAGGTATACGGCTGTTCGGTGACGGCGGTGAAACCGCTGTCCCGGGATTCGACGAGGGTTGTCATCGCGTCAGAACCTTCCTCGGATCGGTCGCCGAGTCGGCGATGTCGGTCAGCTCGGCCGCGACGCGTTGACCCGACCGGATCGCGCCTTCCATCAGCCCGAAGAACTCCAGGCTCGTTTCGGTGCCTGCCCAGTGGACACGGCCGTGCGGCTCGGTCAATGTCGGTCCCAGCCGCAGCCAGTCGCCAGGGCCGAACAGCGCGGCGTAACAGCCCCTGCTGTACTTCTCGGCCAGCCAGTCCGTCACCGTGCACCGCGCCGGGGCCGGCAACGCCGGGAAGAGCCTGCGCGCGTGGGCCATGGCGGCGGTCTTCTTGTCCGCGGTCGACAGCTTCGAGAATTCCGACGCGACTTCGCCGGTCACGAAACCCGTGAGTACACCCGCGGATTCGTCGGGCGGCGAGTCGTCGACGGTGGACAACAGCGGTCCACCGGTGCTCACCGACCATCCCGACAGGCCCCGGTCCCGCCACAATGGCGCCGGGAACCCGAGGTGCACCTTGATGGCGCAACCGCGGCCGGTCACCGCCGTCGCCCGCGGGGCCGGTAGGCCGGGCCGGAACTCGATCCGCTGCGCCAGCAGCGGCGGAATCGCGACGATCACCCGGTCGGCGCGGTAATCCGACCGGGCGCCGTCGTTGTCCGAGACGCACCGCACCAGGGCGCCGTCGTCGTCCTGATCGACGGACCGGACCGGCTGCCGCAGACGCACCCGCGACCCGAGCTGCGCGGCCAGCGATTCGCACAGAAGGTGCGCGCCACCGTCGATCCGCCACTGCTGGGCCCCGCCCTCGAACGCGTTGAGGTACCGGATTCCGCCCCCCGACCGCAGATAGAAAGCCATGTGCAGCACCGAGATCGCGGCCGGATCGGCGGCCATCATCTCGCCGAGGAACAGCGGGAAGAAGGTCCGCGCATCGGGACGTCTGACCTCTTCGGCGAGCCAGCGCGCCGCGGACAACCGGTCGAGCCGTTCGGCGCCGGGAGTGAGCCACGGCGCCTCCGGACGCACGTGTTCGACGAGTGCGTCGAGCCTGTCGAACAGATCGCCGAGGGCGATCGCGTCCAGCGGGGGCACCCGACTGGGCGTCGTGGTGCGATGATCGCCGATCAGGAAGGTGCTCTCCCCCGCCATCGCCGTCGAGGCGAGCTTGAGGCCGTGCCGGTCGATGAGCCTCAGCAGTTCGGTGTGCCGCACCCCCAGGTAGGCGGCACCGCCGTCGCCGGCCACTCCGTCGGCGACCGGCACTCCGTGCATCCGGCCGCCGACCCGGTCGCGGGCCTCCAGAACGACCACGTCCGCGCCCGCGGCCGTCAGCTCGACCGCCGCGGTCAGCCCGGCCAGCCCGGCACCGATCACGACGACACGCATGTCTTCGCGGCTCATGACGTCACGGCCGCGGTCAGGTCGAAAAGACCGAGCGGCGTGGGATGGTCGACGATGTCGTCGTAGGTCAGCTCGATGTCGAAGTCCCTCGCGATCGCACTGAGCACCCTGGTGGCCAGTAGCGAGTCACCGCCGAGTTCGAAGAAGTCGGAGTGTTCGTCCACCTCGGCGGTGTTGAGAACCCGACGGTAGATTCCCACGATGCGTTCGGCGCTCATCGGTGTGCTCCTTTGTTGTTGCTGTCCGCTACCGCACGCCGCGTTGCAGCGCGATCGACTTTTCCGCTGGGGGTGTAGACCAGCTCTTTGACGAATCTCACTCGGCTCGGCACGAATTGCGACGGCAGACGCTCGCCGAGGTATCGCTTCAGCTCCGCGGCTGTGGTCTCCCGCGAGGTCACCACGTAGGCCGTCAGCGCCGTGCCGCCCAGGAGCCGCTCACCGACCACGACCGCACCGGCCACCGCGGGGTGGGAGGTCAGCTGCATCTCCACCTCGGCGGGGTGCACACGCACGCCCCGCACCTTGACCTGTTGGTCGGAGCGGCCGCGCGAGAACAGCAGGCCGCCTTCCCCGCGGACGACGAGATCGCCGGTGTGGAACCATCTTTCCGGGCCTGAGCCGTGATCCTCGACGGGGAACGCCGCAGCGGTCGAGGCAGGCGACCCGAGGTAGCCGATCGCCAGGCCGGGGCCCGAGACCAGCAGTTCACCGTCATCGGAGACGTGATCACGCACGTGCGGCAGCGGCCGGCCGATCGGCGCCTCGGTGTCGCACGCTGCGACCGCCGGTTCGGTGCCGGGGCCGCTGAGCTGCACCGCGTGGGTGATCATCGTCGTCTCGGTGCAGCCGTAGGTGTTCAACAGCCGGATGTGTCCGGTGTCGAGACCGCCCCATTGCCGCAATCGGGTCGGGTCGACGCGCTCACCGCCGATGATCACCAGCCGGACATGCTCCGGTAGCGCGGTCCGTTCCTCGTCCAGGAACAGCACGAGCTCGTGCCAGAACGCCGTCGGCAGGTCCAGCACCGTGACGCCCTGCTCGGCGAGCATGCGCAGGAACGTCGGGAACGAGCCGTGGTGCGCCCGGTCGTCGAACACGACCGCCGCGCCCGCGGTGAGGGCGGGCAGGATCTCCTCCAGACAGGTGTCCCAGCCGAGCGACGCGAACTGCAGCACGCGGTCCTGCGGGGTGAGGGCGAAGAGTTCCCGCAATGCCCGCACCGTGACGGTGAGAGCGGTGCGTGAGACCGCCACCGGTTTGGGCGTGCCCGTGGAGCCGGAGGTGCACAGCACATAGGCGGCGTCGCTGCCACGCCTGCGCGAGACCGGCAGCGCCTCGATTCGCGACCCGTCGTGCGGTTTCCGCGCCGCTGCGACCAACGTGGACACCCCCAGCGCCGTCGCGACGGCCTGCCGGCGCCCGGCCGGGGAAGCGGCGTCGACCGGGCAGTAGGTGGCGTCGGCCTGGAGTATCCCCAGCAGATGCTCCGCAACGGCAGGATCGTGCGAGACCAGGACTCCGATCAGACCGGACGGGTTCTTGGCGGCGCCGAGATCTCCTGTGCCACAGCGCGGCGCGGTGCGATGCACCCGTTGTGCGAAGTCGCGGTAGCTGGTGGCGGTCCCGTTGTACACGACTGCGGTGCGCTCAGACCAGCGGCAGGCGGCTGCGGTGAAATCCTCGACCACATCGGCGGAATCGGCCTCGCGCGTCAGGACGACGCCGGCGAGTGAGCCGGTCTGACGGCTCATTCGACGGTCACCGACTTGGCCAGGTTCCGCGGTTTGTCGACGTCCCGGCCCAACGCCAGTGCCAGGGTCCGGGCCAGCATCTGCAGCGGTATGGTCGCCGCGACCGGGCCCCAGGGGGCTCCGACGTCGTCGAGGACCGGCACCGAACTACCTGCGGTACCGATGGTGATGACACGGCCTCCACGGGCCGCCACCTCGGCGACGTTGCAGGCCAACTTCGGGTCACCGTTGTCCACGACGACGACGGGGGTGCCCGGTCCGACCAGCGCGAGCGGGCCGTGCTTGAGCTCACCGGCCGGACAGTGCTCAGCCCACCGGTAGGTGAGCTCCTTCAGCTTCAGTGCACCCTCGGCGGCATAGGGCACTCCCGACCCGCGGGCGATGAAGATGAACCCGCCGGCAGGTATGAGCTCGTCGGCGAGCGGTGGTATCAGGCATCGGGCGCCGGCGCTCGCGGCGGCCATCTGGTCAGGCACGCGGCGGAGATCGTCGACCAGGCACTTGGCCGCCTCGGTGGACAGCCGCTCCATGGCCACGAGCGCCGAGATCATCACCGCGGCGCCTGAAATCACCTGGCATATGAACGTTTTGGTGGCTGCGACGCCGATCTCGGGCCCGGCTGAGCAGTCGACGACCGCATCCGCCAGCCGGGCAAGCGTCGAGTGCGTGTTGTTGGTGAGCGCGAGGAGGCGCGAATCGCGCACCGCCGGGGATTCCAGTGCCCGCAGTACGTCGGCGGTCTCGCCGGACTGACTGATGGCCAGGCTGAGCTGACCGGTGTCCGCGACCTCCAGGCCGGCCTCGCTGGCGACCGTGGCCGTCACCGGCACACCGCCGAGTGAACGCATCAGGTTGGCTATCACGTTCCCGGCGTTGAGGGACGTGCCGCACCCGAGGACCCGGAGCCGGTCGAACGGCGGTAGCCCGAGCTCCTCCCAGATCGCCCCGTTCGCGATACCCGGTGCCACACCGTCGATGAGCCGGGACGCCGCTTCGGGCTGCTCGTCGATCTCCTTCGCCATGTAGTCGGCGTGATCGTGCAGTTCCACGTCGCGGCTGCGCCACAGGCAGCGGTTGGCGATCGGCGGCGACACGACGACCCCGGAGCGGCACCACCTTTCGGTGTCGAGTTCCACGATGTCCCCGTCGTCGAGGACACGGAACTCCTCGGTCCAGTCGGCCACCGCGGCGATGTCGCTGGCCGCGAAGTCGCCGTGGTCGGTGCGGGCCACCAGCAGCGGGGAACCTTTGGCCGCGACGGCGATTCGCCCGGTTCCCTCCTCCATGACCGCCAGCGCCCACGACCCCTCGGCTCGCGCGAGCGCCTTCTGCACGGCCAGCACGAGGTCCTCTTCGGCCAGCCGTTCGTCCTCGATG
>NZ_LMVQ01000200.1 GCF_001545925.1 Mycobacterium sp. NAZ190054 | reverse complement strand
GGACGGCGCGCTGCTGGCCTACGACGGACAGCTGATCGACGACGCCCGACTGGTCACCGCCGTCGCGCGCACCGCGGCCCAGCACGGGGCCAGGGTGCTCACCCGGGTGGCGGCCGCCGACGCGTCGGGTGAAGCGGTCACACTGACCGACACGACGACGGGCGAGTCGATGCGGGTGCCGGCCCGCGCGGTCGTCAACGCGTCCGGGGTGTGGGCCGGGGAGATCGACGACTCGATCAGGTTGCGGCCCAGCCGGGGCACGCACCTGGTGTTCGACGCCGCCGCGTTCGGCAATCCGGTTGCGGCGCTGACCGTTCCGATCCCGGGTGAGATCAACCGGTTCGTGTTCGCGATGCCCGAACAGCTCGGCAGGGTGTACCTCGGCCTGACCGACGAGGACGCGCCGGGCCCGATCCCCGATGTGCCGGAGCCGACACCCGCGGAGGTCAGGTTCCTGCTCGACACCGTCAACACCGCGTTGGACACCGCGCTGACCGAGGCCGAGGTGCTCGGCGCCTACGCCGGCCTGCGCCCACTGATCGACACCGGGTCCGGCAGGACCGCTGACATCTCCCGCGAGCACGCCGTCACCGAGTCGCCATCGGGTGTCCTCACGGTCATCGGGGGCAAGCTCACCGAGTACCGGTACATGGCCGAGGACGTCGTGGACCGGGCCGTGCTGCTGCGCGGACTCACCGCAGGCCCGTGCCGGACCCGCGATCTGCCGTTGGTCGGTGCGCCCGCCAATCCGGTGGCGACGCTGCGTTCACCGGCCGAGTTGCCGGGTTCGCTGGTGGCCCGGTACGGCGCCGAGGCGCCGAACGTGATCGCGCGGGCCACCTGCGAGCGGCCCACCGATCCGGTCGCCGACGGCATCGACGTGACCAGGGCGGAGTTCGAGTACGCGGTCACCCATGAGGGCGCGCTGACCGTCGAGGACATCCTGGACCGCCGGACCAGAATCGGCCTGGTCGCCGCGGATCGCGAGCGCGCGCAGGCGACTGCCGAGGAGATCCTGGCGAATTCGGCGCGCTGAAGCACCCCAGGGGTGCTCCAGCGCGCCGAATTCGCGGGAAAGATTACAGCGGGATGTTCTTGTGGCGGCCGCGGCGCAGCGGCGCCTCGGCCAGGGCCTGCGTCAGCTTCGACCGGGTGTGCGCCGGATCGATCTTCTCGTCCACCACACCGATCTCGATCGCCGAATCGACCCCGCCGGCGATCTTCTCGTGCTCGATGGCCAGCGCCTCGTGCAACGACTCGCGCTCCTCGGGGGCGGCGGCGGCCAGCTTCTTCTTGTGCAGGATGCCGACCGCGGCCTTGGCGCCCATCACGGCGACCTCGGCCTCGGGCCACGCGAACACCTTGGTCGCGTTGAGCGACCGCGAGTTCATCGCGATGTAGGCGCCGCCGTAGATCTTGCGGGTGACCAGCGTGACGCGCGGCACCGACGACTCACCGAAGGCGTGCAGCAGCTTGGCGCCGCGACGGACCACGCCGCCCCACTCCTGATCCACCCCGGGCAGGTAGCCGGGGACGTCGACGATGACGACCAGCGGAATGCCGAACGCGTCGCACAGCCGCACGAAACGCGCCGACTTCTCGGCGCTTTCGGAGTTCAGGCAGCCGCCCAGGCGCAGCGGGTTGTTCGCGATCACGCCGACGGTGCGGCCGGCTAGCCGGCCCAGGCCGACGACGATCGACGGCGCCCAGCGCGACTGGAACTCCTCGAACGGCACGCCCTCATCGAGCAGGGCTTCGACGAGCGGGTGCACATCGTAGGCGCGCCGCGCCGATTCCGGCAGCAGCGCCTTGAGGTCGGTGTCGCCGGCCTCGGCCTTGCTGCGATCGAAATGGCCCTGCTGACAGAACAATCCGACGAGACGGCGGCCGCGCTCGTAGGCGTCGAGCTCGTCGGTGGCCACGATGTGGCACACGCCGGACTTCTTGTGGTGGGCTTCGGGGCCTCCGAGGGACACCATGTCGACGTCCTCGCCGGTGACGCTGCGCACCACGTCGGGGCCGGTGACGAAGACCTTGCTGTCGGGGGCCATCACGATGACGTCGGTCAGCGCGGGACCGTAGGCGGCGCCGCCGGCGGCGAAGCCGACGACGACCGAGATCTGCGGGATGTAGCCCGACGCCCGGATCATCGCCTCGAAGACCAGGCCGACCGCGTGCAGCGCCTTGACCCCCTCGGCCAGCCGCGCGCCGCCGGAGTGCCAGATGCCGACGATCGGGCTCTGCTCCTCGATCGCGACGTCATAGGCGTCGACGATGTGCTTGCAGCCGTCCACGCCCATGGCGCCGCCCATCACGGTGCCGTCGGTGCAGAACGCGATGGTGCGCACGCCGTTGACGGTGCCCGCCGCGGCCAGCACACCGGACTTGTCACGCTCGTGCAGCAGCTCGACGCTGCCGTCGTCGAAGAAGGTGGACAGGCGCAACAGCGGGTCGCGCGGATCGAGGGACTCGTTCACAGACTCGGGGGCCGGCGGGTTCTCGATTGTCGTCATGGTGTCTCCTGCGTTCCGTCAGTTCAGTACTTGCCGAAGGCGAGTGCGACATTGTGCCCGCCGAATCCGAACGAATTGTTGATGGCGTACTCGTAGTTTCCAGGTCGGGGTCCGTCCGCGACCACGTCGAGATCGATCTCGGGATCGAGGTTCTTCAGGTTCAGCGTCGGCGGGATGATCCCGTCCCGCAACGCCTGCACGGTCAGGATCGACTCGACCGCGCCGACCGCGCCGACCGAGTGGCCCAGCGCGGACTTCGGGGCGTAGACGGCCGGGTAGTGGCCACCCATCGCATTGTTGATGGCCTTGCCTTCGGCCACATCGCCGACGCTGGTGCCGGTGGCGTGCGCGTTGACGTGGTCGATGTCGGTGGGCTGCAGTCCGGCGAGCTGGATGGCGCGCGTCATCGCGTAACCGGCCCGCTCACCGTTCGGGTCGGGAGCCACCATGTGGTAGCCGTCGGAGGTGATGCTCGCGCCCATCAACCGCGCCAGGATCGTCGCGCCGCGGGCCTTGGCGTGCTCCTCGGTCTCGATGACCATCATCGCGCCGGCCTCCCCGAACACGAACCCGTCGCGGTCCTTGTCGAAGGGCCGGCAGGCGCCCGCGGGGTCGTCGTTGTTGGTCGACATCACGATCCGCATCTGGGCGAAACCGGCGATCGGCACCGCCTCGATGCGCTGCTCGACGCCGCCGCAGATGGCGATGTCCGCCTCGCCCAGCACGATGTTGCGCCACGCCTGGGCGATACCCTCGGACCCGGACGCGCACGCCGAAACCGGCGTCACCACACCGGCTTTGGCGCCACGCTCCAACCCGACCACCGCCGACGGACCGTTGGGCATGTACATCTGCACGGCCAGCGGGGACACGGCGCGGATGCCTTTCTCCCGCATGCCGTCGTAGGCGAACACCAGCGCCTCGGCGCCGCCGAGACCGGTCCCGATCGACACCAGCAGTCGCTCGGTGTCCACCTCGGGTGATCCGGCGTTCTCCCAGACCCGCCTGCCGAGGACGGTCGCCATCCGCTGCGGATAGGACATCCGCCGCAGCTCGACCTTGGTCAGGTCGGACTCGAAGTCCTCCAACAGGTGACCACCGATGCGGACCGGAAGGTCGAACTCCTCGACGAACGGATCCTCGAGCCTGCGGATTCCGCTCTGCCCGTCGAGGAGCGCCTTCCAGGTCCCTTCGGCGTCGGTGGCGACGCTGGTGGACATCGCGATACCGGTGACGACGACGTCGGGCAGCCCGTTACCTGTTGTCGGCGAAACCATGCTGTGCCGCGAGTCCTTTCCCTGCGATCTCTCTAGTAGCGACCGAACGCCAGAGCCACATTGTGGCCGCCGAAACCGAACGAGTTGTTGATGGCGTACTGGTAGTCGCCATATCGAGGCTCACCCGCGACGACATCGAGATCGATCTCGGGGTCGGGTGTCTCGTAGTTCAGTGTCGGCGGGATGACGCCGTCGCGCAGCGCGAGCACCGTCAGCACCGATTCGAGGGCGCCCACGGCGCCGATCGAGTGACCCAGAGCCGACTTCGGCGCGTACACCGCGGCGTGCTCCACACCGGCGACCCGGATGGCGTTGGCCTCCGCGGTGTCACCGATCGGGGTGGCGGTGGCGTGCGCGTTGACATGCGCGATGTCCTTGGGGGACAACCCGGCCGTCTCCATCGCCCGCTTCATGGCCGCACCGGCACGCTGGCCGTCCGCGGCCGGAGCCACCATGTGGAACGCGTCCGAGGTGATGCCCGCGCCCATCAGGCGGGCCAGCGGCTTGGCGCCGCGGGCCTTGGCGTGCTCCTCGGTCTCGATGATCATCAGTGCGCCCGCCTCGCCGAACACGAAGCCGTCGCGGTTCTTGTCGAACGGCCGCGACGCCTTCTCCGGCTCGTCGTTGCGGGTCGACATGGCGCGCATCATCGAGAACGCCGCGATGGGCAGGGCCTCGATGCCGCCTTCCACACCACCGACGACGGCGAAGTCGGCGTCGCCCATGACGACCTGACGCCAGCCGTGGGCGATGGCCTCCGACCCGGACGAGCACGCCGACACCGGGGTGATGACCCCGGCGCGGGCGCCCAGCTCCAGGCCGGCGACCGCCGCGGCACCGTTGGGCATGATCATCTGAACGGCGAGCGGCGACACCTTGCGGGGGCCGCCCTCGTTCATCGCGTCGTAGGTCTCGACGATCTTCTCGCCGCCGCCCAGGCCGGTGCCGATGATCACGGCGAACCGGTCCGGGTCGACCTCGGGCTTGCCCGCGGTCTCCCAGAGCCGGCCTGCGAGCAGCTTGGACATGCGCTGCACGTAGGACATGCGCCGCATGTCGATGCGGGTCATGTGGCTGTCGACGTTGTCGACGAGGTGACCACCGATGCGCACCGGCAGGTCCCACTTGTCGACGAACTCGTCCTCCAGGATGCGGATGCCGCTGTCGCCTGCGAGCAGGCCCTTCCACGTGCTCTCGATGTCCGCGGCGAGCGCTGTGGTGGCCTCGACGGCGGTCACCACAACGTTGGGAAAACCGCCGTTAGCAGTGGAAGGACGGGTCACTTGTCACCCGTGATCTGGGCCCGGATGGCCGCCGCGGCCTCGGGGTTCTCTTCCTCGAGCTTCTGGATGTAGGCGACGACGTCACCGACGGTGCGCAGACCGGCGAGGTCCTCGTCGGGGATCTTCACGCCGTACTTGTCCTCGGTCTGCACGGCGATCTCCACCATCGACAGCGAGTCGATGTCCAGGTCGTCGACGAACGACTTCTCGGGAGTCACCTCGGAGGGCTCGATACCGGTGACCTCTTCGATGATCTCGGCGAGACCGGCGATGATTTCTTCCTGAGTGGCGGGCACAGTGGCTCCTTCTATCTATTGGGTGTTTCTTCGAACGGATTGAAAACGGACTGCGACGGACGATGAAGACTGTCTGTACTTGTGCAACTGGTCAGGCGCGGAGCGATTCCGCGAGCCCGTCCAGGTCAGCGGGGGACTTGACGGCATGCGTCGGCACCCCCCGAAGTTCGCGTTTGGCGATGCCGGTCAGCGTTCCCGCGGGCGGGAACTCGACGATCGCCGTGGTACCGAGTTCCTTCATGGACGCGGTGCACAGGTCCCAGCGCACCGGCCGGGTCAGTTGAGCCACGAGCTTGGCCATCGCGTCGGCCGCCGAGGACACCGGCCGGCCGTCGGCATTCGACAGCAGCGTGACGGCGGGCTCTTCGGGGTTGATGCGGTCGGCGACGACGGTGTACTCGTCGAGCGCGGAGGCCATGTAGTGCGTGTGGAACGCGCCGGCGGTGGCCAGCGGGCGCACCCGGGCGCGGGCGGGGGGATCCTCGGCAAGCTTCTCCAGGGCTGCGAGCGCACCCGCGGCGACGATCTGGCCGGCGGCGTTGCGATTGGCCGGAACCAGGTCCAGTGCCTCCAGTCGCGCCAGCACCTCGGACTCGTCGCCGCCGAGCAGCGCCGACATCCCGGTGGGCTCCAGCGCGCAGGCCTTGGCCATCTCCTTGCCGCGGGTCGCCGCGAGCGCGACGGCCTCGTCGGCGGTGATGACACCGGCGATCGCGTAGGCCGCGATCTCGCCGACCGAGTGGCCGGCCGCGATGATGTCCTCGTCTCCGGTGAGAACCTCCCGCTTGGTCAGCTCCTCATAGGCCAGCAGGGTGGCGGCGACGACGAGGGGCTGGGTCACCGCGGTGTCGGTGATCTCCTCCGCGGTGGCGGTGGTGCCCAGGGCTGCCAGATCCAGCCCGCTGATCTCCGACCACGCCTCGATACGCTGGGCCGCACCGGGCAGCTCCAACCACTCGGCGAGCATGCCGGGGGTCTGCGAGCCCTGTCCGGGCGCGAGGAATGCGAGCACAGTCTTCTGAGGCACTCTCTAAGAGAACATTGTGAAGACGCATTTGAACGGTGTGCGAGATTATGAACCTCGTCTTAGGTTTTTGTAGGAAGTCCACAAATCCGCATGTGATGCGACTCCATCGAGACCCCGCCGCAACCTCTGTTCTCTAAGAGAAGCCCTCGGATGTGACGGAGGCGACATCGGGCACCTGCCGTGGCTCCGTCGCCGGAGCGGTCGCCAGATGCGCATGACGGGCCAGCCGGCCCACCGAGGACGCCACCCGCAGCACGTAGGCGTCGCGCGGGACAGTCGGGTCGCGGCCGGTGAAATCGGCGATCCGCTTCAACCGGTACCGCACGGTATTTGGATGAACGAACAATTTGCGTGCGCAAGCTTCGATCGCGCCGCCCGAGTCCAGGTAGGCGTCGAGTGTCTCGACCAGCGCCGGGCCGGCATCGGAGAGCGGGCGCATCACCTCGGCCTCCAGCGCGGCGGCGGCGGTCGCATCGCCGAGCAGCGCACGCTCGGGCAGGTACAGCGACATGATGAACAGGAAGGCACTCCACGCGGCGAACGCGCTGACCGCGTTGACGGTCGCCGAGCTGAACGGGATGCTGCGGAAGAACC
>NZ_LMVQ01000199.1 GCF_001545925.1 Mycobacterium sp. NAZ190054 | reverse complement strand
GGGTCGAGGACTTGGCCCGCCCCGTTGCGGTCCCTGTCGTTTGCCCGGGTCGACGACGTCCGTCGTGTCGAGCTCCCCGAAGCCACGAGCAAGATCGTAAGAGTTCGGCCGTCGACGGCGCAGGCCAGACACGATTCCCACGCTCTGCGCGGCCCACGCGTCGAGCGCGGCCTGCTCACCCTTGACCCGCTGCTCGGTCGCGGCTTCGGCCGAGATGCCCAGCGGCAGCGGTGAGTCCAGCAGCAGTCGGGCGACCTTGTTCGGATGTGACCCGGCATACGCGAGCGCCACCTGGGCGCCGTTGCCGATGCCGAGCAGCGCCAGCGCGGGCACGTCCCAGGTGGTGCGCAGCCGCTCGATGTCCTCGGCGGCGTGGGCGTTGTCGTAGGCGGAGTCACCGGGGGCGATCGTGTCGGTGCAACTCGTCGTCGCGGTCATCGTGATCGCCCCGAGGTTGGCGACGGGGTCGTCGCCGGGCTGGAACTGTGCCTGCTCGAACATCTCCTGCCGGTCGAACAGGTCGCGGCAGTCCAGCGCCCCGGACATGCCGATGCCGCGGCGGTCCACCGACACGATCGGGTGGCTCTTGAGCACGTCCGCGCCCGCGCGGGACAGCCACACGGGCAGCTGCACCGACGACGGGAGGTCCGAGCCCGTGGTCATCACCAGCGGGCCGGCGTCGGCGGGGGTCTGCACCGACGTCGCCCGGACCACCCCGATGCTGACGGTGCCGCTGGCGCCGTTGATCGGGTCGAGGTCGGCGTCGAAACTGGCGCAGTCGAGTTTCACGCCGGGCAGCGCCTGCACGGCTGCCGACGCGAACACCCGCGAGGTGCAGTCCCGCCAGGACAGGTCGTTCTTCGGGGCCTCGACGGCGGGCGGGCCCGGGGGCTGGTCGCTGGTCTGTGGTTCCCCCTGCGGGCCGGCGCCGGAATCGGTGGCGAAGCGTGGATTGGCGGCGAGGCCGGGGGAGCAGGCCGCCAGCGGGAGCACGACAGCCATCGACAGCACGACAGCCGGCAGCAGACGACGCATGGGGACCACAGTACTGACCGGCACCTATCCTTCCTCGGCGGCCGAGCGGACATAGCGCAGGTACAGAAAACCCTGACCGTCGGTCAGCGCATGCCGCAGTTCCATCCGCGCATGCACCTCGTCCGGGCCGGTGACGATGCGCCCGGCGGTGCCGCCGACGACTTTCGGCGCGACGGTCAAACAGAGCTCGTCGAGCAGGTCCTCGGCGCTGAACATGCCGAGCGTGCGGGGACCGCCCTCGGTGAGCACCCGCAGCAGTCCGCGCTGGGCGAGGATCGCCAGCGCCGTGCGCGGGTCGGCGGATTCCGGGTCCGGGCCGGACGCGTCGATCACCTCGGCGACCCTGCCCAGGCGTTGCCGGGTGGCGTCGAGCGCGGCGGACGACGTCAGGATCAGCGGTGCGACCTCGGTGCGGTCGAACAGCCTGGCGTCATGGTCGATCCGGCCCGACCGGGTGAGGACGGCGATCGGCGGCACCTCGGACTGGCCCCGGCGCTGCCGCGCCAGCCGCTCGGCCGCCCCGAACTGCACTCCCGAGTAGTTCTCCACCCGAACGGTCGACGCGCCGACCACGATCACGTCGGCGAGTTCGCGCAGCGCCGAGAACAGCGCGCGATCACCCCCGCCGCCGAGCTCCCCGGACTTCCCGTCGCTGGTCGCGCCGCCGTCGGCGGAGGCGATCATGTTGGCGCGCACCCAGCAGCGCCGCAGGCCGTCGGGGTAGGCGTAGTGCCCCGCCAGGTCGGCCCGACCGAGCTCGCCGGTCCGGCCCAGCACTGTGAACTGCGTCCCGTCACCCTCGGCGGACATACGCAGAATCACAGCACGCCGATAGGGTGCGTGCATGCACGGGTCCAGTGATGTCGCACATCTGGTGGATCGGCAGCCCAGCGTCACACCGGAACGTCTGATCGCGCAGCTGATCCCGCCGCCCACCTTCGCCGACGTCAGCTTCGACAGCTACCGGCCGGATCCGGCCGAACCGTCGCAGGCGAAGGCGGTACAGACGTGTCGGCAGTTCTGCGAGCAGGCCGAGCAGCGCCGGGCCGGCAAGAAGAAGCTGTTCGGCAAGCGTGAGGTGCTGCCCGGGGTCGGGGTCTACCTCGACGGCGGGTTCGGTGTCGGCAAGACCCACCTGCTGGCCTCGTCGTACTACGCGGTGTCGGGCAAGAAGGCGTTCGCCACGTTCGGTGAGCTCACCCAGCTGGCCGGGGTGTTCGGTTTCCTGGAGTGCATCGACCTGCTGTCGGAGTACGTGCTGGTGTGCATCGACGAGTTCGAGCTCGACGACCCCGGCAACACCACGCTGATCTCGCGGTTGCTGTCGGCGCTCGTCGAGCGCGGGGTGTCGGTGGCCGCGACGTCGAACACGCTGCCCGAACAGCTCGGGGAGGGCCGGTTCGCCGCGCAGGACTTCCTGCGCGAGATCAACACGCTGGCAGCGATGTTCACCACCGTGCGCATCGAGGGGCCGGACTACCGGCACCGTGACCTGCCGCCGGCGCCCGAGCCGCCGAGCGACGCGGAGGTGGCCGAGCGGGCCGCGGAGGTGCCGGGCGCGACGCTCGACGACTTCGACGCGTTGTGCGCGCATCTGGCCACGATGCACCCGTCGCGGTACCTGACGTTGATCGAGGACGTGTCCGCGGTGTTCATCACCGGTGTGCACCCGATCGACGACCAGAATGTGGCGCTGCGGCTGGTGTCGCTGACCGACCGGCTCTACGACGCGGGCATCCCGGTGGTCGCGTCGGGCACCAAACTCGACACCATCTTCAGCGAGGAGATGCTCGCCGGTGGCTTCCGCAAGAAGTACCTGCGGGCGACGTCGCGGCTGCTGGCGATGACCGCGGCCGGTCAGGCCGGCCGCACCATCACGTAGTCCTGCTCCCAGTGGCGGCCCAGGCGGAACCGCTTGGTGCCCGCGACGGTGAAGCCGTGCTTGGCGTAGAAGCGCTGTGCGCGTTCGTTGCGCTGGTTGACGCCGAGCCACACCGACGCGGCGCCCAGTGAGCGTGCGTGCTGTAGGGCCGCGGTCATCAGCGCCGCAGCAGCACCGGCGCCGTGGCTCTCGGGCAGCACGTACATCTTCGACACCTCCACAGTGGGAAGCGCGGTGACCGCCGCCGCGACGTCGGCGTCGTCGGGTACGCCGCGAATCATCATGGCGTAGCCCAGGATCCGGTCGTCTTCGACGGCGGTGAGCACGGCCCGGTCGGGGTCGGTCAGGTACTCGGTGAACCGCTCGGCGGACAGGTTCTCGGCGATGAACGCCGCGACGTCGTCGGGTCCCACCGCGGGCGGGCAGGCCAGCGGGAAGGTGCGGGCGGCGACGTCGGCGAGTTCGGCGATCCGGCGGGCGCAGGCCGGTACGACCCTCAGGCCACGTTCCACTGCGCCAGGCGGGTTCCGGTGATCTTGTCCAGCAGCACCACGTTGGACACCAGGTCGCGGTAGCAGTCCCACCACACGCCGCCGGTGAACGGCCGGCCCGCCACGGCGTTCTGCATCATGTGCTGCAGCGCGTCGGGAGCGTCGCTGTTGCGTGATTCGTAGGCGTCCCCGGTCGGGGTGACGCCGCGGAACGAGAACGTGATCGCCATCGCGTACGGCGTCGGCATCTGGACCGGGGTGACGGTGATGTCGGCGCGGAAGACCTGGTAGCGCGGCGCCCGCGGCGGATAACCGAAGCCCGGCGGCGGCGGGGACGGCAGGATGTTGTTGACCGACACGTCGGCGATCAGGCCCTCGTATTCGACGCGAAGCGTGTCGCCGAGACGCCCGATCGGGATGCCGGCGGCCGAAGCCGGCGGTGCGGCGACGCCGCCGAGCGTCGCCAGGGTTGCGATCAGGAGTACGAGCCAGCGACGCATGCTTGGCATGATCGCACACCGCCGGGCGCGGCTGGATGGTCTTGGTCGTCGGCGGCGCTGCGGGGCCGCTGTGTGGTCACGGCGCGGTCAGCGCCTCCAGCGCTTGACGCAGCTCGCGCTCGAAGCGTTCCCAGTCGATGCCGACGCCGTGCAGCACGCCGCCGTCGTCCTCCTCCTCGTACAGGGCCAGCAGCAGGTGCTCGGTGCCGATGTAGTTGTGGCCCAGCCGCAGTGCGTGCCGGAACGTCAACTCCAGCGCCTTCTTCGCGCGGGTGTCGAACGGGATCAGCGCCGGGACGCCGTCGGTGCGGGGCGGCAGCGTGATGCGGTCGGCCACGGCGCCGACGTCGATGCCCTGGTCGGCGACCAGGCGCATGGCCAGGCCGGTCGGGTCGGCGAACAGGGCCAGGATCAGGTGCGCGGGCGTGATCTCGGCGTTGCCCGCGGCGTGGGCCTTGTTCTGGGCCTGGACCACGACGTTGCGGGCGCGTTCGGTGAACCGGCTGAATCCCGCGTTCGGGTCGAGCGCGGCCGTGTCGACCGGAGTCCGCGGGACGAACCGTTTCTGGGCGGCCTGTTTGGTGACGCCCATGCATCTGCCGATCTCGGTCCACGACGCACCGGAGCGGCGGGCCTGGTCGACGAAATGCCCGATGAGGTGGTCGGCCACCTCGCCGAGCGCCTCGGCGGCCAGCACCGCGTCGGTGAGCTGGTCGAGCGGCTCGTCGTGCACACGGGTGATCACGTCGATGAGGTCGTCGAGCCGGACGGGATGGCTGATCTTGGGGTTGTCACTCATGCGTCAACCGTAGGTTGACGAAGCCGAGTCGTCAACCCTGGGTTGACGAATCTGGTCGTGGGTAGCCGCGGCGCACGGTGCGGTCGAGAATGCCGAGCGTCCCGCGCAGGGCGAGCTCGGACACCACGGGGAAGATCGCCGCGTCGCGCCACTGGGGGTGAATGTCGGACCAGTCGTAGAACGACGTGACGCGGGTGCCGTGGCCGGCGGGTTCCAGGCGGTAGCCGTAGACGTGTCCGATCTGCGGTGTGAGCCGGCCCAGGATGGTCCACGCGATGAGCCGGTCCCGCTCGTACTCGGTGATCCGTACGGTCACGTCGTAGCGGCCGAGTTCGGGGTAGTCGTTGAGGGCCTCGCGATCCATGTGCACCACGAAGCTGTCTCCGACGGCGAGGACGGGTGTGCCGTCGGCGTCCTGCAGCATGCCGGTGGCGTCGATGGCGACGTGGCCCTGCGGGTCGCACAGCACGGCGAAGATGTCGGCGGCAGGTGCGGCGATGGTGCGGGAGACCTCGATGCGATCTGTCATCGCTCGAGGGTGTCATGCGAGTGGTGCGGGTCACTCTGGGGTTTCGCACTCGGTGAAATTCGGGAATCCGTAGCCACTATGAAGGCGGGCGAGGGGTCATCGGCGCAGCCGCGGATGCTGCGGCGAGCGCTGGACTTCATCCACGAGAACGCGGAGTACGACATCACGATCCGCGACATCGCCGCGGCGGCCGACGTGACGCCGCGGGCGATCCAGTACGCGTTTCGCGCGCACATGAAGACCACGCCGCTGGAGTATCTGAGGAGGATCCGGCTGGAGCGGGCGCACCGCGAGCTCAAGTCGGCCGACCCGGCCTACGACACCGTGACCTCGATCGCGGGACGGTGCGGGTTCAGCCATCCGGGCCGATTCAGCAGCGCCTACAAGGAGGTGTTCGGAATCGAGCCCAGCCGGACGCTGCGCTCGCCGTGACGGCCCGCGCACGGCCGGGTCACATCGGCGTGAAGCCGACCCCGTTGAACTTTCCGGCCTGCCACCCCTGCGGACCCATGCACACCAACGGCCGGCCGTCGGGCGCCTGCGCGGCGGACTGCCGCTGCGGGCACGGGCTGCCGATGTCGCGGACGCCGACGAGTTCGTAGCTGATCTGCCAGAAGCCGGTGTAGATCGGCGGCCATTGATTCGGGATCCACCGGCACTGCAGCGCCTCGCCGCCGGGGCCGCGCCCGAACGTGTAGCGGTCCATGTTCGTGCAGGGCGCGGTGAGATGGGCGTCGTAGATCATGCCGGGTACGTCGGTGGCGTAGCGGCCCGGCTTGTCGGGATACATCGGCCCGGGTTCGGCCGACGCCGCCGGAGCGGAGCACAGGACCGCAGCGCCGAGTGCGGCCGCTGCGAGCATCTCGCGGATCATGTCCACCCCTAGGTCATCAGGCACCGTACCGGCGTACCGCGACATTAGCGGGTGCGCCGGGAATGCTGTGAGCTTTCGGTCCCGGAGAATGATCTCGGCCCGCCACCCGGGGGGTAGATGGCGGGCCGAGCGTATCGGGTTCGTCTTGGCGGTTCAGTCAACCGAACACTGTCGAAGCTATGGCCCCAACCTGAGAGGGACCTAATAGACAGTTAGGTCTCTGCTTCGAAAACCTCAGACCCCGACGCCGAGCCTGCTCAATTCGGCGGTCGCGTTGCGCTCGACGAACAGTGGAACGAAGTCTCGGATGGGACTGCCGGCGAAACGGGCGTACTGCTCCTGCACGACCTCGGTCACCTGAGCCGGCTCAACCTCGGCGTGGGCATCGGCCAGCCGCTGCGCGAGCTGATCGATGATCTGCTGTTCGGTCAACGCGATCACCGCCACAGCGTGCCGCTGATCGTCGTGGCAGTCAATCGCCCGCCGCGCTATTTCAGTCGCAGCACCGACGCCGGAACCCAGTGCGTCACCGGATCTTTCTCGCTGCCGTGCCGGATGGGATAGGTGACCAGACCCCACCACCGGCCCTGCTCGCTGAGGCCCCAGCACTTGAGCTCCCCTTCCACGATGGAATCCATCTGCAGACCTTTGGGGTGGTAGCGGCCGTCGCAGTGTGGTTCGCGCGGGAACAGGGCGACCAGGTCGACCAGTACGGTCCGGGGCGGGTGCACGCGGCGGAACACCGGGCGGAGAGGCTGACCGCCGTGCCCGATCTTCTGCATCGCCACCATTCGATCATATGTGCGGCTCCTCAGGTTCTTGTGGGTAGCTGAGGGTGCAGTCCGCCGAGGCAGAGATAGATCATTGAGGTCAGTGTTCGGGCTGAGTGGTGGCCGTAGCCGCGGGCGTTGATGAGGCGGATTTTG
>NZ_LMVQ01000198.1 GCF_001545925.1 Mycobacterium sp. NAZ190054 | reverse complement strand
GTTGTTGACACATGTTCTAGTCGAGGGGTGCTGGAGTACACCCGAGTCGACGGCCTCAGTGCCGCTGACGTGGCGCGGCTGCGGGCCGTGTACGAACCCTTGACCGAGTCGGTGCGCGAACTGATCGCGTTCTACGAGGGCATGGTGTTCTGCGGCGGCAACTGGTCCATCCGCGACTGGATGCACTTCCAGATGGGCGGCCAGACCTATGGCTCCCAGCACTTCGAGAAGGTCGAAGACTTCATCAGGCGCAAAATCCGCCCAGACGGCTTCTCCACGTTCAACCGCGCAGGCACACCGTCAGCGCCGCCTCCGGTCACCTATTGGGCCGAGGAAGGCCACAGCGGTGAGCACGTGAAGCGGCTGCAAGCGTTCCTCAACGGGCGTGGCGCCGGGTTGGCGGTCGACGGCGACTTCGGTCCCGCAACGAAAGCCGCTGTCGTGGCATTCCAGAGGAGTGTTGGCGTCGACGCCGACGGCATCGTCGGACCGATCACGCTGCAGAAGCTCAAGGACGCCGGATTCCACCCTGACGGCGCACCCACACCACCGCCATCGCCGCCGGTGAAGCGGTTCCCCGAAGACTGGACCGACCGCGAACTGCTCATCGAGATCCTGCGCCAGCTCCGTGGCCCAACACTCGCAGGCTGGAATCAGTTGGGCGGCAAGTCAGTTGTCGACAAGCTGGCGGAACTCTGATGGCCCTGCGCCTGGGCGACCGCAACCCCACGGTGCGCAAGTGGCGGCAGGTGATGGCCGCCCGGTTCTCCGGCTACGCGCGCATCCACGGGCCATTGCCCGGCGACACCGACGAGTTCGGGCCGCGGGCCGTCGCGTGGCAGCGCGAATACGAGGCGCACACGCACCAGCCCGTCGACGGTGAAGTCTCCGACGCCGATCTGATCGCGCTCGGTATCTCTCCGGCCTCCGACGCCCGCGCGATGCCGTGGCTGTTCACCGTGCACGGCACCGGGATGGCCGACCCGCTCGGGCCTGGCCTGCCCGCTGACACGGCTCGCGATGTGCTCGGCCACTACCGGTGGCAGCCCATCGGCAACTACCCGGCCACCCCGTTCCCGATGAAGCCGTCGATCGACAAGGGGCGGGCCGAGCTCATCGCGCAGATCGAGCAGAGGGTGCGCGGTGACGACGCGGTCGCGCTGGCCGGATACTCGCAAGGCGCGGTCGTGGTCGGCCAGGTGCTCAAGCATGACATCATGAATCCGTCCGGCAGGCTGCACCACTTGCTGCCGCGGGTGCGCAAGGTGGTGTTCTGGGGAAACCCGATGCGCCAGCAGGGAATTGCGCACTTCGACCACTGGAAGTACCCGGTCGCAGGAGAGGGCACGTTCGGCATTATGGCCGACCGCCTTGAAGGTCTGGAGTCGGCACCGTTCGAGGTCCGCGACTACGCCCACGCCGGCGACATGTACGCCTGTATCAGGGACCGCGACGCCGACGAGTGGAAGGTGATGGTGCAGCGGCTCATCTTCTCGGTCACCGATTTCTTCGGCGGCGAGGACTCGCTGGTCGAGCAGCTGCTCGAGTGGGGCCAGCGACCGCTGACCGAGACTGTCGCTGCGGCCACCGCCGGCATCGAGGCGATTCGGTTCTTCATGAATCTGGACCAGCACAACTACAACCGCTTCCCGGCCGTCGACTTCCTGCGCGCGGCATAACGAGAAAGGCTCGATCATGCTCGAAGACAAGACAACTGCCCGCCAGCGTCAGTGGCTCTACGGCGTCGCGCTCGCCGCGATCGCGGTCCTGGTGACCTACAAGGTGATCGACCCCGCCCACGCGCCGCTGTGGCTCGACCTGTTCGTCAACATCGTCGGCTACGGCACCCCGGCCGTCGCATCCGGCACCGCGGCCGTCGTGGTCAAGAAGCAGCGCGAAGACGGCACGCTCAGGGATAGCTGATGTCGCCTCTTCGGCGAGCCTGGATCACCGTGCGGATCGACGCGCGCCTCGTATGGGTCGAGCTCATGCAGATCATCGACTCGCGTACTGTGCGGCTGTTCCAGGCCATCATGTACTTCTGCTGGTTCCTGTTCGGCCTGTACGCCATCAGCTTCGCCGAACCCGTGTCCATCGTCGACCGAGCGATGGGCAGCGTCACCTACGCGGTTTGGGTGTGGCTCAACGTCATCGGCCCGCTGATGGTGGCCGCTGGCTGCATGATGGCTGGGCGCAGGCGCAACTCGAACCATCCGTCGCGGCGGGTCACCAACGGGCTGATCCTGCAGATCGGCGGTGACCTTGCCATGATGCTGATGCTGTCGGCCTACTGGGCCGCGGTGCTGCACTCGTCATGGTGGGGGAAGGGCACTCACGCGACGTTCAGCTACATCGGTTTGTCGCTGTGCGCAGCGTTTCTCGTCGTCGGCGACCTACGCCGAGTCATCGTCCACAGCGAATGGAGTCGGTGAATGGACCTCGCATCGGTGTTCGCGATCGCCGCCGGCTCCAGCGTGCTCACCGCGATCGTGACGGTTGTCGGCAACGGCATCTTCGGCTGGGCCAAGGGCCGCGCCGAAACCGACAACACCGACGCCGACACCGCGGCGATCTTCAACAAGATCTCGGCCGATCTGGCGTTGCGCGACGCCGAGCGGGCCAAGCGCGACGACCTGCGAATCCGCACACTCGTTTCAGCGATCGAGAAGCTCACCGATGCCGTCGACCGCGTGGCCACCGCGCCACTGCTGCAGCGCATCGCGCGCGATTCCGACGACGCCGAGGTGGTCGACTTCCATAACCGCTTGGCTGAGATGCGCGAGAGCAATCGTCACGCCCGGCTTGCGATCTGATGTGAGCTGCGAGAAGGGCGACCCTGACATCGACCGCTGGGCGGCCGTCGCGGTCGTCCTCGTCGCCGCGGCCTTTACTGCGCTGATCGTCGTCCTCGTCTGCACGTAGCGCCATCCCCGGGGCGCGTCCTCCCCGCGCAGCTATTTGTAGAGGCGACAATATTGGCGTGCGGTGGAAACTCCAGCTTCGCACCGGCGACAAGGCCGTCATCGCCCTCGTCGGCGGCATCGCCGTGTACGAGAAGCTGGTCCGCGACGACGAGGATCTGATCTCCAACCGTGTCGCGGCCTACCGCGCCCACCCCGTCGGCCGGGTGCTCGCCGACGCCGTCATCCTGGCTACCGCGCTGCACCTCAGTGAGAGCGTGCCGCCCGAGCTCGACGTGTTCCACTGGGCCATGCGCTACGTCCGGCGCCGGAAGTAGAGCCACACCAGCAGCAGCACCACTGCCACCGCGCCCGCCGGCACGACGATCTCCCGCTCTCGTTTCTCGTCCATTCGTCGTGACTACCCGCGCGCCGGCGAGCGCACGTGCGTAATGCACTACCTGGATTCCGAACCGTGACAGGTTCGAGACGCCCCGACCCGCACCAAAGGGTCGGGGCGGTTTCTGCGTTGGTGGCCTACTCGCGCCGAACGACCGTCAGCGCCTGGTCCCGCGTCACTCCCGACGCAAGCTCGCGGAGCAGGCCGCGCACATGGCGTTGGGCCGCCGCCTCCGAGTCATGGTGCTGCCGAAGCTCGTCGCGGCCGTTGATCCACTCGACCCGCCATGGATCGGGATGGTCGGCGTCCGGGTCGAGCTGGGTAACGACTATTCGGGTGATGCGTCCCGGCATTCCAGCCGTTCGTCGAGCAGCTCGTCGGTCAGCGTCATCGACCCGCCCACCGCGCGGCGCACCGCGGCCAGCAGCGCCAGCTCACGGTCGATCTCGTCGGGGGAGCGGGTCACGTCAACTCGCCGGGATGGCGAGCTTCACGCCACCCGACAGCATCGAGTCGTGCAGCTGCAGGTACGTCAGCCGCGCGTCGGGTGGTACGTCGAACGCCAGCTTCCGCGTGATCGAGTTGCCCGGGTTGATGTCGCCCATGATCGACTCGCCGGCGTTCATGTACATGTCGGCGCGCGAATCGACGGCGTACTGCCGGCCGTTGGTGTCGTAGAGCTTCTGATTCGAGCCGAAGAAATTCTGGGGTTGGTCGCCGATGTTGGTGATCTGCAGGTCGATCACGACGAATATGCCCTGGGCGTCGGTCGTCATGTACCGGTTGCCGCTCGGATCGGACACCCTTTTCGCGCTCGTGACGCCGAGGATCTTGAACTCGAACTTGCCGTCGCGCACCGCGCTGCCGGGCGCGGCGATGGCCGGTGTCGACGGTTCCGGCTGCGACGGCGCGTAGGACGGCGCGCCGGCGGCCGACGACGACGAGCCGCGGTCGTTCTTCGAGTCGGTCCCGGCCGCCAAGAGGAGACCGCAGCCGCCGAAGAACAGCACGACGCCGAGCATGCTGAAGAGCAACACCTTGCCCGTGTTCGATTTCTTCGGTGGCGGCGCTCCCGGCGCACGTCGATACTCGGTCCACTGGGTGCCGTTGAAGTAGCGCTGGCCGCCGTTGCCCGACGGATCGGGATACCAGCCAGCCGCGCTCATCGTTCCCCCATGCGGGAAGATGGTAGCGGGCAAACGGTCGGACCTGCAGCGGTATCGCGCGCCCAACTTCAATCTCACCTCTCGCGCTTACCCAGCCACTCGCGGACTGACGTTCAGCGGACGATGCGCAGATGCGAATCGCGTCCCGGCTGCAGCGCCTCACGAGTCAACACACGACTGACGTGGCGACCGATCCGGTCAGCCATATCGCTGATCACGTCATCGGTGACGTACCTCTTGGCAGCCTGGCGGCCGATCCTCATCATCGCTGCCACGTGGTCGACGTGATTGGAGATGTCTTCCCGGCCAGCGTCCTCGGTGATCGTGAGGCCGTAGCGCTCGTCGAGCAATCGGACCAGCAGGCGGGCGCGTTCATCTATCCACGGGGATCGTCGAGCCACGCCGACGCACCCTAGCGAAGTAAACGCCCACCCGGGTATGCCCGAACGTACATGTACTTAAGTGTGCTTAGTGTCGTGCTGGTGGTCAGGTATTTGAGCGTCACCGAGTTCGCTGAAAGAGCTGGCCTGTCGATCAACTCCGTCAAGGCCTACAGTCAGATTCCGGGTCGACTACCGGAGCCAGACGCGATGATCGGCCGGGTGAAGGGCTGGCTGCCTGAGACTGTTGATGCGTGGGCTGCCAAGCGTGCGTCCCTGTAGGTGTAACTAGCACGGGCCTCGATGCTGCTTCGCTCACAGCCCGTACAGCACTTGGCGCCGAAGCGGTGTAGATCTGTGTCGTCGCTACGCTGGCATGTCCGAGTGCGTCTCGCACGGCAATCAGATTGCCGGTACCGGCCAGTCCGCGTGAGGCGTACCGGTGACGCAGCTTGTGCATCGACCAGCCTTCCGGCATCAGGCGCGACAGCAGCCGCCCGACCGCATCAGCCGACATATGTCCGCCCGGAATACCGTGCTCGACGACCTGGCCTGGGAAGAGGTACCCGTGCGGGCAGTAGTCCCGGATCGCCATCGCGAGGTTGTCCGTCACTGGCACGACGCGCTGCTTACCGCCCTTGCCGTGGACTAGCAGCGACCAGCCGTCGATGTCGCGCAGAAGGTCTTCGCGCCGGCACACGGCGACCTCGGCCCGGCGCATCCCGACCTCACCGGCCAGGCGCGCCATCATCCGCGTTCGCGGTGGGCTAGTCGTCAGTAGCTCCATCCATATGTCATCCGGCACTGGTCGCGGCCTAGGTTTGTCACCCGGTACACGGGGTAGCCCTTCTGCCGGGTTTGCCAGCGTCACCCCGTTGTCGACGCACCAGTCGAAGAAACTGATGAGCGAGCGTCGAACACCCTTACGGTGCTCGTTCGACCACGTCTGCTTCTGGCAAACATCGATGATGAGTGCTAGCGACAATTCGCGCGGATGCTGCGTGCCCGACTGGCGCGCGATGCTTCGGACGTGCCCGCGGCGCAGCCGCAGCGTCGTCTTCGGTGCTCCTCCGAGCTTTAGCCATGCCAGCCATTGCTGGACAGCGTGTTCCCAGAATGTCGGCAGCGTGTAGCTGCGTTTGTCGTGCATCTCATCCGGCCCCAACCTCCCCGCGCCCGATGCTGTTTTTACCAAGGAAACATTCAGGTTGGCAACCTGTGACAGATTTTTGCGGCGGCGTGGAGCAAATTGTATGACTGTACCTAGGTGCGTCATGTTTGTGTGTCTCAGAATCCGCTGACTGCGGGAAGGTCCGCGTCACAAGGCACTTCGCCAGCGCCTAGCGTGCAATCGAAGGGTTGCTGGTTCGAGTCCAGCCGGGGGAGCCACGTGATCTTGCAGACGCGATCACCGGAACCTGTGTGGCGTCTGTGAGCCGCGGTCGCCGTCAGATTGCCGAACGTGCGTGACGGCTACGTCGCTTCCCGTGGGCGTCGGCGGGGCGGCGCAGCTCGGTGCCAGGGCAGCTTCCCGCCGCCGGTCCGCCGCGAAACAAGCCGCCGCTGCGGGCTTTTGCCGGCTGTGGGCGCGCGTTGGAAGCCCGCTGTGGCATCGGTGCGAGAGCCCTGTGACGACCTTTTCGGCGGCCCGTCCGTGCCTAGACTCATGACAGCACTGCGGCCGAACTTCCCTTGGAGGCGACACCGACTCATCGTCAGGAAGAAGTCGAGATGTCACAGGCACTACGCGTTTTCGGTGCGGTCGTAGGCGCGACCGCAATGGTGCTCGCCGTCGAAATCGACCTCGCGCAAGCGGGAACGTATCCGAAGGGCGGTACCTATCACGACGGCGGCGCAGGCGCCACCGTCGAGCCGGCACCGGATCCGACCACGCTCTCGACCATGTCGTTCGCCCCGCAGGTTCGAGTGGAACTGCCGTGCGGCGCCGCCCCGTGGGGCGGCGGCTGCGGCTGAGACGCACACTGCGAAGCGCCGTGACGGTGGCCGGCCGGCCCCGCATATTCTGGGGCGCATGCGAGTTGCGCGCCCTCAGGGCAGACACCTGGCGCTGGCCGTGCTGGTCGCCGGGGCCATGGTCACCGCCGGATGCGGGTGGAGCCCGCCGGAGATCGGAAGAGCTGCGTGGAGGGAAAGAGTGGTGTGTCCGGGGGTCGGCGGATCGTTTAAAGT
>NZ_LMVQ01000197.1 GCF_001545925.1 Mycobacterium sp. NAZ190054 | reverse complement strand
TACCCTCTCTCCCTACCCGCAGCTCTGCCGAGCTGGCGGGCTGAGGCCCGCCGCCGACATCGGCCGGGTTCGGCGGGCCGGCGCCGCGGCCGCGCAATTGGGGACCGCGTTCCTGCTGTCCGACGAGGCGGGCAGCAGCCCGGTCCACCGCGCCGCGCTGAGAGACCCGCAATTCACCGGAAGCGTTGTCACGAAGGCGTTCTCAGGGCGTTACGCGCGCGGACTCCGCAACCGGTTCATCATCGAGCACGAAGAACACGCCCCGTTCGGCTATCCGGAGGTGCACCACCTGACCAGCCCGCTGCGTGCCGCGGCCGTGCGCGCGGGGGACCCGCAGGCGGTGAACGTCTGGGCGGGAACGGGATTCCGCGCCGCCCGGGCCGGCTCGGTCGGCGACATCGTCGCGGCGCTGACCGCCTGAATCAGCGTTCGTCGTCGACGACCACGTCGCCCGTCTCGGTCCGCGCCGTGACCACCGTCGTCGCGGCGTCGCGGTCCCGGGTCTGCGGCACCCGCACCACCGTCGAACCGGGTGCCGATCCCGTGGTCGCGTCGACGAAGTACGGTCCCGGGGGCGGCAGCGCGATGACGACGTCCCCGTGCTCGGTCACGGCGTCCACGGTGCCGGGGGCCTCGGCGAAGTCGACGCTGACGTCGCCGGTGGTGGTGGTCGCGCGGAACGACTCGGTCACCGAGATCGGTTCCCGGGTGGTGATGTCGCCGTGCTCGTTGGTGATCTCGACGCGACGCGCCGAGCCACTCAGGACCACCGCGCCGTCGACGGTGCTGGCGTTCAACTGGTCGAGATCGGTCTGGGCGAACACCACACCCATTTCCTGCCGGGTGGTCACGGTCAGCCGGCGCGCCAACTCGGGCGGCAGCACCAGCGTGATCTCTCCGGCGCGGCTCCAGCGCAGGAACTCCGAAGGCTCCGCGTCGATCGTCACCCGCGCCGTGGTGCCGTCGGCGGTGACCGCCAACGGCTCGGCGCCGGCCCGGGTGGAGTTGACCATGCGCATGTCGACCCTGGGCTCGCGGGACTCGCGGTCGGAGGTGAGGCGCACCGCCACCGGCACCGAGCCGGTGTCGATCACCACGGACGTCAACGTGGCGGGCAGCGGCATCGAGTCCTTCACCACCCGGAACGTGCTGATGCCCCACGCAGCGGTCGCCGACAGCGCGACGACTGCGGTCAGCAACGCGGCCGCGGCCAGGATCAGCAGCGTGCGGATCGCGGTGCGCCCGCCGGGGGACAGCTGCGGCGGCGGAGCGGCGGGAGGCGGTGGGGGAGCCAGCGTGGTGGTCACGAGTATCCTTTCGGGACTTCAGGATTCGAGGTAGCGCAACACGGCGAGGACGCGGCGGTTCTCGTCGGGCGCGAGGTCCAGCTTGGTGAAGATCGACGCGATGTGTTTCTCGGCCGAGCCGACCGACATGTGCAGCGCCGCGGCGATCGCCGCGTTCGTCCTGCCCTCCGCCATCAGCTGCAGGACCTCCCGCTCGCGGGGCGTCAGCGCGTCGAGCGCGTTGCGGCGGTGGGACCGGGCCAGGATCTGGGACACCACTTCGGGGTCGAGCACGGTCCCGCCGGAGCCCACGACCTCGACGGCGTCGAGGAACGCCGGGACGTCGGCCACGCGGTCCTTGAGCAGATACCCGAACCCCCGGGTGTCCGAGGCGATCAGGTCGGCGGCGTAGCGCTCCTCGACATAGTGCGACAGCACCAGCACCGGCGACTCCGGGTTCTGGTTACGCAGCAGCGCCGCCGCGCGGATTCCCTCGTCGGTGAACGTCGGCGGCATCCGGACGTCCAGGATGGCCAGGTCGGGCCGCTCGTCGTTGACCAGGCGAAGCAGATTGGTCGCATCGGGCACCCCGGCCACGACCCGGTGACCGGCGTCGGTGAGGATCCGTTCGATACCGGCCCGCAGCAGTGCCGAATCCTCGGCGATCACTATCCGCATGGCAGCACCGCGGAGACGATCGTGGGTCCGGTGGGCTGACTGGCCACCGAGAACGTGCCCTGCGCCGCACGCACCCGTTCGTCGAGTCCGCGCAGACCGGTGGCTTCCATGTTGCCGGTGTCTTCCACGATCCGCGCCCCACCGTGCCCGTCGTCGAACACGGTGACGTGCAACTGATTCGCGGATTCGTCGAGGCGCACGGTGACCGCCGCGTGCGAAGCCCCGGCGTGCCGGCTCACGTTCGTCAGTGCCTCGGCGACGACGAAGTAGGCGCACGCCTCGACCTCGTCCGGCAGCCGGCGCGGAAGATGGACGCTCAGCGTGGTGGGCACGCCCGAATTCGTCGCGCGCTGCACCACCGCCGACAGTGCCGCGTCGAGGCCGCGGTCGGACAGGATGGTCGGCGCGATCCCGCGGACCACGTTGCGCAACTCCACCAGAGCGCTCTTGGCGTCGTCGTGGGCCTCGGCGATCAGCGCCTTCGCCGCCGGCAGGTCGGAGTCGAGTTTGGTCTGGGCCAGCCCGATCGTCATCGCCAGCGACACCAGCCTGGGCTGGACGCTGTCGTGCAGATCGCGTTCGATGCGGTGCCGTTCGGTCTGCGCCGACGTCACCGCTCCCTGCCGGGCGTCGGCGAGCGCGCTGACCCGGTGTTGCAGTTCGGCGGTCGGGGACGGCGGCAGCAGCCAGCGGTCGATCACCGCGTCCAGCTTGGGGGCGAACACCACCAGCGCCACCGCGGCGACCAGTGCGACGACGGCCAGGAGCCAGGCCATCGGGGTGGGCAGGAACGACAGGCCGGCCTCGGGGTCACTGTGTCCGACGGCGATCGCGACGGCCGGCGCCACGAACGCGAACACCGCGAGACCGACTGCGACACCGGTGATCAGCGCGTCGTAGATCATGCGTAGATAGTGATGTGCCACGGCTTTCCAGAACCGGGCGCTGCTGACGTCGAGCCACAACTGGTGGGCCCAGCGCTGGAACCCGGTGTACGGGGACAGCCGGCGCGGCGGGACCGCGATGCCCATGCCGAACACGGCCTCGCTGCGGACCCGTTCGATGTGGTCGACGCCGCGCATCAGGTAGATGAAGACGACACCGGCCAGCACGGCCCCGACGATGCTGGGGATCGACGAGATCCCGATCACCAGGATTGCCAACGGGATCCAGAACCACACCACCGCCAGCGCGCCGCCGGTGAGCAGCGACGCGCTCGCGGCGAGGCTGAGCACGCGGGGGCGCGCCGCGGTGGTGCCGTCGCGGGTGTCCACCAGAACTCGGTCGGTGACAGCGTCGGTGTCGGTGACTGCGGTCATGTCTCCAACCTATGGATCGGGGCGCCGCGGCGACACAGCGTTTCCCGGAGATTGTGCCGGGGGATAACCCCCACCCCGCCGATCCGATGGTGCCCGTCTCGCACCGCCAGGGCGCGGGCCTGCTCGCCGCGACGATACTGACCGCATGACGAACCCGCCGCCCACCGTCCTGGGCTATCTGGGGCCGAACTGGTTCGCCTCGGTGATGGGGACGGGCATCGTCGCGACCGCAGGCGCGTCGCTTCCGGTGCAGATCCCGGGGCTGCGCGCGTTCGCGTTGGTGGTCTGGGTGCTCTCGGCGCTGTGGCTGTTGGTGTTGCTCTTCGCGACGTTCGCGCACTGGCTGCGCCACCCGGCGGTGGCCCGCAGTCACGTCCGCAACCCGCAGATGGCCCACTTCTACGGGGCCGCACCGATGGCGTTGCTGACGGTGGCCTCGGGCGCGCTGCTGGTCGGCACGGACCTGATCGGGGAGCAGGCGGCGGTCACGGTGGCGTGGGTGCTGTGGACCACGGGCACCCTCGCCGGTCTGTACACCGCGATGAGCATCCCGTATCTGATGTTCACCCAGTACCGCGTCGAACCCGATGCGGCGTTCGGTGGGTGGTTGATGCCCGTCGTGCCGCCGATGGTGTCCGCGGCCACCGGCAGCCTGCTGCTCCCGCACATCGCCGACGGCGCCGGCCGGGCCACCATGCTGTACGGCTGCTACGCGATGTTCGGGCTCTCGTTGATCGCCTCACTGATCATCATCACCATGGTGTGGAGTCGCCTGGCCCACTTCGGCACCTCGGGGACCGCGCGGGTGCCCACGTTGTGGATCGTGCTGGGACCGCTGGGCCAATCCGTCACCGTCGCAGGCATGCTCGGAACGGACGCGGCGCTGGCGGTCGACGCGCGCGTCGCCGACGGGATGGCGGTCTTCGCGGTGCTCTACGGCGTGCCGGTGTGGGGCTTCGCGGTGTTGTGGATCGGCCTGGCGACGGCGCTGACGGTGCGCACCCTGCGCCGCGGCATGCCGTTCGCGTTGACCTGGTGGAGCCTGACGTTCCCGGTCGGCACGTTCGTCACCGGCACCAGCCAGCTGGCGCTGCACACCGCGCTGCCCGCTTTCCGTTACGCCGCCGCGGTCGCCTATGTCGGGTTGCTGTGCACGTGGTTCCTGGTCGCCGCGCGCACGGTCCGCGGCGGACTGCGCGGCGCCTTGTTCACGCCGCCGGCGGCGGATCCGATCCGCGCACACAAGGACCCGCCGGGACCGGCGCGCTGAGCACCCACCGGCCGGCGTGCCAGAATCCCCGACGTGCGTATCGGGATGACGATGCCGGTGATGGAGCCCTGTCTGGACCGGGCGACGTTGAAGTCATGGGCGCAGCTGGTCGACGGAGCACCGTTCTCGTCGCTGTGCTGGGGTGAGCGGATCGCGTTCGACAATCCCGAGAGCCTGACGCTGCTCGGTGCGTTGGCGGCCTGGACCGAGCGGGTCCGGTTGGTGACGACCGTGGTCATCCCGCAGCTGCATGACCCGGTGATGCTGGCCAAGCAGCTGGCGACCGGGGACATGCTGTGCGAGGGGCGGCTCACCGTCGGCATCGGCGTCGGCGGGCGCCACGAGGACTACCGTGCGGTGGGCGCCGACCCGGCCACCCAGACCATGCGGCAGATGGCCGAACGGGTCGAGATCATGAAGCGCGTGTGGGCGGGGGAGAAGATCACCGACGCGACGCTGCCCGTCGGCCCGCCGCCGGTGCAGCCGGGTGGCCCGGTGCTGCACGTCGGGACGCTGGGGCCCAGGACGGTGCGCAGCGCGGCGGCCTGGGCGGACGGGCTGGCCGGCACGACGCTGGACCTGAACCTCGACAAACAGAGCGATCTGTTCGACGCGGCACGACAGGCATGGCGGGACGCGGGCAAGGCCGAACCGCATCTCGCGACGTCGTTCTGGTTCGCCATCGGTGCCGGCGACGCGCCGCGCGCCCAGGTGCACCGCCACCTGCTGCGGTACATGAACTGGATCCCCGCCGAGTTCGTCGACGCGATGGCGCCGACCACGGGATTCGCCGGCACCGTCGACCAACTGCGGGACGTGTTGGCCGGATTCGCCGAGATCGGCACCGACGAGGTGCATCTGATCCCGACCAGCTCGGACATCGACCAGGTCCGCCAGGTGAGCGAGGTAATCGCCGACTTCACCTGAGTGGCGGTGGCAAGCTCAAGGCATGGAGACCGCCGCCTTACCGCCGATCGTGTCGCGGGACGAGTGGGAGCATGCGCGTGCCGAGCTGCTCGTCCGGGAGAAGGACCTCATCCGTCACAAAGATGCGGTGAGCGCCGCGCGGCGGCGCCTGCCGATGGTGCTCGTCGACACGCCCTACGTGTTCGACACCGAGGCGGGTCCGGTGACGCTGCCGGATCTGTTCGACGGCCGGCGGCAGCTGATCGTGCAGCACTTCATGTTCGGAGCGGACTGGGACGCAGGGTGTTCGGGATGTTCCCTGATGGCCGACCACATCGGCCCGCTGTCCCACCTGCACGCCAAGGACACCTCGCTGGTGTTGGTGTCCCGGGCCCCGGTCGGCAAGCTGGTCGCGTTCCAGGACCGGATGGGATGGGATCTGCCGTGGGTGTCGTCGGGCCGGACGAGCTTCAACGAAGACTTCCGCGCCACCGTGGACGGCGAGGAACACCACTCCATCAGCGTGTTCCTGCGCGACGGGGAGCGGGTGTTCCACACCTGGCAGACGTTCGACCGTGGTGAGGAGCCGTTCATGATGGTCTTCGACCTGCTGGACCTCACGCCGTACGGGCGTCAGGAGGACTGGGAGGACTCACCGGCCGGCTGGCCGCAGGGACCGCCCTACGGGTGGATGCGGCTACACGACGAGTACTGACGCTACTTGAACAGCTTCCAGGGCTGGTCCCAGTGCCCGGGCGGCACACCCACCCACTGACCGATGTGTCCCGGCGGGACGTCGAAGACCTGCCCGATGTGTCCCGGCGGCGGCTTCGGTACCCACCAGTGGGGCTCGGCGGCGGCCTGACCGGCGCCGACGGAAAGGCCGGCCCCGATTCCACCCGCGATCAACGCGGCGACGGCGAACTTCTTCCCCTGCATCGTGCTCTCCTCTGCCTGGATGGCGCTCGTTGCGGTTCTCTCTCTGTTGTATCGCGTTTTGCCGTGCCGGTGTAACGCGGGACGATGCACCGCGTGTTCCCGACGGCGTCAGACCGTGACGACCTCGTAGTCGCCGAGTTGCCCGATCAGTACGTGCAGCTGGTCCTGGCTGGATCCGAGGGTGTGGTCGATCGCCGTCAGGCGCGCCGCGTAGTGGCTGACCGGGTACTCGGCGGTCACGCCGATGCCGCCGTGCAGTTGGATGGCCTCCTGAGCGATGTGACGGCCCGAGCGGCCGACCTGCAACTTGGCCCGCGCCGCTTTCGCCGGGTCCAGGTCGCCGTCGGCGACGGACATGTTGGCGTAGAACGTCATGCTGCGCGCCAGCTCCAGCGAGACGTACATGTCGGCGGCGCGCTGCGTCAGCGTCTGGAACTTGCTCAATGTGACCCCGAACTGCTTGCGCTGCGTGAGGTATTCGCTCGTCAGCCGCAGCGCCTCCTCCATCGCGCCGAGCGCCTCGGCGCACAGGCCCGCTGAGATCCGCACCAGCGCACGCGAGATCGCCGCGGAGGCGTCCACGGCCTCGCCCAGCGGTTCGGCGGTGACCCCGTCGAAGTCGATCTGGGCGCCGCGCTG
>NZ_LMVQ01000196.1 GCF_001545925.1 Mycobacterium sp. NAZ190054 | reverse complement strand
CAGAAATGGGCACCACTGCCGAAACTCATGAGCTTGGAACCGATTTCGCGCCCGATGAGGTAGTCGTCGGGATTCTCGAACTCGCCGCCGCGGCGGACCGCGGTGACCCGGTGGCGCTGCGCGCCTTCACCCGCGGTGCGGACGCCCTGGCGCGGATGATCGCGTCGGTGGCCGCGGTGTGCGATCTCGACCTCGTCGTGGTCGGGGGCGGTGTCGCCCGGGCCGGATCGTTGCTGTTCGACCCGTTGCGCGACGCGCTGACCGCGTATGCGGGTCTGGATTTCCTGCACGAGCTGCAGGTGGTGCCCGCCGCGCTCGGTGGTGACGCGGGCCTGGTCGGCGCGGCCGCGTTGGCGCGGGCCCCACGTTTTGGCTGATCGGGGGACGTCACGCTATCCTGGTCCGGTTCCACCGAAGACCGTCGGTCACCGAGCAATCGGTTGAAGGTCCGGGTTCACACCCGGCGGCCCACGCAGGAGGACGAGGCTAGTGCATTTCTCGTGTGCGCCCCGACCTGTCTGCGTCGGGGCGCTTGTGTTTTTTCCGGCCCGTTCCAGCCGCCTCTCGGGCCTGCGGTCGGTGGACGTCCCAACCATCACGAGGAGGCAAGCATGGCCAAGGCTGACAAGGCCACCGCGGTCGCCGACATCGCCGAGAAGTTCAAGGGGTCGACGGCCACCGTCGTCACCGAGTACCGCGGCCTGACGGTGTCCAACCTTGCCGAGCTGCGTAGGTCGCTGGGTTCGTCGACGACCTACACCGTCGCCAAGAACACCCTGGTGAAGCGTGCCGCGGCCGAGGCGGGCATCGAGGGGCTCGATGAGCTCTTCACCGGCCCCACCGCGATCGCGTTCATCGAGGGTGAGCCGGTCGACGCCGCCAAGGCGCTGAAGAAGTTCGCCAAGGACAACAAGGCGCTGGTCGTCAAGGGCGGCTACATGGACGGTCGCGCGCTGACCGTCTCCGAGGTCGAGAGGATCGCCGACCTCGAGTCGCGCGAGGTGCTGCTGTCCAAGCTGGCCGGCGCCCTCAAGGCGAAGCAGTCCCAGGCCGCGGCGCTGTTCGCAGCCCCCGCGTCCCAGGTCGCCCGCCTGGCCGCAGCTCTGCAGGAAAAGAAGGCCGGCTCGGAAAACTCCGACGCCGCATAACCAGACCACCAACCCGAAACAGATAAGGAATCACCATGGCCAAGCTGTCCACCGACGAACTGCTCGACGCGTTCAAGGAAATGACCCTGCTCGAGCTCTCTGAGTTCGTGAAGCAGTTCGAGGAGACCTTCGACGTCACCGCTGCGGCTCCGGTCGCCGTCGCCGCTGCCGGCCCCGCCGCCGGTGGCGCCCCCGCCGAGGCCGCCGAGGAGCAGTCGGAGTTCGACGTCATCCTCGAGTCCGCCGGCGACAAGAAGATCGGCGTCATCAAGGTCGTCCGCGAGATCGTCTCCGGTCTGGGCCTGAAGGAAGCCAAGGATCTCGTCGACAGCGCGCCCAAGCCGCTGCTGGAGAAGGTCAACAAGGAAGCCGCCGACGACGCCAAGGCCAAGCTCGAGGCCGCCGGCGCTTCGGTCACCGTCAAGTAGTTCGCCTCCATCTCGACCCTGTGGGGGCCGGTCTGGCAAACAGACCGGCCCCCACAGTCGTCTCTGCCGTGGGCAAGGACGGTATTGGCGGACCGAGTGTTGTGGCGTGACCGCGTAGGTTACAGTGACTCAAGCCACAGGCGGGGAAAGCTGTGGCGATACGTTCGGCATCGGTGGAAGGAATCCGCGTGGGCATTGGCATTCAGATTGAAGGGCTGACCAAGTCCTTCGGAGCCCAGCGAATCTGGGAGGACGTGACCTTCGACCTGCCCGCCGGCGAGGTCAGCGTTCTTCTCGGCCCGTCCGGTACCGGTAAGTCGGTGTTCCTGAAGTCGCTGATCGGTCTGCTGCGCCCGGAGCGCGGCAAGATCATCGTCGACGGCACCAACATCATCGAGTGCTCGGCCAAGGAGCTCTACGAGATCCGCACGCTGTTCGGCGTGATGTTCCAGGACGGCGCGCTGTTCGGCTCGATGAGCCTCTACGACAACACCGCGTTCCCGCTTCGTGAGCACACGAAGAAGAAGGAAAGCGAGATCCGCAAGATCGTCATGGAGAAGCTGGACCTGGTCGGTCTGGCCGGTGACGAGAACAAATTCCCTGGGGAGATCTCCGGCGGTATGCGCAAGCGCGCCGGCCTGGCCCGCTCGCTGGTGCTGGATCCGCAGATCATCCTCTGTGACGAGCCGGACTCCGGTCTGGACCCGGTGCGTACCGCCTACCTGTCTCAGCTGTTGATCGACATCAACGCCCAGATCGACTGCACGATCCTGATCGTGACGCACAACATCAACATCGCCCGCACGGTGCCCGACAACATGGGCATGCTGTTCCGCAAGCATCTGGTGATGTTCGGTCCCCGTGAGGTGCTGCTGACCAGCGACGAGCCGGTGGTCAAGCAGTTCCTCAACGGCCGCCGTATCGGTCCGATCGGTATGTCGGAGGAGAAGGACGAGTCGACGATGGCCGAGGAGCAGGCCATGATCGACGCCGGCCACCACGACGGCGGTGTCGAGGAGATCGAGGGTGTGCCGCCGCAGGTCATGGCGACCCCGGGCATGCCGGAGCGCCAGGCCGTGGCCCGTCGGCAGGCCCGCGTGCGCGAGATCATGCACACCCTGCCGCCCGCTGCGCAGGCTGCGATCCGCGACGACCTCGAAGGCACCCACCGGTTCCCCACGCACGAGTTCGCCGAGCCGCACCACCATGGCGACGACGCCCCGACCGGCCGTATCCCGGTTGCCGGCGAGCGCTGATTCCGCCAACTCGGTAATCGTTCCTCACCCGGCTCTGGCCGGGGCACGATGGTGACCGGCACCCAAGTATCAGAGTCTGACGGTGTTCCTGAACCGTCGACGGGGACCGCACCAACCGCACCTTCTACAGCGATGTCCGCGTTGACGACCGGGCGGCGCTCAACGCCGAGCACGGCACCCTCGCCGCGGCGTTAGAAGGGTGGGTCGTTGCCGCTCGGATCCTCGGTGCGTGTTTGGGTGTTGCGTTTTCGTTCTGCGGTGATGTAGGCGGCGCGGTTTGTGTGCGGGTGCGTGTGCGGCGGGGCATCCTGGCTGCGCGGTTGTCGCGCAGGGGGATGGTGGGTGGGTCGCCGGTCCAGAGGGTGGCTGTTGGTGTGCAGAGGGTGGGGAAGAGCAGGCGGCTGCCGGGGTGGGTGGTGTAGGTGTGGCCGGTGGGTGAGGTCCAGGTGAGGGTGCCGTCGGGGTCTTGGCGGTCGCGCCATCCGCCGGGTCCGGTCCAGAAGGTTTTCAGTAGGTGATGCAAACGAATTGGTAAAGAACGCTCGTCCGCGGAACCCGTCTCAGCCCCGGCGACACGCCCATCACCTTAAATTCCAGTTACCGACCTCATAATGTGATTTGTCGGTTCTATACTTTGACCTTGGCGGCGGTTCCTACTAGAAGGTGGACATATGGACGACAACGAAATGATGGACGCGCTCAAGGCCGTCGGCAGGGCGTTCACGCCGTCGGCTCCCGTCCAAGAACGAGACCTATTCGCTGGTCGCGATGAACAACTTCGCACTCTCGTAATTACTGAGGGTCAGGTCGGGCAGCACGCCGTCATCTATGGAGTTCGCGGTGCCGGAAAAACCTCGCTGGCACGCGTAGCCCAGAAGATCATCGATTCGGACCGCCAGCCGTACTACGTCTGTCACAGTGGCGACACCTTTACGACGATCTGGCGAGGGCTACTTGACGACATCTATCTGACGAAGTCGATCCCCGCCTTGGGGTTTAATGCGCAACCCAAGTCGGCACCGGTAACGGCGGCGCAGGTGTTGTTTCCCCAGGGCACCGAGATCAATCCGCAGACCCTGGCGCAAGCCTTGCGGCCGCTCTCTCAGCACATGCGACTGACCGTCGTCGTCGACGAATTTGATCGGCCTATAGATCCAGATCTTGGCGTCCAGATGGCGGATGCGCTGAAGATTCTCGCTGACCTTGCCTTGCCGGTCACTGTCATCCTTGTCGGCGTCGCGGATTCAATCGGCGGATTGCTCCGCGAGCACGAGTCGATCCAGCGATCGCTCATTCAAGTTGAAATGCCGCCGATGACCTCGGAAGAGTTGACTGCCATCATCGATCGCGGAATGGCAGCAGCAGGTCTCACGTACGAGCAGGCATTCGCAAAAGAGGCTGTGGCGTTGTCGCTTGGGCTACCGCACTATACGCATCTGATCTGCCTGCATGCAGCGACGTTCGCCGTCAGCGCCCACCGGCGGCACGTTGACATGACCGACCTGGAGTCGGCACTCCGGCAAGCCCTAGAAGATGCATCACAAACCGTTCGGGAGCGGTATCACGCCGCAACCTATAGCAACCGAGAGACTCTCTATAAAGCTGTGCTTCTCGCCTGTGCGAGGTCGCCGCGGGATGAACTCAATTCGTTCGGTGGTCCCGACGTCCGTGAGCAACTCCGTCAAATTACGGGCCAGAACTATGATATTCCCGCATTCGCCAACCATCTGACCGACTTCTCGGGAACGGGTGCTCGCGGTGGCATTCTGAAGCGCATCGGCACGACGCGTAGGTTCCGCTACCAGTTTCGAGATCCGCTGATGCCGACGTACGTGCTGATGCGCGGCAAAGTTGAGGGCTTCCAATAACTTTCAGCAGCTGCGTGCCGGGATGGTGACGGCGACTCGCCAGCGCGAACACAGGCTGTCGGAATGGCATTGCCAAGCCGAAGTCTCCGCGCAATAAAAAAGTCCGAACTAACCGCAGGGGAGTCCGGTACCCGCCCCCTCCAACATTCTCGGGGGTGGGGGTCAGGCGCCGCCCGCGTGGCCGGTCAGCGGTCGAAGCCGGGCCAGGGCATGGCCAGCGGACCGAGGTCGACGCCGGCGTCGTCTGCGGGCGCCTGGGCGGCCGGGCGTTCGTGGTCGCGGCTGCCGTCACCGCGGGTCCGGTTGCAGGTGGCGTGGAGTAGCCGGTCGGCGGTCGTGCCACCCTTGGATCGTGCTTTGGTGTGGTCGGCGTGCAGCGGTTCCCCGTCGGGGTTGCGGGCGGCGTCGCGCCACATCGGCTTGCCGCACCACCAGCACGGGCGGCCGTCCCGGTGGCGGGCGAGGAGCCTCTCGCGCTGTTGGGTGTGTTGCCATCCGACGCCGCGTTCGCGGTTGGTGCGCTTGCGTTTCCCGCTCGGTGGCGGTGGGACGCGGCCGGCGCGTGACGGCATGGTGCGCCCTTCCGGTTGGGTGGTGCGGCACCCCGACCCGGCCGCGGGGCGAAGGATCCCTCTTTAGGCCGGGGTGCCGCGTGACGGGTCCGGGATCTGACGACCGGACCCGACGACCTGGGTGCGTGCGGGCGCTAGTCCGCGCGGGATGCCCAGACGGTCTGCGGGATCACCAGAACCAGCCTGCGGGCTGGTCGAGGTCGCCGGTGCCGGTATCGGCGGCGTGACCGATCTGGGTCATGGGCACCGCCATCTCGTTGGGATAGCTGGCCAGCACGTCGGCCATGCCGGGATCGGCCTCGATGACCGACACCCAGTGCTTGCGGCGGGCCGGGGTGATCTTGCCCTTGCCGATCGCGTCGTCGACCGATGCCTCGACGCGCTGGCGTGCTGCTGCGGCGGCAGCACGCCGACCTTCGGCGGCGTCGCGGCGCAGCGCGTCGGCGGTGGCGGTGTCGATGACCTCCATACCGTTGCGCTTGGCGGCGGCGGCCACGGTGGACGGCTTTGCCGGGTCGAGGGCCTCGACCTGGGCGGCGAGGTCGACGATGGTGTCGAGGACGAGCCCGGCGTCGGTGTCACCCGGCGCGGATTCGGGCAGGCCGAGCAGGGCCAGCAGTTCGGCTTCCTGGTCGTCGTTGAGTGTTAGTGCCATTGTGCTGCAATCCCTTCCGCGCGCTTAGGCGCTGAGTCCGTTGATGCGCTTCGCGGCGTAGGGCCGGTCGATCGCGATCGCCGGCACCGCGTAGGCCTGGACCCACTTGCCACGCTTGTGGCGGTCGTCGATGACCTCGGTCACCAGCCCGGCCGATTCCCAGCCGATGGTGCCGACCATCCCCTGCGCGACGGTGTAGGCGACGCCGATCGGCACCCGCGGGTTGGCGAACATGCCGTTGGTGAACCCTGCCGATTCGAGCATCGCGTCGAGGTCCTCGGCGTAGGCGGTGCGCAACTGCCGCGCCTGTTCGGGGTGCACGATGAGCAGGTCGTGGCGGACGCCCAACTCCTCGAGGTCGGCCATCTCCTGCACTTCGGCGAAGTGCGCGGTGGGGCGGTCGGCCGATGGGGTGATGTCGGTCAAAGGGCCGACGAAGGTGAGATCGTCCCAGCCGTGCGCGGGGACCAGCGTGGCGATACCGGCCGCGGCCACCTTCGCCATGAGGCGGGTGTCGAGCTTCCGCGCGATGGTGTTGGCGAGCTGGGTGGTCTGGTTGTCGAGGTAGTTGACGGTGTTGCGGGTAATCACCTCGTCGGCGATGAAGAACTTTCCGCCCCAATCTTCAACCGCGGCAACCGAAGGCGTGGGGTCCACACCTTCCACCACCCGATACTCTGCGCCTGGCGTCCGCATCTCCACATCGGTGGAGTAGAAGTCCGACGCCGCGACGGTGTGGAACAGTAGTCCGCCACCGGTGACCGGTGCACCCAACTGCCGCAGGAACTTCGGCGCCAGGAGGACCTCGTCGGCGAGGCGGGCGATCTGGGCTTGGATGAGCGACGGCTGCCGCAGCGCGGCATCCACGCTCAACACGCGACCGTTGAGCTGGGGTGTGAGAGCCGAGGTCATGTCAGTTCCTTCCGATGGGCCGAACGTCGTCGGCAGGGTGAACGGGAAACGTGGTCATCACGCCGGCCACGCGATCTCGGCGACACCGCCGGCGGCGGCACCGGTGACGGCGTGACCGACGACGGCGCCGGTGGTCGCGGTGACCACACCACCGGCCGCACCGACCTGCACGGCGGCACCGGCGGCGCTCGAGGTGTTCACGGCCGTCGAGCAGCAGGACCGTGCCGTGCATCAGATCGTTGCCACTCGCGGAGTAGCCACCCTGGACGAACGACTTGCGGTCCCGCAGAACCTCGAAGATCTCGT
>NZ_LMVQ01000195.1 GCF_001545925.1 Mycobacterium sp. NAZ190054 | reverse complement strand
TGAGTGAGCTTGTCAGCCGCACGTCAGAGCCGTTCTCGTCCAACGACGATGCCACCGAATTCATCACCAGCGATACCTACGGCGAATTCTGATCGCTGCTAGTCCACTTAAGCAGATAAGCAGTACATGTGTTCGATTCTACTGCGGGCCTGCGACGAGTCCGGGCACGAATTTTCAGCGCACGGCGAACCGTTCGTCGGTGTAGCGCCGCAGATTGTGCAGGAACCGCTGGAACATCCAGCCCATCACCGGTTTTCCGGCGGCAAGCCCGAGCCGCCCGGCCGGGCCGTTGGGTTTGAGCGCCATGATCCAGGTCAGGTGACAGCCCTCGGCGGTCGGCACGACGTGGTAGTCCTCGGCGAACGCCGAGATGCTGCCCGTGCTGGATTCGTTGAACCGGAAGGCCATGCGCGAGAAGGGTTCCCAGGCCAGGAACTCCTCGGCGCCGGTGATCCCACCGCGCATGTCGACGGTGCGGGTGGTCCCGACCCCGCGCGGTTCCGGGCTCGTCCAGGTCACCTTGGTGATCACGCTGGCCCAGTGTGGCCACGAGGTCTCGTCGGCGAGGACGTCGAACAGCTGCTCCGGGGTGATGGCCAGGTCGACGGTGCTGACGAAGCGGTACGGCGCGGTGTCGACGAAATCGAGGCCGACGCGTTCGCAGGGGTGCATGACCATACACAGTAGGTCATGGTGATTGGTCAGCCCGGCCCTTCATCGGCGGCGGCCAGCAGCGGCACCAGAACCTCGCTGATCGGCGCGGGCAGGCCGTGCGCCCGAGCCTTGCGCAGGATCACCCCGTTGCGGATGTCCCACTCCAGCGGGACGCCGGCCTCCCGGTCGGTCAGCATCGACGTCGTCATGTCCTCGGGCACCGACGCGAACAACCGGCCCAGCTGCTCGGGCACGTCGTCGCCGAGTACCGCGCCCTCGGCCCGCGCGACGGCCAGGGCCTCCGCGGCGTACCGGTGCGTCAGCGCGGCGATGTCCTCGCGCCGGAACATCCCCGACCGCCGCCCGGTCAACACCATCAACCCGGCCACCGCGTTCGTCAGCAGTTTGTGCCAGGTCGCGCTGACATAGTCCGGGTCGTTCTCGACGGTCAGCCCGGGCACCCGCAACAGGTCGGCCAGGCGCCGTCCCGCGTCGTCGTCGGGCAGCACCAGGCGCGCCGAGGTACGCAGCCGCACCCAGCCCTCGGGCTGGCGTTCGGCGGAGATCCACACCACCGACGGCACCACCGTCGAACCGGGGCAGTACCGGCCGACTCGCTCGACCTGCTCGACACCGTTCTGCAGCGCGCACACCACCGTGCCCGCGCCGCAGAGCCGCTCCAGCCACACCGACGCGTCGGCGTTCTGGGTGTCCTTGACGCCCCACAGGACCACGTCAACCGGATCCGTGACCGAGTCGGGGTCGGTCAGCACCGGGCCCGGTACCACCAGCGGACCGCTCACACCCTTGTCGGGGTCGTCGACCCGCACCTCGATCGAGGGCCGGGCGCTGCGGCCGCAGACGATCACGTGGTGACCGGCGGCGTGCAGCAGCGCCGCGACAGTGGCTCCGATGGCTCCCGGACCGACCAGGGCGATGCGCGCAACCATGCTCGCCAAGCTACCCAGCGGCCCCCACTAGACTGACCCGTTGACTATCCCCCGCGAACAGGAGTACTTCGTGCTGCGCACCCGCACCGCCGGTTCATTGCGCCCCGCCGATTCCGGTCAGACGGTGACGCTGGCCGGTTGGGTGGCGCGCCGCCGCGACCACGGCGGCGTCATCTTCATCGACCTGCGCGACGCGTCCGGGGTCTCCCAGGTGGTGTTCCGCGAAGGTGAGGTGCTGGCGCAGGCTCATCGGCTGCGCTCGGAGTTCTGTGTCGCCGTGACCGGCGTCGTCGAGATCCGGCCGGAGGGCAACGCGAATCCGGAGACCGCCACCGGCGAGGTCGAGGTGAACGCGACGTCGCTGACCGTGCTGGGGGAGAGCGCTCCGTTGCCGTTCCAGCTCGACGAGACCGCAGGTGAGGAAGCGCGGCTGAAGTACCGCTACCTGGATCTGCGCCGCGAGGTGCCCGGCAACGCAATCCGGTTGCGCTCCAAGGTGAATGCCGCCGCCCGCGGTGTGCTGGCCGAGCACGACTTCGTCGAGATCGAGACCCCGACGCTGACCCGCTCCACCCCGGAAGGCGCCCGCGACTTCCTGGTGCCCGCACGGCTGCAGCCCGGTTCGTTCTATGCGCTGCCGCAGAGCCCTCAGTTGTTCAAGCAGCTGCTGATGGTGGCGGGTATGGAGCGGTACTACCAGATCGCCCGCTGCTATCGCGACGAGGATTTCCGCGCCGACCGTCAGCCGGAGTTCACCCAGCTGGACATGGAGATGAGCTTCGTCGACGCCGACGACGTCATCGCGGTGTCCGAACAGATCCTCAAGGCGGTGTGGTCGACGATCGGCTACGACCTGCCGTTGCCGCTGCCGCGGATCAGCTACGCCGACGCGATGCGCCGGTTCGGCTCGGACAAGCCCGACATGAGGTTCGGCCTGGAGTTGGTGGAGTGCACCGACTACTTCAAGGACACGCCGTTCCGGGTGTTCCAGGCGCCGTACGTCGGCGCGGTCGTGATGCCCGGCGGCGCGTCGCAGCCGCGGCGCACCCTCGACGGCTGGCAGGAGTTCGCCAAGCAGCGGGGCCACAAGGGTCTGGCCTACGTGCTCATCGGTGAGGACGGTGAGCTCGGCGGCCCGGTCGCCAAGAACCTGTCCGACGCCGAGCGCCAGGGACTGGCCGCTCATGTCGGCGCCGCCCCCGGCGACTGCGTGTTCTTCTCCGCCGGTCCGGCGAAGTCGGCGCGGGCGCTGCTGGGCGCCACCCGGATCGAGGTCGCCAAGCGCCTCGACCTGATCGACCCGAACGCGTGGGCGTTCACGTGGGTGGTGGACTGGCCGATGTTCGAACCCGCCGAGGAAGCCACCGCATCGGGGGAGGTCGCCGTCGGCTCCGGGGCCTGGACCGCGATGCATCACGCGTTCACCGCGCCCAAACCCGAATCCGAGGCCACCTTCGACGCCGACCCGGCCGGTGCGCTGTCCGACGCCTACGACATCGTCTGCAACGGCAACGAGATCGGCGGTGGCTCCATCCGTATCCATCGCAGCGACGTCCAGGAGCGGGTGTTCGCGATGATGGGCATCGACCACGACGAGGCCCGGGACAAGTTCGGATTCCTGTTGGACGCCTTCACTTTCGGTGCTCCGCCGCACGGCGGCATCGCGTTCGGCTGGGACCGGATCGTCGCGCTGCTGGCCGGGGTGGACTCGATCCGCGAGGTGATCGCGTTCCCGAAGTCCGGCGGTGGCGTCGACCCGTTGACCGATGCGCCGGCGCCGATCACCGCGCAGCAGCGTAAGGAATCCGGAATAGACGCCAAGCCCGAGAAGCTGGAGAAGGCATGACAGAACCGGACAAGGGAAAGCTCGTCGCCGACACCGCGGCCCTGGAGGACTTCAACCGCAACATCGTCGACGAGTTCCGGGCCAACGGCGGCAAGGTCGGCGGCCCGTTCGAGGGCGGCACACTTCTTCTGCTGCACACCACGGGCGCGAAGTCGGGCCAGTCGCGGCTGTCTCCGCTGGCCTACCTGACGATCGACGACAAGATGCTCATCGTCGGGTCCTACGCGGGCGGCCCGAAGCATCCGGCCTGGGTGCACAACCTGCGTGCCAATCCCAGGGCCTACATCGAGATCGGCACCGACGCCTACGACGTTGTCGTCCGGGAGCTCCCCGACGACGAACGCGAGGCGATGTATCCGAAGATCGTCGAGCTCGCGCCGGTGTTCGCCGACTACCAGGCCAGGACCGACCGCGTCATCCCGCTGTTCGAGTTGACGCGGGCCTGACGGTGCGGGGCCTCACAGCCGCTCGATGATCGTGGCGTTGGCCATGCCGCCGCCCTCGCACATCGTCTGCAGCGCGTAACGCCCGTCGCGCTGCTCGAGTGCGTTGACGAGCGTGGTCATGATGCGCGCGCCGCTGGCGCCCAGCGGATGACCGATCGCGATCGCGCCGCCGTTGACGTTGGTTTTCGCCAGATCGGCACCCACGTCGGCGGCCCATGCCAGCACCACCGGGGCGAACGCCTCGTTGACCTCGAACAGGTCGATGTCGGCGAGGGTCAGCCCCGCCTTCCGCAGCACCTTCTCGGTCGCCGGGATGACACCGGTGAGCATGTACAGCGGGTCAGAGCCGACCACCACGGTGGTGTGCACCCGGGCCAGCGGACGCAGCCCGAGCCGGCGGGCAGCCGCACCGCTGGTGATCAGCACCGCGGCGCTGCCGTCCGACAACGGCGACGAGTTGCCCGGTGTGATGTTCCAGCCGATCTGCGGGAACCGCTCGCCGATGGCCTCGTTGTAGAACGCCGGCCGCAGCCGGGCCAGTGTCTCGACCGTGGTGTCGGGCCGCACGATCTCGTCGGCGGCCAGCCCGGCGACGGGAGCCAGCTCGTTGTCGAACAGCCCGTCTTTGGCTGCCCGCGCCGCCTTCTGATGGCTCTCGGCGGAGAACTCGTCGAGCTGGGTGCGGGACAGCTTCCACTTCGCGGCGATCAGTTCGGCGCTGATGCCCTGGGCGACCAGGCCGTCGGGGTAGCGGGCGGTCATGTCGAGACCGAACGGGTTGCTGCCCGGCAGCACCGAGGATCCCATCGGCACCCGGCTCATCGACTCCACGCCGGCGGCGATCACCACGTCGTAGGCGCCGGCCAGCACGCCCTGCGCGGCGAAGCTGATCGCCTGCTGGCTGCTGCCGCACTGCCGGTCGACGGTCGTGCCGGGAACGCTCTCCGGGAAACCGGCGCCGAGCAGCGCGTTGCGCGCGATGTTGACGGCCTGGTCGCCGACCTGGGTCACGGCTCCTGCGATGACGTCGTCGACCTCGACCGGGTCCACCCCGGTGCGCGCGACGAGCTCGCGGAGACTGTGCGCCAACAGGTCGGCGGGAAGGACGCCGTGCAGTGCGCCGGTGGGCTTGCCCTTGCCGACGGGGGTGCGGACGGCGCCGACGATGACGGCGTCGCGATCGGAATAGTCGGCCATGGGATCCTCCTGGACTCGTCGCTGAGTATGCTGTTCTGTACTCAGATGTAACGCCTAGGTTCAGTAAACGCAACCCAGATCGGGAGTGATGTGCATGACAGCCCTGCAGGGTCCGCTCGCCGACCGCAGCGCGTGGTCGGCGGTCGGCCGGTGCCCGATCGAGAAGACCATGGCGCTCGTCGGCACCAAGTCCGCGATGCTGATCATGCGCGAGGCCTACTACGGCACCACCCGATTCGACGACTTCGCCAAACGCGTCGGCATCACCAAGGCCGCCACGTCGGCGCGGTTGACCGAACTCGTCGAGGCGGGGCTGCTGACCAAGCGGCCCTACCGCGAACCCGGGCAACGCATCCGCGACGAATATGTGCTCACCGAGTCCGGATCGGAGTTCATGCCGGTGGTGTGGGCGATGTTCGAATGGGGCCGCAAACACCTCGCCGACAGCTCGCTGCGGCTCACCCACCTCGGGTGCGGCGCCCAGGCCGGGGTCGACATCGTCTGCGCCGAAGGCCATTCCGTGCCTCCCGACGAACTCGGGATGCGGCTGGTGAAGGGCAACGGCCGGTAGCGCCTCCCGGCGCGGACCCGACGCGCCCTGCGTCGCACTGTCCGGTGTGGTGGGATCTAGCGCTATGGGGATCAAGGTGGCCCTGGAGCATCGCACCAGCTACACGTTCGACCGACTCGTCGAGGTATATCCGCACGTGGTCCGGTTGCGTCCCGCGCCGCACTCCCGCACCCCGATCGAGGCGTACTCGCTGCGGGTCGAACCGGCCGACCACTTCGTCAACTGGCAGCAGGATGCTTTCGGCAACTTCGTGGCGCGGCTGGTGTTCCCGACGCGCACCCGAAGCCTGACCATCACCGTCGGTCTGATCGCGGACCTGAAAGTCGTCAACCCGTTCGACTTCTTCATCGAGGACTACGCCGAGCATGTCGGGTTCACCTACCCCAGGGCGCTGGCCGAGGACCTCAAGCCCTACCTGCGCCCGGTTGACGAGAACGGGGACGGATCCGGCCCGGGCGACCTGGCCGAGGCGTGGGTGCGCAACTTCACCGTCGCGCCCGGCACCCGCACCATCGACTTCCTGGTCGCGCTCAACCGTGCCGTCAACGCCGACGTCGGCTACTCGGTGCGGATGGAACCCGGCGTGCAGACCCCGGACGTCACGCTGCGCACCGGTATCGGCTCGTGCCGCGACTCGGCATGGCTGCTGGTCTCCGTCCTGCGCCAGCTCGGCCTGGCCGCCCGGTTCGTCTCGGGGTACCTCGTCCAGCTGACCTCGGATGTCGAGGCGCTCGACGGCCCGTCCGGCCCGGCGGCCGACTTCACCGATCTGCACGCCTGGACCGAGGTCTACATCCCCGGTGCCGGCTGGATCGGCCTCGACCCGACCTCCGGGCTCTTCGCCGGTGAGGGCCACATCCCGCTGTCGGCCACGCCGCACCCGGAGTCGGCCGCGCCGATCACCGGCGCCACCGAACCGTGCGAGACCACACTGGAATTCAGCAACACGGTGACCCGCGTGCACGAGGATCCCCGCGTGACGCTGCCCTACAGCGAGGAGTCCTGGGCGGCGATCAACGCGCTCGGCCGGGCCGTGGACGAGCGGTTGTGCGCGGCGGATGTCCGGTTGACGGTGGGCGGCGAACCGACGTTCGTGTCGATCGACAACCAGGTCGACCCGGAATGGACCACCGACGCCGACGGCCCGCACAAGCGGGAACGCGCGTCCGCGCTGGCGGCCCGGCTCAAGGCGGTGTGGGCGCCACACGGATTGGTCCAGCGCAGCCAGGGCAAGTGGTATCCGGGAGAACCGTTGCCCCGCTGGCAGATCGGGCTCTACTGGCGGACGGACGGCGAACCGTTGTGGACGGACGAGTCGCTGCTGGCCGATCCGTGGCAGACCGCACCCGATCCCCGCACGCCGGACAGCGCTCGGAGTTCCGGTTGGTGGAGGGCGTCCTGTGAGCGCGTCGAACGGCAATGCCGCGCCCGGCGGGATCCGGTTGGACGGTCGGCGTGCCGTGGTCACCGGAGGCGCCAAGGGGAT
>NZ_LMVQ01000194.1 GCF_001545925.1 Mycobacterium sp. NAZ190054 | reverse complement strand
CATCGTCGCCGGAGCGCTCGTCGCCATCGGTGTCGTGTTGTTCTTCATCACCCAGCAGATCAACAAACAGCTCGGCATCCGCGACGGCCACATCACCGACCCGACCCATCTGGGCTCAGGCCCGCACTAGCCGAGTTTCCCGGTCAACCGCTGTAACCGGTTTTCCAGCAACGCCGTTCGGTGTGCGTTGCCGTCGAGGTCAAGGTAGCGGCGACCGAACACCGCCAGCAGGGCGTCGTCGAGCCGTCGCACCGCGCCCGCCGGGTAGCGGTAGTCCATCGCGGCGTTGACCGCGTCGGTGTCCACACCGGCCAGCACGGCGTCCACCGCCTCGATGGACTCGATTCCCAGGTCGAGCAGCAGCCCCGCGATCCACGAATAGTGGTCGGTGCGCGACCATCCCGCGTCGGGGAACCGGTTACCGAGATAGGTGGCCAGCACCGCGGTCGGGATCCGGGGATCGTCGGTGATCTCGGTGATCTCCGGTGTCGTGGTGCGCAGCCGTTCGCGGACGGCGGAGAACTCCCGGTCGGCGAGTTCGAGCAGCCCGGCGGCCAGGGTGAAGCGGCGGTCCAGATCGGGCGCGTGAGCGGCGGGTATCGATCCCTTGTACCGGATCTCGTGTTCGAACTCCGCCCACGCGTGCTGGAGCACGGTGCGCACCTGAATCGACGCGGGCTGCTGCACGCCCTCCACGCCGACGAGCAGGTGTCGGCTGGCATAGCCCCACCGCCCCTCGCGGGCCGTCTCCTGCCCCATGTCGCGGTCGTCGAGCAGGCGGATCTCCTCGGCGAGAAGTTCGGCCACCGTCGCGACGTCCTCACGTAGGTACGTGATGACGCGCAGTCCGATCAGGTCGGTGATCTCCACCAACGGCTCGCGGTAGAGCGGCGTGCCGTCCGCGGCGCGGCGGTCGGCCTTCGCGGCGAACGACTCCACGGTCTTGGTGCGTGCGGTGACCGACAGGTAGTTGATGCCCGCCTCGTCGAGCAGCCCGGTGACCAGCCCCAGGTAGTGGTCGGTCGCGGCGACCAGTCCCGGGCGCCGGGACGCGTACTCGGCGACGGCGGGCGACGGCGTGGCCGATGGCGACGTCCGGCGAGTTCGTGCGCTCTTCGGGCGCCGATCCGGCGGCAGGGACGGGGTGACGATGTAACCGGACGCGAAGTCACCGTAGATCGTCACGTCCTGTGGCCGGTGGTACCAGTACAGCCCCACGTACGCGCACAGCACCGCGTCCACCGGATCCTCGTCGCGGTCGAGGTGGCTGGGTTTGGTGGCGGCCTCCACCCGTTTGCGCAGCTCGACCCACGCGACGCTGCGATTGACCCGCAGCCGCGGTGTCGCGTCGTCGAGGTCCTCGATGAGCGTCATCAGCCGCAGCAGCTCGCGTTGCCGGTCCTCGAACGGGCCGCGCTTGTACTTCAGCGTCTTCTCCAGTTCGAACAGCACGATCGTCGCCGGATGCGGATACACCTCGATCGCCCGCCGCGGGGAACTCGACGACGGATCCATGTCGAGGCGCAGGCGTTCGGCGATCCGGGCGGCGCGGGGATGCCTGAACTCGGGCCGGTCGGTGAACGCCGGGCGGGCGCCGGCCTCGAAACGCTGGAAGTCGCGGTTGTAGGCGTTCTCGGCGGGCCGATGGCCGGTAGGGTTCTTCACGATCAGCGGGGCGTCGATCGCGACCAGGCAGTCGTCCTCGGTGAAGGGGGCGAGCGCGGCTTCGATGCTGCCGTCGTCGTGGGCTGCTCCCACGTGGAGAAGGCGACCGGCGGCGTCGACCACCGCGACGCCGGTCTGGTTCTTCTCACCCCACGCGAGATCGAGCCCGACGAAGTGCATGAGGCCTACTGTGCCTCATTCTTCGCCGGTAGAGCGGCCGATAGGCTGTGTGTTCGTGAGTATCCCTGACGTCCTGGCCAATCGTTACGCCAGCGAAGAGATGGTGGCGATCTGGTCACCGGAAGCCAAGATCGTCGGCGAGCGGCGGTTGTGGCTGGCGGTGCTGAAGGCGCAGGCCGAGCTCGGCGTGGACGTCCCCGACGGGGTCGTCGGCGACTACGAGCGGGTGCTGGAGAACGTGGACCTGGCCTCGATCGCCGCACGGGAGCGGGTGTTGCGCCACGATGTGAAGGCCCGCATCGAGGAGTTCAACGCGCTGGCCGGGCACGAACACGTGCACAAGGGCATGACCAGTCGCGACCTGACCGAGAACGTCGAGCAGCTCCAGATCCGCCGCTCGCTGGAACTGGTGCGAGACCACGGCATCGCGGTGCTCGCCCGGCTGGCCGAGCGGGCCGCGCTCTACCGCGATGTGGTGATGGCCGGGCGCAGCCACAACGTCGCCGCGCAGGCCACCACACTGGGCAAGCGGTTCGCCTCGGCGGCCGAGGAGTTGCTCGTCGCGCTCAACCGGGTCATCGAGCTGATCGACCGCTACCCGCTGCGCGGGATCAAGGGCCCGATGGGCACCGCGCAGGACATGCTCGACCTGTTCGGCGGGGACACCGGGCGCCTGGCCGACCTGGAGCGGCGGGTCGCCCAGTTTTTGGGCTTCTCCGACATGTTCACCAGCGTCGGTCAGGTCTACCCGCGTTCCCTCGACCACGACGTGGTGTCCGCGCTCGTGCAGCTGGGTGCCGGTCCGTCGTCGCTGGCGCACACCATCCGGCTGATGGCGGGCCACGAACTGGTCACCGAAGGTTTCGCGCCGGGCCAGGTCGGGTCGTCGGCGATGCCGCACAAGATGAACACCCGGTCGTGTGAGCGGGTGAACGGGCTGCAGGTGGTGCTGCGCGGATATGCCTCGATGGCCGCCGAGCTGGCCGGCGCCCAGTGGAACGAGGGCGACGTGTTCTGTTCGGTGGTGCGCCGCGTCGCGCTGCCCGACGCGTTCTTCGCCCTCGACGGCCAGACCGAGACGTTCCTGACCGTGCTCGACGAGTTCGGCGCCTACCCCGCGGTGATCCAGCGGGAGCTCGACCGGTATCTGCCGTTCCTGGCCACCACCAGGATCCTCATCGCGGCGGTCCGCGCCGGTGTCGGGCGTGAGACCGCGCACGAGGTGATCAAGGAGCACGCCGTCGCGGTGGCGTTGGCGATGCGGGAGAAGGGCGCCGAACCCGACCTGCTGGACCGGCTGGCGGCCGATCCGCGGCTGCCGCTGGACCGGCCCGCGCTCGACGCGGCGCTGGCCGACAAGCAGGTCTTCACCGGCGCCGCCGGCGACCAGGTCGACCGGGTGGTCGCGGCCGTCGACGACCTGATCGGCCGGTATCCCGACGCCGCCCGGTACACCTCGGGCGCGATCCTGTGACGGTCGCGGGGGCCCTCGCCGGGATCGACTTCACCGATCTGGACAATTTCGCGGCCGGGTTCCCGCACCAGCTGTTCGCGCTGCACCGCGAGCAGGCACCGGTCTTCTGGCACGAGCCGACCGAGAACACCCCCGACGGCGAGGGTTTCTGGTCGGTGGCCACGCACGCCGAAACCCTGGCGGTGTTCCGGGATCCCGACACCTATTCGTCGGTGACCGGTGGTGAGCGCCCGTTCGGCGGCACCCTGCTGCAGGACCTGCCGATCGCCGGTCAACTGCTGAACATGATGGACGACCCGCGGCACGCCGCGGTGCGCCGGCTCGTCAGCTCGGGGCTGACACCGCGGATGATCCGCCGGGTCGAGGACGATCTCCGGGACCGGGCACGGCGGCTGCTCGATGCCGTGCCCCGTGCCGAGCCCTTCGACTTCCTCACCGACGTCGCCGCCGAGGTGCCGATGCAGATGATCTGCATCCTGCTGGGAGTTCCTGAGGCGCAACGGCATTGGTTGTTCGAGGCGATCGAGCCCAGCTTCGACTTCGGCGGTGCGCGCAAGGCGTCGATCACCCGGCTCTCGGTCGAGGAGGCCGGGTCGCGGATGTTCGAGTACGGCCGGGAACTCATCGCGGCCAAGCGCGCCGACCCCGGCGAGGACATGCTCTCGGTGGTCGTGAACTCCGCGGACCCGGAACTGTCCGACCTGGAGAGCTACCTGTTCTTCAACCTGCTGTTCAGCGCCGGCGCGGAGACCACCCGCAACGCGATCGCCGGAGGCCTGCTGGCGCTGGTCGAGAACCCCGACGCCTACCGCGCGCTGCGTGCGGACCCCGGTTTGTTGCCGACGGCCATCGAGGAAATGGTGCGGTGGACGTCGCCGTCACCGTCGAAGCGGCGCACCGTGACCCGGCGTGCCGCCCTGGGTGGCCATCGAGTCGAGCCCGGCCAGAAGGTGCTGGTGTGGGAGGGCTCGGCCAACCGCGACGCCGCGGTCTTCGCCGACGCGGACCGCTTCGACATCACCCGGAAACCCAATCCGCATCTGGGTTTCGGGCACGGTGTGCACTACTGCCTGGGCGCCAACCTGGCCCGGCTGGAGCTGCGGGTGATCTTCGAGGAGATCCTGCGCCGCTTCGAGACGGTGACCCTCGCGCGTGCGGTGGAGTGGACCCGCAGCAACCGGCACACCGGCATCCGGCACCTGTTGGTCGAGCTGACCGCTTCAGCCTAAGCTCGAACCACATGGACCCTCGACAACCCGACATCAGGGCGTCGGATGCCGATCGTGCCGCGGTGACACAGATTCTCGAGCACGCGGTGGGGCAGGGCATGCTGACCCTCGACGAGTACACCGAGCGGGTCGACGTGGTGCTGGCGGCGCGGACCCGCCGTGAACTCGACACCGTGATCGCCGACCTGCCCCACGTCCGTCGTCAGCCCGAACCCGCGCCGCCGGAAGTGCTGAGCAGCTGGATGTCGAGCATCTCGCGCAAAGGTCCGTGGACCGCCCCGGCCCGCCTCCGGCTGGTCACCCGGATGTGTTCGACCACTTTGGATTTCACGTCTGCTGTGTTGCAGAGCCCCGTCGTGTACATCGACATCGACGACTACTTCAGCTCCACCGAGCTGATCCTTCCCGACGGGGCCACCGCCGACCTGAACCGCGTCGCCAACATCGCGGCGTCCGTGTCGGTGAAGGTGATGACCGACCCGCCGTCGGGGCGGCTGCACGTCGTGGTCGCGGGCAGGGTGGTGTTCGGGTCGGTGACCGCGCGGCACCCGTTCGGAACCTCGCTCAAACGCCTGCTGAAATAGTCGTTACTCGGCGCGTTTCAGGTTGGCGGCCCGGATGCCCGAAGCCCGCAGCTCGAGCGCGGCCAGGCCGCGGATCGCGACCGGGTCCTGCTGCCGCCACGCGCCCACCGGGTCGGTGCTGATCGCGGCGAGTTTCGGCAACGGCCGGTTGGCCAGTGCCCGCAACGCCAGCAGCTGCTCCCCGGCCGAGGTGGACGACAGCGTCACGGCGGTCCATTTGCGCCGGAAGAAGCGTATCCGCAGAAACAGCCACGGCATCATCAACGCCAGGATGGGGGGCGCGGCGACGGCCAACGCCAGCAGCCACGCCAGCCAGCCTGCCGTCACGCCGAGGTTCTGGCCGGCGCCGGCGATCTCGCGCGCCGCATCGCCGGCCGCGGTCAACGGCCCGCCGAGCGTCCCGCCGATCAGCGGCACGTCGCTTGCGCTCTGCCCGGCGGAGTCGAGGTTGCCGGCCACCCCGTTGGCGCCGCTCTCGACCTGGTAACCGAACTCGGCGACCGTCGACACCGCGGAGTGCACGGCGACACCCACCCACACCCAGACGGCCGTCCAGGTGATCATCACGATGTCGCTGACCAGCTGCCACAACAGCCGCGCGGGAGTCGTGGCGTAAGGGATCCAGCGTGACGTCATGTGATCGATCACAGCACACAGACCGGCTGTGGCGGCCCGATAGGCTGGCCCGATGCGTCCCGCTCTGACCGACTACCAGCACCTGGCCAGCGGCAAGGTCCGTGAGCTGTACCGCATCGACGACGGTCACCTGTTGTTCGTCGCGACGGACCGGATCTCGGCCTACGACCACATCCTCAAGTCCGAGATCCCGGACAAGGGGCGTGTGCTGACCGCGATGAGCGTGTTCTTCTTCGACTACCTGAGCGGCGCGGCCGGTGTGCGCAACCACCTGGCCGGCCCGCCCGACGACGAGCGCATCCCCGAGGAGGTGCTGGGCCGCGCGCTGGTGGTCGAGCAACTGGAGATGCTGCCCGTGGAAGCGGTGGCCCGCGGCTACTTGACCGGGTCCGGGCTGATCGACTACCAGCAGACCGGCACCGTGTGCGGCATCGCGCTGCCGTCGGGCCTGGTGGAGGCGAGCAGGTTCGCCGAGCCGCTGTTCACCCCGGCCACCAAGGCCCAGCTCGGTGAGCACGACGTGAACATCTCCTTCGACGACGTCGCGGGCCTGATCGGCGCCGACCGTGCCGAGGAACTGCGGGAGCTCACCCTGCGCACCTACAGCCACGGCGCCGCGCATGCGCTGACCAAGGGCATCATCGTCGCCGACACCAAGTTCGAGTTCGGCGTCGACGCGCAGGGGAAGCTCACGCTCGCCGACGAGGTGTTCACACCGGACTCGTCCCGGTACTGGCCCGCCGCGGACTACGCCGAGGGACAGGTGCAGGACAGTTTCGACAAGCAGTTCGTCCGCAACTGGCTGACCAGCCCCGGGTCCGGCTGGGATCGCCACGGCGACCAGGCCCCGCCACCGCTTCCACCGGATGTCGTCGACGCCACCAGGGCGCGCTACATCGAAGCCTACGAACGTATCTCGGGTCTTTCGTTCGCCGACTGGATCGGACACGCCGCGTGAAGCCGCCCACCGCCAAGCGCGTCGACACCCGCAGGGAACACCACGGCGACGTGTTCGTCGACCCCTACGAGTGGCTGCGTGACAAGTCCAGCAAGGACGTGCTCGACTACCTGGAGGCGGAGAACGCCTACACCGAGCACGTGACCGGGGACCTGGCGCCGCTGCGGCAGACCATCTTCGACGAGATCAAGGCCCGCACCAAGGAGACCGACCTGTCGGTGCCGACCCGTCGCGGCGACTGGTGGTACTACGGCCGCAGCTTCCAGGGCAAGCAGTACGGTGTGCAATGCCGGTGCCCCGTCGCAGATCCCGACGACTGGACACCTCCGGTGTTCGACGAGAACACCGACATTCCCGGCGAACAAGTGCTGCTCGACGAGAACGTCGAGGCGCAGGGGCACGAGTTCTTCTCGCTGGGCGCCGCCACCGTC
>NZ_LMVQ01000193.1 GCF_001545925.1 Mycobacterium sp. NAZ190054 | reverse complement strand
GACGGTGCGCGCGGCGTCGGAGAGCATGCGCGCGAGGTCGAACCGGTCACCGATGCGAAGCGACGCGCCGATCTCGTCGGCGTGTTGGGCCAGCAGTAGCTCACGACCGCGGCCGGCCACCGGGTGCAGCTCGGTGCGCACATTCAGCAGCGAAAGATGAGCTTCGCCAAGGGTTTCCGTCGGCGATGCCAATGACCGACTGGGATACACGTCGGCCAGCTGGGCGATCGCGAGCGCATTGAGGAGCTGGACGTCCCGCAGTCCGCCCCTGCCGCACTTGAGGTCCGGCTCGGCGCGGTGCGCGATCTCGCCGCTGCGTTGCCACCGGGCTCTGGTGTGCTCGACGAGTTCGTCGAACCGTGACGCGATCTGAGTTCGCCACTGCCTGCGCGCCCCGCCGATCAGCAACGCGGACAGGTCGGCGTCACCGGCGATGTGCCGCGCCTCGAGCATGGCCAGGCCCGCCGAGATGTCCTCACCGGCGACCCGCAGCGCCTCGGGCACCGTGCGGACACTGTGGTCAAGGCGAATGTTGGCGTCCCACAACGGATACCACAACAGCTCGGCCACCTCGCCGACATCCTCGGGCGGCATGTTGTCGTGCAGCAGCATCAGGTCGAGGTCGGAGTACGGAAGGATTTCACCGCGGCCCAGGCCGCCGGTCGCGACGATCGCGAACCCGCTGGTGGCGGTGATACCGATCTCGGCCGCCTTTGTGGTGAGCCAGAAGTCGTACAGGTCGAGCAGTGCGTCGCGCAGCGCGGCCGAGTCGAGCTGGCGGCCGCCGGAGAGCAGCTGGCCGGCGGCGGCGACGAGATCCGTTGCGGGACGCAAAGACCCCGCCGCCGGACGCTCCCATCGGGAAGCGCCGGCGGCGGATTGCGGTCTCTGCTCTGTCATGGGTTGTCCTCCCGGCACTTGACGATCCAGCACTCACACGGCGCAACTGCCGGGAGACGACTCTCATTCCACGTTACGGATCAAAGGGCATCGGCCCCGCGTTCACCGGTCCGCACGCGGACCACCGTCTCGACTGGACTGACCCAGACCTTGCCGTCACCGATCTTGCCGGTGCGGGCGGCCTGGACGATCACGTCCACCACCTTGTCGACGGCGGCGTCGTCGACGACGACCTCGACGCGCACCTTCGGGACGAAGTCCACCGAGTACTCGGCACCGCGGTAGACCTCGGTGTGCCCCTTCTGCCGACCGTAGCCCTGCACCTCGCTGACGGTCATGCCGAGAATCCCCGTCTGCTCCAGACCGGTCTTCACATCTTCCAGCGTGAACGGCTTGACGATCGCGGTTATCAGCTTCATGTAGTTGATCCCTTCCGATGAAATTGTCGCCGGTCAGGCGAGCTCGTAAGCCGTTTCGGCGTGTTCGGTTTCATCGATACCAGTGTCCTCATCCTCCTTGGACACCCGCCAACCGAGAGGCTTGACGATGAACGCGATGATGGCGGTCATGATCGCGGTGAACACTACGGCAACCAGTGCGATCACGATCTGCACGACGAGCTGCTGCACGCCGCCGCCGTAGAAGAGGCCGGTTTCGGTGGCCAGGAAACCGATGCCGATGGTGCCCCACAGACCGGCGACGAGGTGCACGCCGACGACGTCGAGCGAATCGTCATATCCGAACTTGTACTTCAACGCGATCGCGAGGGACGACAACACACCGGCGACCGCACCGAGGATCAGCGAGCCGATGGCGCTGAGCGAGCCACACGCCGGGGTGATCGCGACCAGGCCGGCGACGATGCCCGAGGCGGCACCGACGCTGGTGGCGTGACCGTCACGGATGCGCTCGACGAGCAACCAGGCCAGCATCGCGGCCGCGGTGGCGGCGGTGGTGTTGACCCACACCGAGCCGGCAAGCATGTCGGCCGCGCCCTCGGAGCCCACGTTGAAGCCGAACCAGCCGAACCACAGGATCGCGGCGCCGAGCATCACGAACGGGATGTTGTGCGGGCGGTACGGGGTCTTGCCGAAGCCGGTGCGCTTGCCCAGCAGGATCGCCAGCACGAGCGCGGCCATACCGGCGTTGATGTGCACCACGGTGCCACCGGCGAAGTCGATGGGTGACACGTTGGCCGCACCCTCGTCGTCGACACCGAAGAGCTTGGCCGCGATGCCGTCCTCCGAACCGGAGAGCAGGCCGCCGCCCCAAACCATGTGCGACAGAGGGAGGTACACGAGCGTGACCCAGATACCGCCGAACACCAGCCAGGTGCCGAACTTCATTCGCTCGGCGACGGCACCGCTGATCAGCGCCACGGTGATCACCGCGAAGGTGAGCTGGAAGGCCACCCAGACGATGGCGGGCACGGTACCGAAGCCACCGAGCACGAAGGTGTCGACGCCGTCGATCTCGCGGACCTCGGTCAGCTGACTGAGCCCGAACAACGAGAACGGGTTGTCGAAGACACCGAAGAAGTCGCTCTCGCCGGTGTGCGCCGACGCGAAGGCCATCGAGTAGCCCCACAGCACGTAGATGACGCTGACGATCCCGATGGAACCGAACGACATCATCATCATGTTGAGGACCGACTTCTGCCGGGACAGACCGCCGTAGAAGAACGCCAGGCCGGGCGTCATGAACAACACCAGCGCGGCCGACGTGAGCACCCACGCCGTGTCTCCGGCGCTCAGGCCCCCTTCCGCGAATGGCGCGAATTGGTCGTCTGGCAGGGCCAAGACCACATCGTGTAAGCCGAATGCCACTTTGTGTGAACCTCCTTGGGATGACGGCCGACCAGGATCGGCCTCCCGAAGAGACTCTTTTGCGAGCGTTTCACCTGTGATTCTGTTGTGTTTCGCTGACGTGAACGCAGGCGCGGATGTCGTTACGCTCGTGTTTCACCAGGCCTGGACGGCGAAATCCGCCGGCTATCGCCCGGAATTCGCTGCGCCGGTGCCGACTCAGCCGAGCAGCGCGTCGACGAACGCCGCGGGCTCGAACGGGGCCAGATCGTCGGGTCCCTCACCGAGCCCGACCAGCTTGACCGGAACGCCGAGTTCCTGTTGCACCCGGAACACGATGCCGCCCTTGGCGGTCCCGTCCAGCTTCGTCAGCACCACCCCGGTGATGTCGACGACCTCGGCGAACACCCGGGCCTGCGGCAGGCTGTTCTGGCCGATCGTCGCGTCGAGCACCAGCAGTACCTCGTCGACGGCGGCGCGCTTGCCCACCACACGCTTGACCTTGCCCAACTCGTCCATCAGACCGGTCTTGGTGTGCAGCCGGCCGGCGGTGTCGATGACCACGACGTCGGCGCCCGACCCGATGCCGGTGTCGACGGCGTCGAACGCGACCGAGGCCGGGTCGGCCCCCTCGGGACCGCGCACCACCTGGGCACCGACCCGCGACGCCCAGGACTGCAACTGATCGGCGGCCGCCGCGCGGAAGGTGTCCGCCGCGCCGAGCACGACCCGGCGGCCGTCGGCGACCAGAACGCGGGCCAGTTTGCCGACGGTCGTCGTCTTCCCCGTGCCGTTGACCCCCACCACCAGCAGTACCGACGGTTTGTCGGCGTGCGGCAGCGCCTTGATCGAGCGGTCCAGGTCGGGCCGCAGTTCGGCGATCAGCACCTCGCGCAGCACAGCCCGCGCGTCGGCTTCGGTGCGCACCCGGCTGCTGGCCATCTGGGCGCGCAGCGACGTGATCACCGACTCGGTGACGACCGGGCCGAGGTCGGCGATGAGCAGGGTGTCCTCGACCTCTTCCCAGGAGTCCTCGTCCAGGTCACCGCCGCCCAACAGGCCGAGCACGCTGCGGCCGAGGGCGTTCTGCGACTTCGACAGCCGGCCACGCAGCCGGTCGAGCCGGCCCTCGGTCGGCGCGATCTCCTCGATCTGCGGCGCCGGGGGCTCGGTGACCGTCTCGGTCTGCGTCTCGGTCTCGGTCACCGTGCTGGTGCTCGTGCTGACCGAGGTGGTCGGCGTCGTGGTCGTCGTGGTGGTGGTCGTCGTGGTCGTCGTCGGCGCGGTGGTCGTGGTCGTCGTGGTGACCGGATCGGTGGTGGTCGGGGTCGCGGTCTCGGTCACCGTGGCCGGGGGTGCCACCGCAGGGGCCGAGGTCGTCGTGGTCAGCGGCGTCAGGGATGTGGTGGTGGTCGTCTCGGAATCCGAATCGCCGGTGACGGCCTTGGCCAGGAAGAACACGATGAGCGCGATCAGCAGCGCGCCGACGGCGCCCATCGACACCAGCGCCACCGGCTTGCGGTACCACGGGGTCTCGGTCTCCGGCGGCGGCTGGTCATATCCGCCGGTCCCGTAGTCGCCGTAGCCCGTCTGGTAGTCGCTGTAGCCCGCTCCGTAGTTGCTGAGCTGGGTCGGCTCCTCGTCGGAGTAGTTGTTCTGATCGTCGGAATCGCCGTATCGCGCCACGGAACCCGATAGTAGGCGCTCGCCGCTACGGAGCCGGGTACAGCGTGCGTGTCACGTTGGTGCGCGGCCGGCTGCGCGTGGTGGACGTCCGTTCTTCGTCTTCGTCTGCTTCTTCTTCGGTCTCCCGGGTCCGGGGCGGCCGGGTGCTCGGCCGGGTCGTCGAGGTCGACTCCGTCGTCGTCGCCGCGGTGGTGTCCGGGTTGATGTCGGTGGTCATCGGCGGGCTCGTGCTGGTGATCGTCCCGGTTGTGGTCGACGTGCCCGACGTTCCCGACGACGTGCTCGTCGACGTGGCCGGCGGCACGTAGTACAGCGGGGCCGGCTCGGGTTCGCCGAACTGCCGCGCCACATACGAGATCAGCGTGATGACCAGCGCGATCGCGGCCAGGCCCGCCACGCTCGCCATGAGCAGGGTCGACGTCTGGTTGTGCCACGCGACGGGCCGTTCCTCCTGCGCGTCGTCACGGTCCCGGCTGCTCACGGCCACCGATAGTAGCGGCGAGCCGGTTCCGGCCGCCGGGTCAGCGGAGCCGGGGGACGACCTGCTCGGCGAAGAACTCGACGTGGTCGAGGTCGGACATGTCCAGAACTTGCAGGTAGATCCGCTCGACGCCGGCTTCGAGGAACGGGCCGAGCTTGTCGACGACCTCGTCGGGGGTGCCCACCACCGGGGAGTTGGACCGCAGTTCGTCGACCTCGCGACCGATCGCGGCGGCCCGCCGGGCGATCTCGGACTCGTCCCGGCCGACGCACAACACGAAGGCCGCCGAGTAGGTCAGTGAGTCCTTGGCCCGGCCCGCCTTCTCGACCGCGGCCGCCACCCGGGCGTACTGCTCGGTCAGCGTGTCCAGCGGCACGAACGGGATGTTGAACTCGTCGGCGAACCGCGCCGCCAGTGCCGGTGTCCGCTTGGCCCCGCCACCACCGATGATGATCGGCGGGTGCGGGCGCTGCGCGGGTTTGGGCAGCGCGGGGGAGTCGGCGATGTGGTAGTGCGTGCCGGAGAAATCGAAGGTCTGGCCCGGCTCCGTGGTCCACAGGCCGGTCAGGATCTCCAGCTGTTCGGTGAGTCGGTCGAAGCGTTCGCCGACCGGCGGGAACGGGATGGCGTACGCCTTGTGTTCGGCCTCGAACCAGCCGGCGCCGATCCCGAACTCGACCCGGCCACTGCTCATCTCGTCGACCTGGGCGACCGAGATCGCCAGCGGGCCGGGGTAGCGGAAGGTCGCCGACGTAACCATCGTGCCCAACCGGATGGTCGAGGTCTCACGCGCGATGCCGGCCAGCGTCACCCAGGAATCGGTGGGGCCGGGCAGGCCGTCGCCGGCCATCGCGACGTAGTGGTCGGATCGGAAGAACGCCGAATAGCCGGCACTCTCGGCGGTCCGGGCGACGGCGAGCTGATCGGCGTAGCTGGCCCCCTGCTGGGGTTCGACGAAGATGCGGAAGTCTGGTGTGTTTGTCGCGGCCACGGTGATCCACCCTAGGCTCAGAGCCCGCCCCGGGCATTCTTCAGCCGTTCGACCAGGTCGGCGGAGCCGTCGAGGTTCACCCGCGCCTCGTCCCGGCCGGCGGCGAACATCAGCAACTCGCCGGGGTCGCCGGTGACCGTCACCTCGGCGCCGCGTCCGAGGGTGGCCAGTGTGTCGCCCTGCGGGGTGCGGAACACCACCCGCGCGGGCGCCTTGCGCAATGTCATCCGGGCCATCATCGCGATCGGTCTGCGCAACGCCGCGGTGGTCTGCTCGTCGAGGGGTCGCGGCTCCCACCCCGGGCGGGCCCGGCGCACGTCCTCGTGGTGGATGAACATCTCGGCGACGTTGGCGATCGGGTCGAGAAGTTTGAACGGCGAGTACAGCGGCGGCCCGTCGGCGACCCGGTCCAGCAGCACGTCCCAGTCCGTGGAGGCGGCCACCTGGTCCTGCACCCGCGCGGTGTGCCCGGCGAACGCCGGGATCATGATGCCCGGCGCCGCGTCGAGGCGGCGTTCCCGCACCACCAGGTGCGCGGTCAGATCCCGCACGTCCCATCCCTCGCACAACGTCGGTGCATCGGGCGGGACGTCGCGGAAGGTCGCCACCAGGGCGGCCCGTTCGCGTTGCGCCACGGTCATTCGGATCGTTCCCTTCCGCCGGCACGCGAGACGTCGGCGTCCCCGGGCAGTTCCCACACGATAGGTGAGATCACCGGCTCGGCAACCCTTTTCGGGGCGCGCCGATCGAGGAATCTGCGGGGTGGTGAACACGGCCGACGGCGAGGACGACCGAGGCCGCGGCCCAGACTTTCAGAAGCTCTGCACGCCCTCGACGCTGATCACCATGCCGCGCCCGGTGCCGTCATTGGTGAACCGGGTGCCGTCCTCGTTGGCGTCGATGGTCCATCCGACCGCCGAGTAGGTGCGGTAGTCCAGGGTCACCGCCGGGATGGCGCCGAGGTTGCCGAGCACCCAGCTCAGCTCGCCGTCGGCACTGAGGCGCACCCCGTTGGCCGGGAGGCCGTCGACCTCGGGGGCGTCGGTGAACGCCGATTCGCAGCCGACTTCCCGTTCGTTGAGCTGGCATCGCGTCTTGCCGCTCCTGGTCTGGACGAACACGTAGCCGTTCTGTGGCCGCAGCACCTCTCCACCGGGCGGCCGCGGTGGGGTGGACGGAGCCGGCCTGCCGGTCGTCGGCGGGGCGGTGGTCGGCCGGGTGGGCCGGGGCGTCGAGAACTCCGGCTCGATGACCTCGTCGGCGCGCTCGGGGGGGGTTCGGGGGTGTCGAAGTCGGAGGTCTCGCGCATCT
>NZ_LMVQ01000192.1 GCF_001545925.1 Mycobacterium sp. NAZ190054 | reverse complement strand
AGTACGACTGGATGGGTGATCCGGCGATCTCCAGCCGCGGCTTCGAGTGGGACACCGCGTGCCCGGCCGACCAGTGGCGCCACTCGCACAACTACATGCACCACACCTACACCAACATCGTCGGACTCGACCGCACCGCTCGGCTCCGCGACCAGGTGCGCGCGGTGGACGAGCTCACGCACCGCCGCGCGGATCTCGTCCTCCGACACCGTGAGCATCCCGTCGAGGACAAGTCGCAGGTGCGCGAAGGTCAGTTCCGAAGGTTGCGAGCGCAGACCGTCGGCGATGGTGCGGTTGCGGTCCTCGATCGACCAGTCGACCCGGTGGCCGACGCGCAACGCCTCGGCCGTGTCGGCGGCGAGTTCGGGTTCGACACCGAAGACCGACGCGTCGGGACAGAGTGCGCGGATCGCGGTGCCGATGCCCGACGCCAGTCCCCCGCCGCTGACCGGCACGAGCACGTTGCGCACCGACGGCAGGTCCTCGGCGATCTCCAGGCCGATCGTGCCCTGGCCGGCGATCACGTCCCGATGATCGAACGGCGGGATCATCGCCCCGCCGGTGTCGCGCAGCACCTGTTCGGCGACGGCCTCGCGCTGTCCCGCCGCGCACAGCACGACCCGCGCTCCGAGGTCCCGCGTCGCCTGCACCTTGACCGCCGGGGTCTCCTCGGGCATCACGATGTGGGCCCGCAACCCGAACGCCGCCGCGGCGTAGGCCACCGCCTGAGCGTGGTTGCCGCTGGAATAGGCGACGACATCGGTGGCGGTCCCGTCACCGTCTCTGACCGCCCCGATGGCGTTGAACGCGCCGCGCACCTTGAACGCGCCGATGGGCTGCAGGTTCTCCGGTTTGATCCACAGCGGACGGTCCGGGTCGCCCCAGCGCGCCGCGAGCAGCGGCGTACGCACGACATGGGGCCGGATTCGGTCGGCGGCCGCCCGGACATCGTCGACGGTCACGAGCTTCATGGCTCCCAGTGTGGTGCAGCGCCGTGCCCGCGGCTGGCTAGGGTGGTGCGGGTGACCGAGTTCTCGCTGGTGATCGCGCCTCGTTACGCGGAGATCGACCAGCAGGGCGTGGTGTTCAACGGTCACTATCTGACCTGGTTCGACGAGGCCTGTACCGGCCTTCTCGAGTCGCTCGGCGTCGCGTATCCGGCGATGACGGCCGACGGCTACGACTTCCAGGTGGTGCACGCCGAGATCGACTTCGCGTCCCCGGTGCGCTGGCGGGACGCGGTGCGCGTCACCGCGTGCTGCACGCGGATCGGAACGACGAGCTTCACGATCGGATTCACGGTGCTGGCCCGCACCGGCACCGGCGACGAGCGCATCGCGGTGCGCGGGCACAACGTCTATGTGGTGGTGTCGGCCACCGACTGGGTCAAGCAGCCGATCCCCGACCCGCTGCGGGCCGCACTGGGCCGGTCCGTGGGCCGCTGACCGGTACGGTCGTCCGCATGGGTCACGAGCACGGACCGAACCGCGAGCTGCCGCCGGGCATGGCCGAACAGTTGGAGCTGGCCTACGCGGGGGTGGCCTCGTTCGGCCACCGGCCGTTCCTGACGGAGGCCGAACAGCTCGACTCCTGGAGACCCGACGCCGCGATCGTCGGCGCCCCGTTCGACATCGCGACCACCAACCGGCCCGGTGCGCGTTTCGGCCCGCGCGCCATCCGCGCGACCGCCTACGAGCCGGGCACCTACCACATGGATCTCGGGTTGGAGATCTTCGACTGGCTGGAGGTCGTCGACTTCGGCGACGCGTACTGCCCGCACGGCCAGACCGAGGTGTCCCACCGCAACATCCGCGAGCGGGTGCACGCCGTCGCCAGCCGGGGCATCGTGCCGGTGATCCTCGGCGGGGACCACTCGATCACCTGGCCGGCCGCGACGGCGGTGGCCGACGTCCACGGCCACGGCAACGTCGGCGTCGTGCATTTCGACGCGCACGCCGACACCGCCGACGAGATCGAGGGCAACCTGGCCAGCCACGGCACCCCGATGCGCCGGCTGATCGAATCCGGCGCGGTGCCCGGCTCACACTTCGTCCAGGTCGGCCTGCGCGGTTACTGGCCGCCGCAGGACACCTTCGAGTGGATGCTCGAGCAGCAGATGACCTGGCACACGATGCAGGAGATCTGGGAGCGCGGGTTCAAGGCGGTGATGGCCGACGCGGTCGGCGAGGCGCTGGCCAAGGCCGACAAGCTGTATGTCTCGGTCGACATCGACGTGCTGGACCCGGCGCACGCGCCGGGCACCGGCACTCCGGAGCCGGGCGGGATCACCAGCGCGGACCTGCTGCGGATGGTGCGGCAGCTCTGTCGCGAGCACGATGTCGTCGGCGTGGACGTGGTCGAGGTGGCCCCGGCCTACGACCACGCCGAACTCACCGTGAACGCCGCGCACCGGGTGGTGTTCGAGGCACTGGCCGGGATGGCGGCCAGGCGGCGCGACGCCGCCGGAGCCGAGCCGGGCCAGCCGGCCCGCTCCTACCGGGAGATCAGGCCTTCTTCACCAGAGTGAACTGGCAGACGTCGGTGTAGCCGTCGCGGAACAGGTCAGCGCACCCGGTCAGGTACTTCATGTACCGGTCGTACACCTCGCGGGACTGGATCGCGACGGCTTCGTCCTCCCGCTTGCTCAGCGCGTCGGCCCAGATGTCGAGTGTCTTGGCGTAGTGGGGCTGCAGCCGCTGCTCGCGCTGCAGGGTGAACCCGGCCTTGGCCGCGTGCTCGGCCACGACCTCCGGCTTGGGCAGGTCACCACCCGGGAAGATCTCGTCCATGATGAACTTCGAGAAGCGCAGCAGCTTCATCGTCACCGGCAGACCCTTCTCGGCGAACTCCTCGTCGCTGGGCTTGATGATGGTGTGCAGCATCATCACGCCGTCGCCGGGAAGCACCTGGAAGGCCTTCTTGAAGAACTCGTCGTAGCGGTCGCGGCCGAAATGCTCGAACGCGCCGATCGACACGATCCGGTCGACGGGCTCGTCGAACTGTTCCCAGCCGGCCAGCAGCACGCGCTTGCTGCGCGGGCTCGCGTGCGCGTCGAGCCGCTTCTGCACGTGTGCCTGCTGGTTGCGGCTCAGCGTCAGGCCGATGACGTTGACGTCGTACTTGTCGATGGCGCGCAGCAGCGTGGCACCCCACCCGCATCCGATGTCGAGCAGCGTCATGCCCGGTTCGAGGCCGAGCTTGCCCAGCGACAGATCGATCTTGGCGATCTGCGCCTCTTCGAGCGTCATGTCGTCCCGCTCGAAATAGGCGCAGCTGTAGGTCTGGGTCGGGTCGAGGAACAGCCGGTAGAAATCGTCCGACAGGTCGTAGTGCGACTGGACGTCCTCGAAATGGGGCTGCAGATCCGAAGAGCCGCTCGTGAGGTCTGGCAAAGTACAAGCCCTTAAGATTCTGGAAGCTGATCGGTCGGCGACGGCCCCACCGGGCTTGAGGGCCTGTCCCGGTTACGCGGTTCACGAAGCGTACCCGAGAGCCGGCCCAACCCGTGAATCACCAGGGCATCCGGCTGGACTTTTCTCGCGCGCGAGTGGGTACCCGGTGCGGGCGCACCTATCGTGGAAGTAGCGCTCCCATGTCCTTCGACCTTGGAGAGGTTGCCGATGACGACCCCCGACCGCAGCTCATTCGGAGACGCCCCGGAAGCCGACGTGGTCGAACAGCTCACCCCGGTCGCCGACGTCGACGAGGAGACGTGGCCCGACGCCCAACGTGTCGGCGCGGACCGCGATTGGCAGGCCACCGAGGCCGACCTGATCGAGCAGTCGATCCCCGTCCCCGAGGACGAGACGGAGTTCGATCGCTGACGGTGCCGGATCGTCAGCAGGACGGGACGGGCAGGGCTCGGCGAGGGCAACGCCGCGACGAATACTGTGAGCGCGATGATCACTCGCGTCGTGGCGGCCGTGCTCGCCGTCGTCCTCGCCGCCACCGGGTGCGGAGAGTCGGTGGACGCGACGCGCTCGGCTGACCGGCACGGCACCAGCGTCGTCGCGCCCGCGACCACGATGGCGCCGCAGATCACCGGCCGCCTCGACAGCGCGGTCGAACGGGTCATCGACGAAGCGGGCATCCCCGGCGCGATCATCGGGATCTGGACCCCCGACGGCGATTACGTGCGTGCCTTCGGCGTGGCCGACAAGAAGACCAGGGCGCCGATGAAGACGGATCTGTTCAGCCGGATCGGGAGCCAGACGAAAGCCTTCACCGTCACCGCGGTCCTTCTGCTGGCCGACCAGGGCAGGCTCGGCCTGGACGACCCCGTCGCGCGGTACGTCGAGGGCGTGCCGGGCGGTCAGCGCATCACGCTGCGCCAACTGGCCCGGATGCAGAGCGGGCTGCCCGATTACTCGGCCGACCCCGGGTTCGCACGCGCGGTGTACGACGACCCGCGCCGCAGCTTCACACCGCGCGAGCTGTTGGACTACGCGTTCTCCCGGCCGCCGAGCTTCGCCCCCGGTGACGGGTTCGAGTACTGCAACACCAACACCGTGTTGCTGGGTCTGGTGGTGGAGAAGGTCAGCGGCCGGACCATGGCGGAGTTCCTCCGTGAGCACGTCACCGGCCCCCTCGGGATGACCGGCACCAGCTTCCCCACCGACAGCCGGTTCCCCAGACCGCATGCGGCCGGCTACACCATGCAGACCGCCGACGGCCGGGAAACGACGGCGACCGACTGGAACCCGTCCTGGGCGTGGGCCGCCGGGAACATGATCTCGACGCTGCACGACATGCGGATCTGGGCCCCGGCGCTGGCGACCGGTTCGCTGCTCACCCCGCAGATGCAGCAGGAGCGGCTGCAGACGGTCGACCGATCCGGGGCGCCGGCGCCACAGGGTTACGGACTCGGCGTGTTCGACGTGGCCGGCTGGATCGGCCACAACGGCAGCCTGCCCGGTTATCAGACCGTCTCGGTCCACCTGCCCGAGCGGGAGGCGTCTCTGGTCATCCTGGTCAACACCGACATCGCGTTCCGGGGCGCGGACCCGGGGACGTTGCTGGCCACCGCGATCACCGGCGAGCTGACCCCCGACCACGTGTATCGAATCGACTGAGCGGCGGTTGCCGACCCGGCGCGGCGGGTATGTGGGCTCGGTGACCGAAGCGAGTGAGCAGACCGTCGACGCGGTGGGCAAGGTGAGTGAAGCGCTGGAGTACCTGGAACGGGCCCGAGGCCATCTGTACGCGTTCCACCAGCTGATAGGCCGCGCCGACCTGCTGCTCGGCGAAGGCGCCCGCGCGCTGCGGGAAGCCGGTCACGGCGCCGTCGCCGAGCGGCTGGAGACCGAACTCGTGGGCCGCAACGTGCTCGACGGCCGGTGGACCTTCCAGGTCGTCGAGGAGTTCGACGACGACTACTGGTCGCCGTTCAGTGAGCACGTGCGCAGGGTCCGTGACGAGCTGGTCGGCGGTGACCGTCACCCCCACGAAGCCCGCATGAAAGAGGAGCTGCGCACGCACGGCAGAAAGGGTCATGAAGCCCGGCCCTGAGACTACGCTTGGGCCGCATGAGCCTGGGCACCCACAGGGCGGCTGTCATCCGGACGAACGGGGTCGCTCCGCCGGAGGTGCCGCTGGCCGACATCGACCTGGGGTCGTGGGATTTCTGGGGCCTTGACGACGACTACCGGGACGGTGCGTTCGCCACCCTCCGGCGCGAGGCGCCGATCTCCTTCCACGCCGCCTACGTCGCCGACACCGACTCCGAGGTCGCCGGGCACTGGGCGCTGACCCGTCACGAGGACGTGTTCTTCGCCAGCAGGCATCCCGAGATCTTCAGTTCCGCGCTCGGCATCACCGTCGGCGACCAGAGTCCGGAGCTGGCAGAGTATTTCGGGTCCATGATCGCGATGGACGACCCCCGGCACACCCGCCTGCGCAACATCGTGCGCAGCGCGTTCACCCCGCGGGTGCTCGCCCTGATCGAGGATTCGGTGCGCCAGCGCGCCCGCAGCCTGGTCCGGGACATGGTCGCCGCGCATCCCGACGGCCGCGGCGAGATCGTGGGCGAGCTGGCCGGTCCGCTGCCGCTGCAGATCATCTGCGACATGATGGGCATCCCCGAGCGGGATCACCAGAAGGTCTTCCACTGGACCAACGTGATCCTCGGTTTCGGTGACCCCGACATCGCCACCGACTTCGACGAATTCGTCTCGGTGGCAATGGAGATCGGCACCTATGCGACAGCACTGGCCGAGGACCGCCGCGGCAATCCCGGCGACGACCTGACCACCAGCCTGGTCCGGGCCGAACTCGACGGGGAGCGTCTGACCTCGGCCGAGGTGGCGTCGTTCTTCATCCTGCTGGTCGTCGCAGGCAACGAGACCACCCGCAACGCGATCAGTCACGGTGTGCTCGCCCTGAGTCGCTACCCCGAGCAGCGCGAACGATGGTGGGCCGATTACGCCGGCATGGCGCCCACCGCCGTCGAGGAGATCGTCCGGTGGGCCTCCCCCGTCGCGTACATGCGCCGCACCGCGACCCGTGACATCGAGATGCGCGGCGTGAAAATCGCTGCCGGCGACAAGGTTTCGCTGTGGTACGGATCCGCGAACCGGGACGAGTCGAAGTTCGCCGACCCGTGGACGTTCGATGTGGGCCGGCATCCGAACCCGCACGTCGGGTTCGGCGGCGGCGGCGCGCACTTCTGCCTTGGCGCCAACCTCGCCCGCCGCGAGATCACCGTGGCGTTCGAGGAGCTGCACCGGCTGGTGCCCGACATCCATGCCGTCGCCGAGCCCGACCGGTTGCACGCGGCGTTCATCCACGGCATCAAGCGCCTGCCGGTGGCCTGGGGCGGCTAACGGCTGCGGATGTCCGGGCCCATCTTCTCCGCGGGCCCGTCCTGGCGGCCCCGGTCCGGGGCGGCATGCTTGCCGTCCGGTCCGCCGTCGTCGACCTTGGCGTTCGTGGTGTCCCGGGGGTCCAGCTTGTCGGCGTGCTCGCGACGCGCGTCCAGATGCTGCTGCGAGTGGTTCAGCGCGTCGCGGCGGCCGGCAGCGGTGTCGGCCAGGCGCGCGGCCTCGGCGGCCTTCGCGCACGCCGTGCTGTGGGGCCAGGGCCGGACACTGGCGTTGGAGCACCCCGAGTTCTGGGGTGGCCTCCTCGACGTCGACGAGGCGCTGCCGCCGGAACTGCTGGCGCAGTACCTGCGCGCCGAG
>NZ_LMVQ01000191.1 GCF_001545925.1 Mycobacterium sp. NAZ190054 | reverse complement strand
CCGCTCGATCAAGGCGCTGCCGCACGCCGACAAACCGTCGGTACTGCCGGTGGTGGACGCGCTGACCGCCGCCGCGCAGGCGGTGCTGCCGACCCCGGGCCCGCTCGGCGGCGCGCTCGTCGAGGAGACCGGCCTGATCGCCCGCTGGCTCGCACAGCCCGGGGTGCGGATCGTGCGCAGCGAGGCCGGGTACTGCACACCGCTGGCGGCCGCCGGCCGTTTCTCGACGTGGGCCGCGACCGCCCGGTCCGCTCGGCTGGCCGCCGAGCAACTCGCCGAACAGTTCGGCGGATCAGAGGGTCTGGGTGAACCGCACCCAACGCGCGAGCAACTGTTCGGCCGCCCCGGAGTCGATCGCCTCCTTCGCCCGCGCCAGGCCGGACTCCCAGGCCGGAACCCACTTGGCGTCGCTGGATAGTCCGGCGTGGGCGACCAGTGCGCCGGCGGCGTTGAGCACGACGGCATCGCGCACCGGACCGGTGGCACCGCCGAGCACCGCCCGGGCCGACGCCGCGTTGGCCTCGGCGTCGCCGCCGACGAGTTCGGCGATGTCGGCGCGGGCGAAACCGAACGCGGCGGGATCGAACGTCAACCGCTCCACGGTGCCCGCCTGAACGCGCCAGATCGTGCTCGTCGTCGTGGTGGTCAGCTCATCGAGGCCGTCGTCCCCGTGCACCACCAGAGCACTGGCGCCGCGGGTGGCGAACACCCCGGCCATCACCTCGGCGAGATCGCCCCAGGCGCAACCGATCAGTCCCGCCCGCGGGGCGGCCGGGTTGGTCAGCGGTCCGAGCAGGTTGAACACCGTCGGCACCCCGATCTCGCGACGCACCACCCCGGCGTGCCGGTAGGACGGATGGAACTGCGGGGCGAACGCGAAGCCGATACCGATCTCGGACACACTGCGCGCCACCTGGTCGGGTTCGAGGTCGATCCGCACCCCCAGCGCCTCGAGCGTGTCCGCCCCGCCCGACAGCGACGACGCGGCCCGGTTTCCGTGCTTGACCACCGGCACCCCGGCCGCGGCCACCACGATCGAGGCCATCGTCGACAGGTTCACGGTGTTGGCACCGTCGCCGCCGGTGCCCACGATGTCCACCGTCGCGTTGCCGATCACCTCGGTCGGCACCCGGCGCGCGTGTTTGAGCATGATGTCGGCGAGTTCGGTGACCTCGCCGGAGGTCGGGCGCTTCATCTTCATCGCGACCGCGAAAGCGGCGATCTGCGCCGGTGTCGCGGTGCCGGTCATGATCTGGTCCATCGCCCAGGCCGTCTGCCCTGGCAGCAGCCCCTGACCCGTGGTCAGTCTGCCGAGGATCGTCGACCATGCGGGAGTCTCCGCGGAGACGTTGTGGGCCGAGGCGGGATTGGGCGCAGGGGTAGTCACGGAAGTGATTATGACGAATTGCCTGACCCGGGTGGAGTTCGACAACTACAAAGCGTCATACTTGCTCTCGTGACGAGCGCTGTAGGAACCTCGGGAACGGCTATCACGTCGCGCGTTCATTCGCTGAACCGGCCGAACATGGTCAGTGTCGGCACCATCGTGTGGCTTTCCAGTGAGTTGATGTTCTTTGCTGGACTGTTCGCGATGTATTTCACGGCGCGCGCGCAGGCACACGGTGACTGGCCGCCGGAGCCGACCGAGCTGAATCTCGCGCTGGCCGTACCGGTGACGCTGGTGCTGATCGCGTCGTCGTTCACGTGCCAGATGGGTGTTTTCGCCGCCGAGCGCGGCGACGTGTTCGGGCTGCGCCGCTGGTACACCCTGACATTCGCGATGGGCTTGTTCTTCGTGCTGGGACAGGGCTACGAGTACCTGCACCTCGTCCAGCACGGCACCACGATCGCGGGCAGCGCGTACGGCACCGTCTTCTACCTCGCGACCGGTTTCCACGGTCTGCACGTCATCGGCGGTCTGATCGCCTTCGTCCTGCTGCTGCTGCGCACCCGGATGAGCAAGTTCACGCCCGCCCAGGCCACCGCCGCGATCGTCGTGTCCTACTACTGGCACTTCGTCGACATCGTGTGGATCGCCCTGTTCGCCGTCATCTACTTCGTCCGATGATCGGCTCTGCCCGGAAAGCCACAGGAACCAAGCGGATGAGAAGGGGTTCGATGACCAGCAAGTCGCGCCGACGGCTGCGCCGACGCGTCACAGCGGCGCTGCTGCTGCTGAGCGGATTGGTGATGGCCGGTGGCCTGGCGGCCACGTTGACTCCGTCACCACAGGTCGCGGTCGCCGATGAATCGGCGTCGGCGATGCTGCGCACTGGTCAGCAGCTCTACGAGACCTCCTGCGTGTCCTGCCACGGCGTCAACCTGCAGGGCGTCGCCGACCGCGGCCCGAGCCTGATCGGTGTCGGCGAGGCGGCGGTGTACTTCCAGGTGTCCACCGGACGTATGCCCGCGATGCGCGGCGAGGCGCAGGCACCGGACAAGCCGCGCCAGTTCGACGAGGCGCAGACCGACGCCCTCGGCGCCTACATCCAGGCCAACGGTGGCGGCCCTGTCGTCCCGCGCGACGAGAACGGCCACATCGCGTCGCAGTCCCTGATCGGTGACGACGTCGCCCGCGGCGGCGACCTGTTCCGGCTGAACTGCGCGTCCTGCCACAACTTCACCGGCAAGGGCGGCGCGCTCTCGTCGGGCAAGTACGCCCCGGATCTCGGTAGCGCGAACGAGGCGCAGATCTACACCGCGATGCTGACCGGTCCTCAGAACATGCCGAAGTTCTCCGACCGCCAGCTGTCCCCTGAGGAGAAGCGCGACATCGTCGCCTACGTGCGCGAAGCGGCCGAGACCCCCACCCCGGGCGGGCTCGGACTGGGTGGCTTCGGACCGACGTCCGAGGGCATGGTCGCGTGGATCGTCGGAATGGTGGCCATCATCGCGGCCGCTCTCTGGATCGGAGCACGGGCATGAGTGACGCGCACGACGACATCAAGGGCACCGACGTGCCGGGCCACAAGGGCGAGCCCGGCCAGCCCACCGACGCCGAGCTGGCGAAGATGACCCCCGAAGAGCTGCTCGAGCTCGGCGGCAAGCTCGACGGTGTCGAGATCGTCCACAAGGAACCGCGTTGGCCGATTCCCGGCACCAAAGCCGAGAAACGTGCCGAACGCACCGTCGCGTACTGGTTTCTGCTGGCCGGCTTCTCGGGCCTGGCGCTGCTGCTGATCTTCCTGTTCTGGCCGTGGGAGTACCAGCCCTACGGTTCCGGCGGCGAGTTCCTGTACTCGTTGGCCACCCCGCTCTACGGTCTGACCTTCGGGCTGTCGGTGCTGGCCATCGGTATCGGGGCGGTGCTGTTCCAGAAGAAGTTCATCCCCGAGGAGATCTCGATCCAGGACCGCCACGACGGTCGCTCCCCCGAGCTGCACCGCAGGACCATCGCGGCCAACCTGGGCGATGCGCTGGACGGCTCGACGATCAAGCGGCGCAAGATGATCGGGCTGTCGCTGGGCATCGGGTTCGGCGCCTTCGGTGTCGGCACCCTCGTCGCGTTCATCGGCGGTCTGATCAAGAACCCGTGGAAGCCGGTGGTACCGACGGCGGAGGGCCCCAAGGCGGTGCTGTGGACATCGGGGTGGACGCCCCGCTACGAAGGCGAGACCATCTACCTGGCCCGCGCGACCGGCAAGCCCGGCGAGTCCCCGTTCGTCAAGATGCGTCCCGAGGACCTCGACGCCGGCGGCATGGAGACCGTGTACCCGTGGCGCGAATCCGACGGTGACGGAACCACTGTCGAGTCCGAGCACCACCTGTTCGAGATCTCGATGGGTGTGCGCAATCCGGTGATGCTCATCCGCATCAAGCCCGCCGACATGTCCCGGGTGGTCAAGCGCCGGGGGCAGGAGAGCTTCAACTTCGGTGAGCTGTTCGCCTACACCAAGGTCTGCTCGCACCTGGGCTGCCCGTCCTCGCTGTACGAGCAGCAGACCTACCGCATTCTGTGCCCGTGTCACCAGTCGCAGTTCGACGCGTTGCACTTCGCCAAGCCGATCTTCGGTCCGGCCGCCCGCGCCCTGGCGCAGTTGCCGATCACCATTGATCAGGAGGGCTACCTGGTCGCCAACGGCGACTTCATCGAACCCGTCGGACCGGCATTCTGGGAGCGGCAGTCATGAGCCCACGTCTAGACGCAGCCACCATCGCGGCCAGGCAGGGTGACGCGATCGACTCGCGGTATCACCCGTCGGCTGCGGTGCGCCGGCAGCTCAACAAGGTCTTCCCGACGCACTGGTCGTTCCTGCTCGGTGAGATCGCGATGTACAGCTTCATCGTGCTGCTCATCACGGGCGTGTACCTGACGCTGTTCTTCGATCCGTCGATGGCGCACGTCACCTACGACGGCGTGTACCAGCCGCTGCGCGGTGTGGCGATGTCGCGCGCCTACGAGACGACGCTGGACATCAGCTTCGAGGTGCGCGGCGGACTGTTCGTCCGCCAGGTTCACCACTGGGCAGCGCTGCTGTTCGCGGCATCGATCATGGTCCACCTGGCCCGCATCTTCTTCACCGGCGCGTTCCGCCGTCCGCGTGAGGCCAACTGGGTGATCGGCTCGCTGCTGTTGATCCTGGCGATGTTCGAGGGTTTCTTCGGTTACTCGCTGCCCGACGACCTGCTGTCGGGCACCGGTATCCGCGCCGCGCTGTCGGGCATCACGATGGGCATCCCGGTCGTCGGCACCTGGATGCACTGGGCGCTGTTCGGCGGGGACTTCCCCGGCGAGATCCTGATCCCGCGTCTGTACGCGCTGCACATCCTGTTGATCCCGGGAATCATCCTGGCGCTCATCGGTGTTCACCTCGCTCTGGTGTGGTTCCAGAAGCACACGCAGTTCCCCGGCCCCGGCCGCACCGAGACGAACGTCGTCGGTGTGCGGGTGATGCCGGTGTTCGCGGTGAAGTCGGGCGCGTTCTTCGCGGTGACGGTCGGCATCCTGGGCCTGATGGGTGGTCTGCTCCAGATCAACCCGGTGTGGACGATCGGCCCGTACAAACCGTCGCAGGTGTCGGCGGGTAGCCAGCCGGACTTCTACATGATGTGGACCGACGGTCTGATCCGGTTGTGGCCGGCGTGGGAGTTCTACCCGTTCGGCTACACCATCCCGCAGGGCGTGTGGGTCGCCGTGGCCATGGGCCTGATCTTCACGCTGCTGGCGGCGTACCCGTTCATCGAGAAGAAGCTCAGCGGCGACGACGCGCACCACAACCTGTTGCAGCGTCCGCGTGACGCTCCGACCCGCACCGCGGTCGGCTCGGCGGCGATCGCGTTCTACCTGGTGCTGACCTTCGCCTGCATGAACGACATCATCGCGCTGAAGTTCCACATCTCGCTGAACGCGACGACGTGGATCGGCCGGGTCGGCATGGTGGTGTTGCCTGCGATCGTGTACTTCGTCGCCTACCGCTGGGCGGTGGCGCTGCAGCGCAGCGACCGCGAGGTGCTCGAACACGGCATCGAGACCGGCATCATCAAGCGGCTGCCGCACGGCGCGTACGTCGAGCTGCACCAGCCGCTGGGACCGGTCGACGAGCACGGTCACCCGATTCCGCTGGAGTACCAGGGTGCAGCCCTGCCGAAGCGGATGAACAAGCTGGGATCCGCCGGCGCCCCGGGCACCGGCAGCTTCCTCAAGGGCGATCCGCTGTCCGAGCACGAGGCGCTCACCGAGGCGGCGCACGCATCGGAGCGCCGCGCGCTGACCGCGCTGCGCGAGCACCAGGAGCGCAGCTCCGGCAACGGCTCGGGGAACGGGTCGTCCGACGGGCAGACCAACGGGCACCACTGAGCCGTAAGCGCATCAGAAGATCCGCCTCAGCCACCGGCTGGGGCGGATCTTTTCTGTGTGGGCTGTCAGACGAGGGCCGGTCTGTCGTGGTCCGCTCCCCCGCCTCGCACGCCACACGTAGTCACGTTCTGCAGACAAAGCGCGAGAAGACCCCTGCACAAAGCGGATTCGTGTGAACCCCCGAGACTTACCCAGCCGTCCGCGCCGGCGCCAGGCCGGGTCAGCTGTCGGTGTCGGAGCGCAGCTCGCGGAGGAAGTACCACGGGATGGCGCACATCCCGACGGTCACGACGCCGGCGACGCCGTAGAGCACCCACGCCGCGGTGTCACTTCCGACGGCCATCAGGTAGGTCGACGCCGAGATCAGCAGTGTCGCAGCGCCCATCGCGGCCGCGACCGACGCCGTGCAGCGCAGGTACATCCGGTCGGTGACCGGGGAGGCCGCGGCGGCCGAGCCCTGCATCCGCGGCAGCGGACCGCTGGCCTCCGCGGGACGCGAGACACGCAGTTTCTCCGTCGGCGCGTCGACGCCGCGCATCGGTGGCGGAGACGTGTCGGCCACCGGCTGCTGCGGTGCGGGCGTCGCTTCCGGCTCGCTCGAGCGGCGGGCACGCACCAGCAGCGGCACGGCCGCCACGATGACGGCCGCCGAGACGCCGATGATCGTGTACAGCACCCATGGCGTCCCGGACTCCCCCGCCGAGGCGGCATGCCCACGGGCCAGATCCACCAATGCCACGGTCGCGGCGACCGCCGCGCCCAGCGCGGCCAGCCACACGGCGGCACAGCCGCCGAGCACGAGCCGATCGGTGCGGTCGAGTGCGCCGGTGTCGAACGCGGGACGCGTCTGGATGGTGTCGGTGAGATTCGTCATCTGCGCTCCGGTGGCCTAACAGCTGGTCTGCGCGGAATTGCTGGTGTTGGAGGACAGCACGGTTCCGTCACTGGTCGTGATCGAACAGTTCAGCCGGCTGACCAGGAACAGGCTCGAGGCCTGGACCGAACCGACCTCGGACTGCGAGATCGGCGTGACCGTCAGCGACCACGGGATGTACACGTTGCGCTGAGTGCGGCTGCGCCCCGACGCGTCGACGTAGGTGACGGTGATGATGTCGCCCGGCGCCTTGGTGCCGGTCACCGAGTAGGTGACCTGGCGCGGTCCGGCCCGCGTGGTGGTCGGCGGGGGCGGCGGCGACTCTTCGGTGGTCGGTGGCGGCGGTGGGGGCGCCTCGGCGGCCTCCGGTGGTGGCGGAGGCGGCGGCTCGGTGAACTCCTGGCTGGTGTCGCTGATCATCAGCATCGCGTCGGCGTCGGGCAGCAGGCCCAGCGTGGCCGACAGGGGCGGTTGCCCGGGCCCGGCGGCGCCGGGGGGGGGGGTGGGAGGGGGGGGGGGGGGGGGGGGGGGGGGGGGGGGG
>NZ_LMVQ01000190.1 GCF_001545925.1 Mycobacterium sp. NAZ190054 | reverse complement strand
CCGCCGAGGCACACAAATCGATCAGATCGTCACCACGCGCACTCATCGCGACCGCAGCCTCATCCACATTCAACGCCACCCCATCACGCGCCCGCCGCAACACCCGCCGCAACGCAGCAGGACTGGGTACTCGGGGCAGGGGTATCACTCGGTGATCAACTCCTCACCACGCTGCGCTGAGCCGTGATCGAAAGCTAGGAAGGACGATTTTGGATATTAAATCACTTTACGGCGCCGAGCGGTGGCTGAGTGATGCGACGGGGGAAGCTCATAAGGTTAGGTGAGTCGGGCGCGGGTTCTGTTGCGCCACGCGGCTCGTCCGCCTAAGTTGTATCAAAAATTCAATGCTTATTTCGGGTAGTCGAAGGACGGTCATGCCGCGTACGGAGTTCCACCGAGATCTGACAGTCAAAGCCGCTGCGGCGGACGCCTGGGACGCACTCATCGACGTTCCGCGCCTGGTCGGCTGGGTCTCGATCGTGGAGAACGCGGTCGAGATCGAGCACCTGAGCAAATACACCGCGGTCCTGATGGATCGGCTCGGGCCGTTCAAGCTCCGAGCCGATCTGGATGTCACGGTCAGCGATGTCGAGCCCGGGCGGTCGCTGAAGGTCAAGGCCATCGGTGAGGACCGGCAGGTGGGCTCGCGACTGCTGGTGCTGGCCACCATGGAGGTGCGCCCGGAAGAGCACGGTTCCACCATCGTCGTGGACGGCCTCTACGAAGTGACGGGCAAGGTCGCGAGTATGGGCAGCGGGACCATCAACAAGAAGGCGGAGAAGGTGATGGACGAGTTCTTCGGCGCGGCCGGCGACGATCTCGGAACCCTCTGATGCTGCCGTCTTTTCGTCTCGTCCGACCGCGCTGCCTCAGCGAGGCGCTGGACGCGATCAACGAGGACAAGGTGCCGTACTGCGGCGGTACGGAGTTGCTGCTGGCGATGCGGGCCGGGCTGACCCGGCCGGAAGCCTTGGTGGACGTCAAGCACGTTCCCGAACTCGCCGGTGTCAGCGGCCGCGACCTGGACGGTGAACGCGTCGTCGTGATAGGCGCGGCGGAGCGGCACATGGACCTGGCGCGCCATCCGGCGATCAGGTCGGCCCTGCCGATGCTGGCCGAGGTCGAGGGCGCGGTGGGAAACGCCCGGGTCCGCGCCCAGGGCTCGATCGGCGGCAACCTGTGCTTCGCGGAGCCGAAGTCGGATGTGGCGACCGCGCTGGTGGCCTACGGCGCCGAGGTGTCCGTCGCCGGGCCCGAGGGGCAGCGCACCGTCCCGGTCGGCGATTTCGTCGCCGGTCCCTATTGGGCCGACAAAGAGCCCGAGGAGCTGCTGGTGGACGTCCGGGTGCCGGTGCCGGGAGGCCGGACCCGTGCGGTGTACCTGAAGTATCAGATCACCGAGCGGCCCACCGTCGGTGTTGCGCTGGTGCACGATCCCGATGCGGACGTCTGCAGGCTGGTGGTCGGAGCGGTCGGTGAGGTGCAGACACTGTGGACCTTCGGCGAACCCGGGGAGATCGAACCCGAAGCGATCGCCGAAGAACTGGACCCCACCCCAGACCTGACCGGGTCCGAGCGATACAAGAAGCACGTCGCCGCGGTGTACATCCGCCGGGCGTTGGACGCATTGGAGGCCGCGTGAGCACCGAAGAACTGGCGGCTGTCGACATCGCCGTGGTCGTCAACGGCACCACGGTCGAACGCACGATCTCGCCGCGGACCCTGCTGGTCGACTTCCTGCGGGAGGACCTGGGTCTGACCGGCACCAAGGTCAGCTGCGAACTGCAGGTCTGCGGTGTGTGCACCGTGCTCGTCGACGACCGGCCGGTCAGCGCCTGCACATTCCTGGCGGTCGACGCCGACGGCGCGAGGGTCCGCACCGTCGAGGGACTGGCCGAAGACGGCGCACCGAATGCGTTGCAGGAGGCCTTCATCGACCACCACGCGCTTCAGTGCGGATTCTGCACACCGGGTTTCCTGATGATGTCCACGGCGCTGCTGGAATCGGCGGATCGCCCGCTGGAGCGCCACGACATCGTCGAACATCTCGAGGGCAACATCTGCCGATGCACCGGCTATCAGCCGATCATCGACGCGGTCGCCGGCGTGGCGGCGACGCTGCCGCCCTGCATGGCCCGGCGCGGCGAGTCGGGGGAGAACCGGTTGTGAGCGCCGAACTCAGGTCGGCGCACGCCGACGAGCACCGGATCGTCGGGCGGTCGGTGCGTCGCCGCGATCTGGTCGAGAAGGTGCTCGGCACGGCGCAGTACACGGTCGACGTCACCATGCCGGGGATGCTGCACGCGAAAGTGGTCCGCGCCGACCGTGCCCATGCCGAGATCCTCGACATCGCCGTCGACAAGGCGCTGGCCCTTCCCGAGGTCGTGGCGGTGGTGACCGCGAGTGACCTGGACAAGCTGTTCCCACGGTTCGGCCACATCATCTCCGACCACTTCATCCTCGCCACCGGCAAGGTCCGCTATTTCGGGGAGCCGCTGGCGATCGTGCTCGCCGAGACGCGCGCGGCCGCCCACGACGCCGCCGACCTGGTCGAGGTCAGCTACGACGAACTGCCCACGGTGATGTCGACCGCCGAGGCCCTGGCCCCCGGCGCGTCGTTGGTCCACGAAACCACCTATGCGGCCACCGCGGATGCGTCGTTCAAAGAGCTCACCGAATCCGAGAGCGGCGAAGGTCAACCAGATCTGACCAACGTGGCCCACGAGGTCAACCTCGGGTGGGGTGACGTCGACGCGGCGTTCGCCGAGGCGCACCTGATCGTCGAGGGCGAGACCCGCTATCCGATGCTCTACGCCTATGCGATGGAGCCCTACAACGCGGTCGCCTCCTACGGCGAGGACGGACTGACGGTGGTCACCACCGCCCAGCATCCGTTCATGGTCCGTGACGATCTGGCCCGGATCTTCGGCCTGCCGTTGGCGAAGGTCCGCGTCAGCGCGCCCTATCTGGGCGGCGGATACGGTTCCAAGTCCTACACGAAGGTGGAACCGCTTGCCGCGGTGGCGTCGTGGCTGGTGGGCCGGCCCGTCAAGCTGACGCTGTCGGTCGATGAGGCCATCTACACCACGCGGGTCGACGACGCGCGGGTGTCGGTGAGGTCCGCCTTCGACGCCGAGGGGCGGATCCTGGCCCGCGAGTTCGACATCACCATGGATTCCGGCGCGTACGCCGACAACAGCCCGCTGGTGCTGGCCAAATCGGTCAACCGGTGTTTCGGGCCGTACCGGGTTCCCAACCTGCGGGTGCGCGGTCGCTCGGTGTACACCAACACCACTCCGGCGTCGTCCTACCGAGGGTTCGGGGCACCCCAGGGCAATCTCGCGGGAGAGACGAATCTGGACCGCGCCGCCGACCTGCTGGGGCTGTCCCGCGCCGAGATCCGCCGGCGCAATCTGGTCCGCTCCGGTGAGGAGATCCTGCCGGGCAACCGCGGCCTCGACGCCGACCTGGTCGCCGACCTGGAGATGGTCGTCGACTCGCTCGAAGCCGGCCGGCGTGACACCGCCTGCTACGGAATCGGTTTCGGTGTCTCGGCGTCGGATGCCGGCGCCTATCCGGTCTCGACGGCGCAGGTGCGGGTGGAGACCGACGGTTCGGTCATCGTGTTGTCCGGTTCCACCGAGATGGGTCAGGGTAGCCGGTCGCTGCTCGCTCAGATCGCCGCCGAGGAGTTCGGGATCGACGTAGGCCGGGTGTCGGTGGTGCAGTCCGACACTGCGGGCTCGGCGTACGAGCGCACGACCGGCGCGAGCCGGACCACCACGCTGGCCGGGCTCTCTGTCCAGCGGGCCTGTGTCGATGCCCGGCAGAAGCTGCGCGAAATGGCCGCGGAGCTGTGGGATTGCGCCCCCGGTGAGGTCATTGACGTGCCCGGCGGGGTGAGTGGTCCGGGGGACAAGGCCGCCGATCTCGGGACCGTGGTGCGCAAGTGGTTCGGCGCGTCCGCCGGCGAGGTGACCGGCGTCGGTCTGGTACGGCGGGAAGGCGTGACCAAACAGATGCCGCCGTTCTGGGAGACCGGAACGGTCGGAGTGGCCGTCGACATCGACCGCGAGACCGGGCATGTCACCGTCGACCAACTCGTCACCTGCGCGGACGTGGGCTTCGCGATCAATCCGCAAGCGGTCGAGGGGCAGGATCTCGGTGCGGCGACCCAGGGTCTGGGCGCGGCGTTGTTCGAGGAACTCGTCTACGACGGCCCTCAGCTGGCGAACGCGAACGTGGTCGACTACCGGGTGCCCCGCGCAGGCGACGTGGCGCGCCGGATCGATCTGATGATCGCCGAACGCCGCGACGGGGTAGGACCCTACGGAGCCAAGGGAGCCGGCGAGGGCCAGCTGAACCCGATCGGCGGCGCGGTGGCGTCAGCCGTCGCACAGGCGACCGGTCGGTGGCCGTCGCGGCTGCCGCTCACCCCGGAACGGGTGTGGCGCCTGCTCAACGACCTGCCGGAGTCCGACTGAATGGATTTCCGCGGCGTTGATCTAATATGCAATATTGGGCAACCAGTGCCCAGCGGTTCAGCGATGGAGGGATGATGGCGCGCACCGCCGACAAGGCGTTGTCCGATACGGACGCGCAGAACCTCAGCCGGATCGCGGAATCGGTTCGGGGGACGTTCCAGTCCGTCGAGGACATGACGCAGGCGTTCATTCGTGAAGCGATCGTCCAGGGCATCTTCCCGCCGGGGCAACGGCTCAACCTCGACACCATCGCCGAATCACTCGGCGTCAGCCGGATGCCGGTCCGGGCGAGTCTGCGACAGCTGGAGAACGAGGGCCTGGTCCGGATCAATCACCATCGTGGTGCGTCGGTGTCGGTGCTGCGTCCGGACGAGATCAACGAGATCTACGAGCTGCGGATCCTGCTGGAGTCCTATCTGCTCAAGCTGGCCATGGCCGCGATCGACGACGAGCTGATCGACCAGCTCGAGTCGATCGCCCACGAGCTGGAAGCGACAGCCGAGCTCAGCAAGCGGCTGGAACTCCGCTACCAGCTCTACGAGACCCTCTACCGCAGAGCGGACCGGCCGCGGGCGCTGGCCCAGGTGAACATGCTGCGGGGTTCTGTCGGTCGGTACCTGTTGCTGCAGCGTGTCGACGAACAGCACAGCCACGAGGAACTGATCACCCAACTGCGCACCCGTGACGTGGAGTCGGCCGTCGCATGGCTGGTCATCCATCTCCGCAAGGTCTCGCAGCGCCTGCAGGACATCGTGGCGAAAGAAGAAAAAGCCCCGGCGTAGCGTGCCGTTTCGAATTGCCTCCGACGCAACGGAATCCGCGTCGGAGGCGATCGGCGTTGCGGTCGGTACCCCGCCTAGGGCGTCGTCGGAATTCTTGTAACCCAGGAGTTACAAACTCCGCCCCGCAGAAGTTGGATATTGGATACGATTCTTCGGGCAATACGGAGAGCGCAAGGAGAATCGATGTCGAAGATCTCATTTGGGGTAAGGGTGCCGAACTCGGGGCCACTGGCCTCGGTCGCGAACATCACCCGCGCCGCCGAGGAAGCCGAGCAGATGGGCTTCGACTCGATCTTCCTGCACGACCATGTGGTGTGGAGCAGCGAGATGCACCGCCATCACATCTCGTCGGGGGCGCACGAGGCACTGGGGGACGACCAGTCCGCCGATTTCTACGAGGCGCTGACCACCATCGGCTATCTCGCGGGCAAGACGTCCCGGGTCCAGATCGGTGTCGCCTGTCTGGTCATGCCGACCCGCAACCCGATCTACGCGGCCAAGCAACTGGCCACCCTCGACCACCTGACCGGCGGCCGGCTCATCGCCGGCGTCGGGCTCGGATCCAAGGCGTCGAAGGAATCCTGTGAGTTCGACGTGTTCGGGGTGCCGTTCTCGGCGCGGGCACGCATGACCGATGAGTTCGTCGAGGCGATGCGGGCCATCTGGACCGAACCGCTGGCCTCGTACTCCGGCAGGCACATCGAGTTCAAGGATGCCGAGATCTTCCCGAAGCCGCTTCAGAAGCCCGGGCCCGCCGTCTGGGTCGGGGGGTGGACAGACGCTGCCGCCAAGCGCACCGGCCGCCTGGGTGACGGGTGGGTGCCCGGATGGCTTTCGCCCGAGGAGATGGCGCGGGGCGCTCAGATCGTGCGGGACACCGCGGCTGAGAACGGCCGCGATCCCGAGGCCATCACCATCGCCGTGGAGAAGCTGACCGTCATCGACCGGGATCACGACGCCGCGATGGCCAGGGCGCTGCCCACGGTGAAGACGAGCTCACACACCTACGAACGCGACGTCGACCAGATCCAGTTCGCGCTCGACCGTCATATCTTCGGCTCCGTCGAGGACGTCCGCAGGCGCGTAGGCGAATTCGTCGACGCGGGGGTCACCCATTTCGAGCTCAAGTTCATCTACCCCACGATGGACGAACTGACCCGGCAGATGGAGCTGTGGGCCGAAGAGATCATCCCGATCTACCGCTGAGGGCCGCTCGGCACTCGTGACGACAACGTAAAGGCCGTTAAAAGGCCGTGAAGGCCGTAAAAGCCAAAGAAAGGAAGTGGCCGGGATGAAGATCACGGTGTCACAGCGGACCAAGGGCGTCCTCGCGGCGGCGATGACCGCGACGCTGGCGCTCACGTCATGCGGGTCGGACAGCGGCTCTGACGGGGCGACGGGCGGTTCGGGTGAATGGACCCCGGACAAGGACATCAGCTGGATCGTGCCGTACAGCGCCGGCGGTGGTTTCGACGTCTACGCGCGCGGCGTCGCCGAGGCGATGCAGACGACCCAGCTGCCCGACGGGGTCAACGTCGTCATCCGCAACATGCCGCCGTTGCCGCAGGGGATCACGGCGATGTTCACCGCCAAGCCCGACGGATACACCGTCGGAATCCTGCCGATGCCCGCCGCGATCGCCCAACAGATCCAGGATCCCGACCTGGCCAAGTGGAAGACCGCCGAGTTCACCGTGCTCGGCAGCGTCGACGAGAACGCCTACGTCGTCTACGTCGCCGCGGACTCCCCGTACCAGACCATCGAAGACCTCCAGGCCAAACAGGGTCTGCGGTCACTGACCGTCGAAGAGGGGTCCTCCTCCGCGCTGGCGGGTCTCGCCACCATCGAGGCCCTCGGACTGGACGCCAACGTCACCTACGGCGCGGAGGGGTCCTCCGAGGTGGTGACCGGATTGCTCAGGGGCGACGCCGATTTCATCACGTACGGGTCGACCGACCTGACCGGCTTCGTCGAGTCCGGGGACATCCGGCCGTTGCTGTTCCTGGGTACCGAGGACCAACGTCCCGAATCGCTGACGTGGCTGGCCGACGTTCCCAGCGCGGAGTCCAAGGGATTCGAGGACCTCGCCGGTGCGGTGACCGAGCTGCGCCTCATCGTGGCGCCGCCGAACCTGCCCGAGAACACGGCCACCTATCTGCGGGATGCGGTGTACGCCAGCATGACCAGCCCGGAGTTCGCGGACTGGGCGGCCAAAGCCGAACGACCGATCATCCCCCGGGACTGGGAAGCCGCCACGGAGGTGATGAACGCCCAGATCGAACAGATGGAGGTGCTCGTCCCGTCGCTGTCGAACTGAGCATGAGTTCTCAACCGTGTGAGGGAGGCGCCCCGTGAGCTTCATGGACGCGCTACCGACCGCACTCGCCGCGATCGCGACCTGGCAGTTCCTGGCGGCGTTCCTGATCGGCTGCGCCAACGGGATGCTGACGGGGCTGCTGCCTGGCCTCGGCGGCTCGGTCGGTATCGCGCTGATGATCCCGTTCACCTACGGGATGGAGACGACGACCGCGATAGGGCTGTTCGTCGCGGCCCTCGCGGGGCAGTCGTTCTGCGGCTCGGTCAGCGCGATCCTGCTCAACATCCCGGGGTCTTCGCCCAGTGCGGCAACGACTTTGGACGGCTATCCGCTGGCGCGGATGGGTCGGGGCGGGTTCGCGATCGGTATCTCGGCCTCGGCGTCCTTCCTGGGTGCCCTGATCGGGACCATCGCGCTGATCGCCCTGATCCCGGCGGTGCGACCGCTGGTGCTGTCGTTCTCGTTCGCCGAGTTCACGCTGCTGGGTGTGCTCGGCCTGATCATCATCGCGATGGCCTCGCGCGGATCGATGGTCAAGGGCATCATCTCCGGTCTGCTCGGCGTGCTGGTGTCGTTCGTCGGTTTCGCGCCGGTCGGCGGTGATGTTCGCTACGCCTTCGATCAGCCCGCGTTGTTCAACGGGTTCGAGGTCGTGGTCGTGCTCGTCGGGATGTTCGCGATCACCGAGGCACTGGAACTGCTCCGCACCAACCAGTCCGTCGCGCGGGGCATGCTCGCGGAGAGGTTCGGCTACAAGCAGATCTTCGAAGGCATGCTCTTCACGGTCAAGCAACCGTTCCTGCTCGCCCGTAGTTCTCTGATCGGTACCGGAGTGGGGTTGGTGCCTGCGGTCGGTGGCACGGTGGCGGCATTCCTCGCGTACTTCCAGGCGGCACGGACGGTCAAGAACCCCCGCTTCGGCCAGGGCGATCCGCGGGGGGTGCTGGCACCGGAGGCCTCCAACGACGCCAAGGACGCCGGTTCGGCGCTGCCCAGCCTGGCATTCGGGATACCGGGGAGCTCCGACTGGGCGATCGTGATGGGCGCCATGGTGATTCACGGTCTGACACCCGGCCCCAACCTCATCAGGGAGAATCCGGACATCGTCTGGATCGCGATCCTGGTGCTCATCGCCGCGAGCTTCTTCTCGTCCTTCGTGGGAGTCCTCGCCGGTCCTCAACTGCTTCACATCACCCGCGTCAAGCCCGGCATCCTGTCGCCGATGGTGTTGCTGCTGGCCGTCGTCGGGGCCTTCGCGCTCAACTTGAGCGTGGTCGACGTGCTGGTGTCGATCGGCTTCGGTCTGGTGGCCTATGTGATGCGCTCGGTCGGGATGCCGCTGATCCCGTTGATCCTGGGGTTCATCCTCGGTCCGCTGGTGGAACGTTCCTATCTCCAGACGGTGTCCACGTACGGGTTCGTCGACGGGTTCTTCAGCAGGCCGATCACCTTGGTGCTGATCGCGTTGACGATCGGGGTCATCTGCTACGAGGTGTATTCGATGCGGCGGGCCGGCAAGCGGGACCCGATCGAGATCTCCCGCGGCGTGGTGTCCGCCACCCGGCCCTACGCGCTGGTCGTGATGTCCGGTTTCGGGCTGGTCGGCGTCGCCGCCCTGGTGATGGCGACCGAATTCAGCCCGCAGGGCCGGACGTTCCCGATGATCACCGCGGCGGCACTGGTCGCGCTCGTGGGGGCCTACCTGCTGATCGCTCTCGTACCGGGGTTGCGGCACAAGGCCGGCGGCGTCATCGCCGACGGTGGTGGCATGGAGGAACTGGTGTCCCACCTGCAGCACGAGGCGGTCGAGCTCGTCGAAACGCGCAAGGATGCGCAAGCCCCCGACGGAACCCCCACGGCGCCAGACGGTTCCGGCGCCGAATCGGCGGCCGTGCTGCAGCGGCACGCCCCGTCCGGGCAGGAGTCCGGTCAGGTCTCCGTGGCCGCGGAGGAGACACAGAATCCGCGGGAGATGGCCAGGCGTCTGCGGGTGAGCCTGATGCTGGTGGTCGCGATGTTGGCCGTTACCGTGATGTTCGGCGTGGAGATCGCCGTTCCGTTGACGCTCCTGGCCTTCCTGCGGCTGGTCACGGCGGAGAGCTGGCGTACCACGCTGTTGACGACCGTGCTGGGGTCGGCGGCGTTCTACCTGGTGTTCCACACGCTTCTCGGGGTCCCGCTCGAGGGCGGGATGCTGTTGTCCCATTGACATCTCGTGGCGATATCGAGCGCCCGGGCGCAACGACAGGATAGAGGGGGCTGATGGCGCATCCGACGACGCGTGCGCACCGTCCGTGGGCGGTGATCTGGGTGGCCAGCCTGACGGCGGGGCTGCTCACCTCCGGGATGCAGGGCATCGTCCCGGCGATCCCGGCGATCCGGGATCACTTCGGTCTGGACAACTTCCAGATCGGTTTGATCACAGGGGTTTACCTGCTTCCCGGGCTGTTCTCCGCGTTCGCCGCGGGCCTGCTCGTCGAACGGATCGGCGAGCGCAAGGTCGTCGTCGGTGGGCTCGCGGTGTTCGGGCTCGGCGGTGGGCTGCTGCTGGTGCAGAACGATCTGGCGACGTTGCTGGCAGTGCGCTTCGTCCAGGGGATCGTGTTCGGCGCACTGCTGTCGATCACGGTGGGCATCATCGGCTCGGTTGCCCCGTCGGGTCCGGCCGCGCATCGCGGACAGAGTCGGCGGATCGTCGCGATGGCCGCGTCGGAGGCGCTGTTTCCCGTCGCCGGTGGCTTTCTCCTGGCCGTGGCGTGGTATGCACCGTTCGGCCTGCAGATGCTCACGCTGCCGTTGGCGGTCGCGGCCTGGTTCGTCCTGCCGGACGTGGCGAGGAAGAAGAAGGGCGGCGCCGCAGGAGAACCCGAGGCGGAATCGATCTGGCGGGCGCCCGCGATCGTGGGTGTTCAGATTCTCGCCGCGGCACGGTTCATCTTCAAGTTCTCGGTGCTGACCTACACACCGGTGCTGGCCGTGGACACGGTCGGGATGTCGGCCGCGCTGCTGGGATGGCTGGTGGGTGTGTCCAGCGCGCTGGCGGCCATCACGGCGTTGTTGTCGGAGCGGCTCGCCTCTCGATGGCGGTCCTCGGAGATGATCCTCGCCTGCATGCTGCTCATCGCGGTGAGCTTGGTGCTGATCGGGGCGGCGGACGCGGTGTGGATGGTGGCGCTCGGCCTGCTCATCTACGGCGCGCAGGACGGTGTCTACGGGGTGGCACACAATGTGCTGGCCAACGAGATGGCGCCGTCCGGGTCGAAGATGGCCTACATCGGCCTCACCGGCACGGTACGCAACGTCGGAAAGTTCGTCGCCCCGTTGCTTTTCGGTGCGGCGACCCTGGTCTCCTCGATACCGGCGACCTTCTTCGGATTCGCCTGCCTCGGCGTGGCGGGCGCCGGCGTGGCGCATCACGTCGCGCGGCGGCAGCAGGTCGTGGAGCGCACCGCGAGCACCGCCGAGGGCGACGGCTGAGCCGGAGGCCGAAAAAACTTTCGCCCACCGGTTTGGGATTTTGGATTTTGTATCTAAGATAAGTCAAGACTGATCCGTTCGGATCACCAACGCGAAGGAGACGATCCGCGCAATGCGCACTACACCGGTCACGTTCTTCAGTGAGGGCCAGCGTCTCGCCGCGTTGTGGCGGACCCCCGACGACGCCGAGGGCCCCCTGCGGGCCATCGTGCAGGGGCCGGGGTGGTTGGGGCTCAAGGATGCCAAGCTCTACGTCCGCTATCACGAGGCCCTGACCGCGGCGGGCTTCGGAGTGCTGATCTTCGATTACCGCGGTTTCGGCGACTCGGAGGGCGACCGCGGATATCTTTCGCCGAGCTGGCAGCTGACCGACCTGATCAACGCGGTGACGTATCTGACCACCCGCGAAGACGTCCTCGCCGACGCCATCGGGGTGTTCGGCACCGGCGGGACCGGAGGCGGCAACGCCGTTCTGCTGGCCGCTCACGACGACAGGATCAAGGCCGCGGTCAGTCAGGTGCCGGTGGCCGACGGCGACGACTGGCTGCACCGGATGCGCTCGGAGTCGGACTGGCTGGCCTTCCTGGCCGATCTCGAGGCCGACCGCAAGGTGCGGGTGGTGGAAGGCAAAGGGCGGCTGGTCCATCCGCGCGAAGAGATCATGGTGCCCACCGCCGAGCGCCGGACCACCACCGTCAAGGCCGACGTCGACGACCGCATACCGACCAGCATCCCGCTGTCGTGTGCCGAGGAGATCCGTGCCTACAAGCCGGTGCTCGCGGCGCAGAGCCTGACCACTCCGCTGCTGGTGATCGGCGTGGACAAGGACGCCACCACTCCCACCGACCACGCGGTTGCCCTCTACGAGGCGGCCGCCGGTCCCAAAGAGCTGATCATGCAACGTCATACCACGCATTACGCCGCCTACGACAAGTACTGGGAGCAGACCACACCGCGGATCGTCGAGTGGTTCGACACCTTCGTCGAGCCGGTCGATCTCGAAGTGAAGAGCACGGTCAGCCAGGACGGCTGACCACCGTGACGACAGGAGAACAGCGATGACCATAGATCTGAGACTGAGCGGTGGGACCGTCGTCACGCCATCGGGGAGTATCGCCGCCGATGTGCTCGTCGACGGCGGCAAGATCGTCGGGCTGGTCGACGGCACGATGGCGATCGAGGCGGACCGCACGGTGGACGCCACCGGGAAAGTCGTGCTGCCCGGCATGGTCGACGTCCACGTGCACACCCGCGAGCCCGGGTTCGAGCACAAGGAAGACATCGAGACCACCAGCCGTCAGGCCGCGGTCGGAGGCGTGACCACGATCTTCGGTATGCCGAACCTGAACCCGCCGACCAACGACGTGGCGACCCTGACCGACGTGTTCGAGCGTTACTCGCGCACGTCGATCGTCGACTACAACCACAATCCGGCACCCACCAACTACGACCAGATCCAGCCGATGTCGGACATGGGGGTGCAGGCCTACAAGATCTACATGGTGGTCGACACCGGCCGCACGTACCCCCACCCGGCCGGCACCGGGATGCACGATCACGGACATCTGCTCAAGATGATGGACCTGATCGCCAAAACCGGGAAGCGGTTCATCATCCATCCGCACGACCAGGCCCTGATGGACTACATCGAAGGGGAGTACCTGGCACGCGGCGAGAACACGCCCCAGGGCTATGCATCGGCCTACGCGTCGCGGTCGGGCGTCATCTGGGACACCGCCATCGACGTCTGCCTGCGGCTGGCGGAGGCCTCGGGCTGCCCGATCCACATCGCCCACATGCAGACCATGCGCTCGATCGAGGCGGTCCGGCGCGCCAAGGCCGCCGGGATCGACGTCACCTGCGAGGTCAACCACTGGGCTCCGTTCCTGTCGACCTGGGAGGACGTCGAGCGGCTGGGGCCCTACGCGTTGTCGTACTGGGTGCCCGACGAAGGCCGTAACGCGGTGTGGGAAGGCATGGTTGACGGCACCATCGACATCTGTTCATCCGATCACGCTCCGCACACCCGTGAGGAGAAGGAAATCGGCTGGACCAAGATGTGGAGTTGCCACACCGGCACCCCGGGGATCCAGTACTACTACCCGCTGCTGCTGGATACGGTGAACAAGGGCAAGCTGACCCTGGACCGGGTGGTGTCGCTGGTCGCGACGCGGCCGGCCGAGGCGTTCGGACTGTGGGGGACCAAGGGCGCCATCCAGGTCGGCGCAGACGCCGATCTTGTTGTCGCCGACATGAATTCGACATGGACAATCACCGACGAGGGTGTGTTGTCGCGGTGCGGATGGACGCCCTACAACGGGCGCGAGATCAGCGCCAACATCGATCGGACCTTCGTCCGCGGCGAAGAGGTGTTCGCCGACGGGCAGGTCATCGGAAAGCCGGGATTCGGCCGGCTCGCATCGTCCGGCGCCTGACAGGAGAGGAACCACAATGAAATTCGGACTGCTGCTTCCCCATTTCGGAGAACACGCCGACCGCGAGAAGCTTCTCGAAGGCTCCAAGCTGGCCGAGGACATGGGCTTCGATTCGGTCTGGGTGCGCGACCATCTCGTGTTCGAACCGCACGGTGAGATGGAGAAACCGAACCGGACCTTCTACGACGCGTTGACCACGCTGACCGCGATCGGTGCGGTCACCGAACGGATCGAGCTGGGCACGGGATCGCTGATCCCGTTCCGCCACCCGCTGGTCACCGCGCTGATGGCGGGCACGATCACCCAGCTGGTCGGACCGCGCCTGATCCTCGGATTCGGGGCGGGCACCTTCGATCACGAGTTCGAGGCCATCGAGTGGGGCGACCGCGACCGGGTCGAGCTGGTGCGGTCGAACGCCGAGATCCTGCGCCGGGTGTTCACCGAGAACGACGTCGACTACTCCGACGCCAACTTCACCTTCGAGAACGTGACGATCGAGCCGAAGCCGGCCGGTGGCCGGATTCCCTTCTGGTACTGCGGGGCGACGCCCCGCTCGGCGCGGCTGGCCGTCGAGTTCTGCGACGGCTGGATGCCCGGTCGAATCGCCTTGGGCACGATGGCCAAACGCATCGACACCATGCGGACGTTGTCCGAGGAGCAGGGCAAGAAGATGCCGACCATCGCGGTCATCCCTCCCACGAGCATCGAGGAGACCCGCGAGGAAGCGCTCAAGCACGTCAACATCCCGGGCCTGCTGGCGTGGGCGAACAAGGCCAAGTTCGCGGTCAAGCCGCCGTCCGGGGTGTTCGAGACCGTCGAGGATCTCGAAGGACAGCTGATCGTCGGCAATCCGCAGGAGGCGGTGGCCGAGGTCAAGAAGTTCGAGGACCTCGGTACCGAGCACCTGGTGTTCGACTTCCGGTTCAAGTTCGACCGATTCTTCGACCAGATTCGGTTGCTCGGCGAGGAAGTGCTGCCGCACCTGCGATGACCGGTCCCGGCGTGGAGACGAGGTCCGAGTCGGATTCGCTCGGTTCGCTCGGGTTGCCGGCGGACAGCTACTACGGGATCCACACCGCTCGTGCGCGAGACAACTTCGCGATCAGCGGTGTCAGGCTGTCCGCCTACCCCGAGTTCGTCTCCGCGCTGGCGGCGGTCAAAGAGGCGGCCGCGCTGGCCAACCGGGACCTCGGACTGCTCGACGAGCGACGGGCGCAGGCCATCGTGACGGCCTGCCGGGAGATCCGCACCGGTCGGTGGCATGACGACTTCGTCGTCGACGTCATCCAGGGCGGCGCGGGCACGTCGACGAACATGAACGCCAACGAGGTCATCGCCAATCGGGCTCTGGAACTGCTCGGGCACCGCCGCGGCGACTATGCCCGGCTGCACCCCATCGACCACGTGAACCTCAGTCAGAGCACCAACGACGCCTATCCGACCGCGGTCAAGGTGGCGTTGCAGCATCAGCTGACATCGCTGGTCACCACGCTCAACGAGCTGATCGAGGCCTTTCGGGTGAAGGCCGCCGAGTTCGCCGACGTGGTCAAACTGGGCCGCACGCAGTTGCAGGACGCGGTGCCGATGACGCTCGGTCAGGAATTCGGCAGCTACGGTGTGACTCTCGGCGAGGACGCGCTCCGGCTGATGGAGGCGCGTAGCCTGCTGACCGAGATCAACCTCGGCGGGACCGCGATCGGCACCGGGCTCAACGCCCCTCGGGGATACCGGGAAGCCGTCTGCCGCAGGCTTTCCGAGATCACCACACTGAACCTGCGCACGGCCGACGACCTCATCGAGGCGACCCAGGATGTCGGTGCGTTCGTGCAACTGTCGGGTGTGCTCAAGCGGACCGCGGTGAAACTGTCCAAGATCTGCAGCGACCTGCGGCTGCTGTCCTCGGGGCCGCGGGCCGGCTTCAACGAGATCAATCTGCCTGCCGTGCAGGCCGGTTCGAGCATCATGCCGGGCAAGGTGAACCCCGTCATCCCCGAGGTGGTCAACCAGGTCGCCTTTCAGGTGGTCGGCAACGACGTGACGATCTCGATGGCCGCCGAAGGCGGGCAGTTGCAGCTGAACGCCTTCGAGCCGATCATCGCGCACAGCTTGTTCACCTCGATCCGGCATCTCGAGGCGGCGTGCCGGGCGTTGGCCCGCCGGTGCATCCTGGGTATCACCGCCAACGCCGACACCATGTACGCATCGGTGGTCGGCTCGGTCGCGGTGGTCACCGCGCTGACCCCGAGTATCGGCTACACCGCCGCGGCCCGGATCGCCAAGCAGGCACTGGCATCCGGACGGAGCGTCGCGGAGATCGTGGCCGAGGAGAAGCTCCTTCCGGTCGATGAGGTGACCGCGTTGCTGCGGCCGGAGGCGTTCAGGAACACCACACCGTCAGAACCGTGAACGGAGACACCATGACTGCACCGTCTTCTACCGCCGACCCGATCAGGCAACTCCGTGAGGATCTGGTGACCTGTACCCGCCTGCTGGTCTTCAGCGGGATCCTGGACTACAGCGGCCACGTCAGCGCCCGGATCCCCGGGACCGACCACGTGCTGATCCAGCCGCGCGATCGCAGCCGGGCCGCGCTGACCGCCGATGACATCCTGGTGGTGGACCTCGACGGTGAGGTCGTGGACGGTGACGTGCCGCCCCCGGCCGAGACCGCCATCCACACCGGCGTCTACCGGGCACGTCCGGACGTCGGGATGGTGTGCCACGGGCACCCGACGCTGTCGACGTCGTTCTCGATGGTCGACGTACCGCTGTTGCCGATGCGGCACTTCGCCTACAAGCATCCCGCCGGTCTGGCGATCCACCCCGATCCGACCCACATCCGGACCCGCGAACAGGGGGATGCCGTCGCCGCGACGCTCGGCGACGACGACGCCTGCCTGCTGCGCTCACACGGAACGGTGCTGGTGGCCAAGCGGTTCGACGTCCTGTTCATGGATTGCCTTGACCTGGAGGAGAATGCGCGCACGCTGCTCACCGTGCTGCAGACCGGCGGAAAGCCGGCACCGCTGACGCCCGAGGAGATCGAGTTGGTGGCGCAGAGCTACGACCGCGGTGGACACCGGCCGGGCAAGGTGTGGGAGCACTACATCCATCTCGGCAAGGTCGCGGGCGTGCTCTGAGGGGGCTCAGGCCTCGCCGGCCGGCGGGTGTTCGGTGACGGCCCGCAACCGGAGCACACCGCCGAGCGCCCCGAACGACACGACCGCGAGCACCCCCAACGCCCAGCGAGGGCCCAGCACCGACGCGACCATTCCCGCGGCCAGCGACCACACCGGACGGAAGCCGAGGTGGGCCATCGCGAAAAGTGACATCACCCTGCCCCGGTACTCCTCGGGTGAGAGCAGCAGCAGCGTCGCGTTCAGGATCGGGATCGTGAAACTGAAACCGACGCCGATGAGTCCCGCGGCCACCCAGGCGACCGGGACCGACGTGGTGGTGCTGAGCGAGGCCGCGCCGACGACCGACATCGCGAACGCCGCGAGCAGCATCACCCACCCACCGATGCGGCGGTGCGCGGTTCCGAACGCCAGCAGGCCGATCAGACTGCCGATGCTGAACGCGGCGACCATCAGGCCTGACTTCTCGGCATCGATGTGCAGCGCCTCGCTGACGAACGCGGGCGTCACGGTCCGCAGACCTTCGACGGCGGCGTTGGCCAGCGTGATGGTGAGCAGGATGGTGATCATCGGCGGCGTCCGGCGGGCGATGGCCACTGTGCCGACCTGGGTTTCGCTCATGGCCGCGCGCCTGTCCCGGGCACTGGCGCCGACCTGGCCGATCATGATCATCGCGACGACGGGACCGATGAAGCTCAGACAGTTCACCGCGAACGCCCACGACGAGCCCGCGGTGGTGAGCAGCATCGTCGACAGCACCGAACCGGCGACCTGCCCGATGATGAACTGCAGGGTGTTGATGGCGGTGGCCCGCGCCAGGATCGCCTTGGGCACCAGCGCCGGGATCATGGAACTCAGCGCGGGTTTCGACAGCGCGTAGCACACTCCGAACAGTGCGGCGGTCCCGATCAGCACCGTCGGACCGGCGTGGCCGGTGAAGGACAGGACCGTCAGCGCCACCCCGATCACCAATGCCGCCAAGTGGGTGACGATGACGACCGTGCGTGGCCCGTACCGGTCGGCGAGGTAGCCGCCGGTGATCGCCAGGGCGAAGATCGGCGCGAAGTTCGCGAAACCGAGTACCCCCACCAGGAACGCCGACCCCGTCGCCTGGTAGATCACCACCCCTGCGGTCACCGTCTGCAGCCACGTGCCGACGTTCGACACCACACCGGCGAACCAGTAGATGAAGAACCGGCGATACCGGAGCGGGTGTCGCTCGCCGCCGGGTGCCGTCACCGAGGGACCGCGGCCATCGCCGGCTGCGGCTCGGCGGTGGAACGATCCACGGATGCGTTCCGGCGCTTGGCTTTCCGCGCACCAGGCGTCCACCGACCCGCCACGAAGGACAACGCGCCGAGGATCAGCGTGATCACCATGATGATGATCGACAGGGCGCCTGTCGACGCGGTGTCACCGTTGTCCCAACGGTTCCAGATCATCGTCGCCAGCATGCTGCTGTCAGCGCCACCCAGGATCAGCGGAATCGACAGGTTCTTCACACTCAGCAGCGCGACCAGCAGGAAGCCGTTGACATACGACGGCATCGCCAGCGGCACCAGGATGCGCCAGAACGTGTGGAATCCCGACGCGCCACTGGCGGCCCCGGCCTCTTCCAGTTCCTGCTTGATCGCACCGATTCCGGTGTTCATCTGCCGGGTGGCCAGCGCAAGGTAGCGCGTCAGCAGCGCGATGACGATGATCCAGATCGTGCCGTAGACCGGCAGCGTGAGGTACAGGTAGATCAGTGCCACCGCCAGGCCCATCACCATCGCCGGGATCGCGTGCGGGATGAAGGCCAGGACGTCGAGCACCGAACGCAGGATCGTCCTGCTGCGCACCACGATCCAGGACACCAACGCGGCGAGGGTCATGGTGGCCAGCCCCGTCGCCACTCCGACGATCAGGGTGTTCGACAACGAATCGATGAACGATGCGCTCCCGATGACCGTCCGGTAGGCGTCCAGACTGCTCTGGGCGATCGTCTCCAAGGTCGGCACCGAGTAGAACGGGTGCAGACTGGTGTAGAGCAGAATCAGCGTCGGCAGGACGAAACTCAGCAGGACGTAGACGCTCAGGAACGACAGCCCGGCGATCTTCCCGCGTAACCCGAGCTCGACCCGGCGGATCCGGTAGGCGTTGCCGGACACCGTCGCGTAGCGCTCCGTGCGGCTGATGATGCGCTGGTAGTAGAACAGCGGAATCAAGATGATGGCGATCAGCAGGATGCCGTAGGTGCTGGCCAGCCCGTACTGCGGCAGGCCGACCGAGGGCTGCACCTGAAGGTAGATCTCCGTCGGGAGCACCACGATGTTGTTCCGCAACCCGATGGTCACGGGCACGTCGAAAGATTCGATGGTGGTGGCGAACTGGTAGACGAACGCCGACACGATCGCTGGGGTGAGCAGCGGGAGGGTGATCTTTCGCGCCACCAGTCGCGGGTGCGCGCCACTGAGCAGAGCCGCGTCTTCGAGTGTTGAGTCGAGTGCGCGGAACGCGGCGGTCAGCAGCAGGAAGGTGACCGGGACCAGGCCGAGCCCTTCGACGAAGATCATCCCGGCCAGGGTGGAGATGTTGAGCGGCCCGGTGCCGCTGAAACCGAACACGTCCCGCAGCCAGACGTTGATGACACCGTTGCTCGGATTGAGCAGCAGCGTCCAGGCGATGGCGGAGATGAACCCCGGCGTGCCGATGCCGGCGATGATCATCACGAACACGAAGCCCTGCGCCGGAAGGTTGGTGCGCTCCACCAGCCATGCCGCCACCAGGCTGATCGCGAACGCCAGCGCCAGCGCGCCGAACGACAACAGCACTGTGTTCCACACCAATTCCCAGGTGCGGGCGTTGAGGAACACCTCCCGGTAATGGACGGCGCTCCAGAAGCTCCTGCTCCCGAACGGAAGGCCACCACCCTGATCGCGCAGGCTCGCCAGCACCAGGATGACGAGCGGCACGACGACCAGGTAGAGCATCGCGAACAGCACGATCAACCGGGTGGAGAACTGGCCGACCCGTCCCCGCAGCAGGTTCATGCGTTCTCGAGCGTGCTGGACTCGGGCAGGATCCGGCACACCTCCCGCTCGGCGTGCATGATCACGTGCCGTCGGGCGATGGCGCCGCGCGACGGGCTCCGCACGGTCAGCTCCTGACCGCTGTCGGTGATCACCTTGAACTCGGTGATGGCGCCCGTGAACGATGCGAACATCACCTCCACAGGCCAGGCGTTGGGGACGCCGCGGTTCTCCGGCGAGTCCTCCACCAGCCGCAGGTCCTCCGGTCGGACCGCGACGGTGACCTCGGCGCCTTCCTGGAGGCGGTCGATGCCCGACACCGCCGCCAGTTGGCCGAACTTGGTCTCCAGTAGCGTCGTGTCGGTGCTCCACTCCAGCACGGTGCCCTTGATCAGGTTGGTGGCCCCGACGAAGCCGGCGACGAAATCCGAGTTCGGTTCGTTGTAGATCTCTTTCGGTGTGGCTTCTTGTTCGATACGGCCGTCCCTGAGCACGGCCACCCGGTCGGCCATCGCGAGAGCTTCGACCTGGTCATGGGTGACGAACAACGTCGTGATCTTGAGCCGCTGCTGCAACTGCCGGATCTCCTGGCGCATGTGCTCACGAAGCTTGGCATCGAGGTTGGACAGGGGCTCGTCGAGCAGCAGCACGGTCGGCCTGCGCACGAGTGCCCGCGCCAGCGAAAGTCGTTGCTGCTGACCGCCGGACAGCTGCGTGGCCATCCGGTTCTCCTTGCCGGTGAGGCCGACGAGCATCAACGCCTCGCTCACCGCCTCGTCGACCTTGGCCTTGTTGACCCGCTTGCCAGCGACCCGCAGGGGGAATGCGGCGTTCTCGAACACCGTCATGTGCGGCCAGATCGCATAGCTCTGGAACACCATGCCGAGATCACGCTCGTGTGTCGGGAGGAACTTCGACGGGCCGTTGACCACGGTGTCGCCCAGCACGATCGTGCCCGAATCCGGGCGTTCGAGACCGGCCACACACCGCAGCGTGGTGGTCTTACCGCATCCGCTCGGACCGAGCAGGGCGTACAGCGCGCCCTGCTCGACCTCGAACGAGATGTCGTCGACCGCCCGGACGATGGTGTTCTGGTCGGGAAATCGCTTACGTAGTGTGTCGACGCGGATCATCGCTAGGCGCGACCGGCCCAGACAGCACTGATGCCCTCGGCCGTCTCCGTCGCGACGGTGGCGCTCTCCGGGCTGTCGATGGCCGCCACCTCGCTCGAGCCGGCCTCCGGCGGCAGGTCGACGTTGCCCTTGAACGCGTACTCCTGCTTCGCCGCCCGGCCCTCATCGCTGTTGAGCCAGGCCGCCCAGCAGGCACCGGCGTTCGGGTGCGGCGCGCTGGTCGGCACCGCGGTGTAGTAGTCGACGGCCGGCACGACGTCGAGGTACTTGATCGCGACGGGTGCGCCCTTGGCCTGCTGCTCGGCGGTCTCCGCCGAGCGGCCGTTGGTGGTGAGTGCGTTCTCGCCGCTGGCGACGGTCAGCAGGCCCGCGGTGGCGCCCTGCACGACCTGCGGCCGGACGGTGTCACGCAGTCTGGTGACGTAGTCGACCGTCTGGTCCTTGCCCCAGACCACGGCCAGCAGCTGCAGTGGGTCGCCCCGCGGGTCGACGACCACGCGTCCCTCCCATTTGGAATCGACCAGTTCGTCCCAGGTGTTGGGCAGCTCCTCGGGCCGAACTTCGTTGGTGTTGTACGAAAGACCGATGGCGATGCGCTCGGTGCGCACCAGGTTTCCGTCGGAGACGTGGCCGGGGTCGACTCCCATGGCGGTGTAGTCGATATCGCCGTTGATGAGGTTGTTGTCGAGCAGCGGGCCGGCTTTGTCCATCGTCACCGAGATCGCGTCGACGCCACTGGGCCGTCCCGCCGACGCCTCGGTGACGAGCTTCTGGACGAGGTCATCGGGGCGAACCTCCACCGATGTCAGCGTGATGCCCGGGTAGGTTTCGGCGAACGCGTCGAAGATCTGCTGATAGGCCTCGGGAGATTCGCTGTTCCACGAAACCAGCTCACCTTCCTCCTGTGCCGCCGCGCAGACCTCCTCGATGCTGCCGGCGACCGCAGGAGCCGCCGATCCGTCCGGGCTCGCCGAGCTGTCGGCCGTGCCGGCCTCGGGATCGCTACAGGCCGTGGTGATGGCCAGCGTGGCCGCGGCCAGTACGGCCAGCTGCGCGCTGCGCGAGATCGATGTTGCCACTTCTACCTCCGATGATTGCGGGTCGTGTTGCTCTGGACGGATACTGAAATGCGTTGTCACGCCGCCACGATTGCTGTGCCTCCATCGCCGCGCGGGTCGGCCGCACCGGACCAGCGGCCCGACGAGGGGTCGCGCCACAGCACGTGGGCCTTGCCGAAGTACGGGTCGTAATTGGCGAGGTGCTTGCGCACGCGCCGCCCGGACTGTTCGATCGCGCCCACCACGGCGCCGGGAAGACGGCCCTCGCACTGCACCGATCCGTCGAGCTGAACATTCACCCGCGGCGCTGCGACCGCGCGCCAGGGATCCCAGCCGCGGTCGATCAGGTGGGAGAGGACCTGCACGAGCGCGCTGACGATCCGCGTCGAACCGGACGCGCCCACCACTCCCGTCAGCTGCCGGTGCTCGTCGAACACCAGGCCGGGCGACATCGAGGCGGCCCGGGTGGCGCCGGGCCGCAGGGAGTTCCACCGGCCCGGGCGCGGATCGTAGCCGTGCATGAAGTTGTTGAACATGAACCCCAGGCCGGGGGTGATCACCCCGCTGCCGGAGGCCAGTGTGTGAGTGGCGGCGACGGCGTTACCGTGGCCGTCCACGACGGCGATATGCGTGGTCGAGCGCGGCTCGGCCGCGTGCAACCGCACCGACTCCGGGTCCGGTCGCCACCCCGCGGGCATCGCCGCGCGCAACCGTGCGTACTCCTCGGAGATCAACATGTCGACCGGGATCGGCTGGTCGCGGCTACCGGCCAGGTAAGCGAACTTGTCCTCCAGGGCCGCATGCAGCGCGGCCGTGACGTCGCCGACCGCGTCTGCGGTCGGCCACTCGGAACCCTGATCGCGCAGCGCCAGCAGATTCAACGCACCCAGGATGCTGACCCCGCCCCCGGGATATCCGGGAAACATCAGCGTCGCACCGCGGTACCGGGCTGTCAGCGGCGCACTCTCGGCGACCGCGAACTTGTCGAAATCAGCTGCGCTCAACAGGCTTTCGTGCTTCTGCAGGTCGGCGACCATGGCGTCGGCCAACGCACCCCGGTAGAACTCCTCGGGGCCGTGCCGAATCAGGTGGCGCAAGGTCGACGCGAGGTCGGGATTGCGCACCCGATGCCCTACAGGCAGCGGCCGGCCGTCGTCGGTGTAGAGGTCACGTCCGGTCGCGGAGTACGACATCCGCTGCAACCCACCGGGTTTGTCCGGACCGTCGTCGGAGTACCACGACGACTGCTGGGCGGGGGAGAGGGCGAAACCGTCCTCGGCGAGGGCGGCAGCAGGTTCGAGCACCGCCGACCACGGCATGGAGCCGAACATCCGTAGGGCGGTCGCCATCCCCGCAACGGTGCCCGGCGTGGCCACACTACGGTGACCGATCTCGTTGTGTCCGTCTTCGACGACGAAGCCGTAGTCGTAGGTGAACTCGCGCACCAGATCGCCCTGGGCGGCGCCCTCTTCGACGCTGTACGGCGCGCGGGCGAAGAAATCCAGAACGGTGTTGCGACCGGTCGCCGCCTCGTGCACGGTCATCACGCCGTAACCCCCGAGGCCGCACATCAGGGGGTCGACGACGCCCTGCATCGCCATCCCGGCGACAGCGGCGTCGACGGCGTTACCACCGGCCGCGAGAATCTCGGCAGCGGCGTCGGCCACCACCGGCTGCGGGCAGACGACGGCAGAACCGGTCAGATAGGAAGGCATCGTGAATGAAAGATACGGTATCCAAGTTGATTGCGAGCTGGAATCGCGCAGTTCCAGCCAGGTTTAACACAATTGTCAAATTCGTTGTGTCACTTGGGCTTAAACGCCAGAAGGCCGCACCGCGGCCTCGTGCGAGGCGGCGGTGCGGCCTTCGGTGGAAGGGCTGCTGCCGGGTCAGCCGTTCTCGGGGAAGCGTTCGATCTGGTGCAGTCCGAGGGCTTTGACGGCGAAGGTGTCCTGGACGGCGAGGTAGCGGGCGACCTCGGTGTCGCTGTCGTTGAAGTGCTGGTGCCACATCCAGACCGGGAAGCTGAACATGTCGCCTTCCTCCCAGTCGATGCGCTGCTTGTTGACGCCGTCCCAGCTGATGATGGTGTGGCCGACGCCGCGCACGATGTAGATGACGGCCTCGGTGGTGTGGCGGTGGTTGACCGACTCGCCCTTGGGGGGCAGCTCGCTCACGTGCGGCTGGAGCCGGATGTCGCCGCCCAGCCGGTAGAAGCGCGCCTTGGTGTTTCGGTACTCGCGGGGGGTGAGCTCGGTGGTCTTGAGGTCTTTGATGATGACCGCTTCGGTGGGCGGGTTCTTCCGGTTCCACTGTTCGCGGTTGGTCATCTCGCTGTTGGCGGTCTCGCTGAGCGCCTGATCGCGGATCTCGATGTCCTCGACCGATTCGATCTTTTTCTCTGGCATTACCTGGGGCCTTCCTCCTTGGCGCGAGTACGGACGGATGCGCCCGTTCGATTTAGAATAATAGATACAATCTTGAGGTCAACCGCTGCGGCGGTGAAATCCGGTTGGGATGGGCCGCGTGGACGCTGCCGAACCGGACAGATGGCATCACTTCAGAGCAGGAGCGGCAATGACAGAACTCGACCGGCAACCGTGGGAGAACGAGATCGTCAGCGAGGCGCTGCCGGCGGGGGCGGTGCTGACCGCGGGGATGTGGATGCCGGTCGCGGGGCGGGCATTGCGGAACTCACCGGACGATGTCGTCGCCCTCACCGAGGAACAGGTCCGCAGTCGCCTGCCGCAGGGCGAGCAGTTGGTCGTCACGATCCGGCGTGAGGACCTCGAAGCGCATCCCGACGAGGGGCTGGCCCGGTTGGTCGACTCCACCGACGGTGGCGTGATCGTCATCGGGGTCACCTACGACCGTGGCGCGCGGCCCCGGGTGTACAACCAGGTCTGTCCGGAATGTGGTTCCACCGAGGCCGAATTGCTCGGTCCGGCCGACCAGCACGTCGCGCCCGGTTTCCAGGACGCGGCCAACCTGTACGGATGCCCGGACTGTGGAACCGCCTGGGACGCCTGACGCGAGTGCCGTGAAACGAAACCGCCCGCGCTGCCGAGAGCAGCGCGGGCGGAGTCTTGTCGGCGGGCCGACTTACACGTCGCGTCGGCGGGCCGACTTACACGTCGCGTCGGCGGGCCGACTTACACGTCGTAGTACAGCGAGAACTCGTACGGGTGAGGACGGATCTGGATCGGCATGATCTCGTTCTCCCGCTTGTAGGAGATCCAGGTCTCGATCAGGTCCGTGGTGAACACCCCGCCCTCGGTGAGGTACTCGTGGTCCTCTTCGAGCTTGTCGATCACCGCTGCCAGTGACGTCGGTGCCTGCGGGATGTTCGCGGCCTCCTCGGGCGGGAGCTCGTAGAGGTCCTTGTCGACCGGGGCCAGCGGCTCGATCTTCTTCTTGATGCCGTCGATGCCGGCCATCAGCATCGCCGCGAACGCCAGGTACGGGTTGCCCGAGCTGTCCGGGCAGCGGAACTCGAGACGCTTGGCCTTCGGGTTGTTGCCGGTGATCGGGATCCGGACGCAGGCGGACCGGTTGCGCTGGCTGTACACCAGGTTGATCGGCGCTTCGTAGCCCGGCACCAGACGCTTGTAGGAGTTCACCGTCGGGTTGGTGAACGCCAGCAGCGACGGCGCGTGGTGCAGGATGCCGCCGATGTAGTGGCGGGCCATGTCCGACAGCCCGGCGTAACCCGACTCGTCGTGGAACAACGGCTTGCCGTCTTTCCACAGCGACTGGTGAGCGTGCATGCCCGAACCGTTGTCACCGAAGAGCGGCTTGGGCATGAAGGTGACGGTCTTGCCGTTGGCCCACGCCGTGTTCTTGATGATGTACTTGAACAGCAGCACGTCATCGGCTGCGTGCAGCAGCGTGTTGAACTTGTAGTTGATCTCGGCCTGGCCGGCGGTGCCCACCTCGTGGTGTCCGCGTTCGAGGGTGAAGCCGGCGTTCTGCAGGTTGGTGGCCATCTCGTCGCGCAGGTCGACATAGTGGTCGTACGGCGCGACGGGGAAGTAACCGCCCTTGGGGCGGACCTTGTAGCCACGGTTCGGGCTGCCGTCGGCCTCGAGCGGCTCGCCGGTGTTCCACCATCCCGACTCCGAGTCCACCTCGTAGAACGTGCCGTTGATGCGCGAATCGAAGCTCACCGAGTCGAAGATGTAGAACTCGGCCTCGGCGCCGAAGAACGCCGTGTCGGCGATACCCGTGCTGGCCAGGTAGTTCTCCGCCTTGCGGGCGACGTTGCGCGGGTCACGGGAGTAGGCCTCACGCGTGAACGGGTCGTGCACGAAGAAGTTGATGTTCAGCGTCTTGGCGGCGCGGAACGGATCGATACGCGCGGTGGCGGGGTCGGGCAGCAGCATCATGTCCGACTCGTGGATCGACTGGAAGCCGCGGACCGACGAACCGTCAAACGCGAGGCCGTCCTCGAACACGCTCTCGTCGAACGCCGATGCGGGGATCGAGAAGTGCTGGACGACGCCAGGCAGATCACAGAATCGGACGTCGACGTACTCGACCTGTTCGTCCTTGATCAGCTTGATGATGTCGTCGGCGGTCTGTTCTGCCACTTATTGCTCTCCTTTGCTTGTAGCCCGCCGGTGACGGTATGGACACGATGTTGCACGGCAGTCAACCGCATGTTGCGTGGACGTTACGCATCACGTCGACGTCAGTTACAGAACAGTAGCGACAGCCACCTATCCTTGGTTCATGGCCCGCAGCATTGGGTCCTGGCTGTCGGGACCGTCGCAATCTGACGACGCCGGACAGCGGGCCGCCTCCTATCCCGGCCAACGTCTCGGCCTTCCCGAGAGTGGACCGGGGTCCATCGCCCGGTTCGGCCGCCGCATCGGAGCACTGTGCGTCGACTGGCTGGTGTGTTACGGCCTGGCCGCGCTGGCGATGACGTTCGGCTGGGTCAGCATGGCGGCGCTGTCGACCGCGGTGCTGGTGGTCTGGCTGGTGCTCGGCGTGGTGTCGGTGCGGCTGTTCGGCTTCACTCCCGGCCAGCTCGCGCTCGGCGTCAAGGTGGTGCCGGTCGACAACCGCGTGCATGTGGGGTCGGGCCGGGCGCTGGTGCGCAGCCTGCTCATCACCCTGGTGATCCCGGCGTTGTTCACCGACTCCGATCTGCGCGGACTGCACGATCTGGCGTCGAAGACCGCAGTGGTGCGCCGATGAGCGTTGCCGCTGCAGCGGGCCGCTCAGCGTCTCCGTACGGTGCGCTGCACGCCGCGCATCTTGGCCTGCGCGGGCAGCGGGCCCTTCGGCATCGCGGCCGGCCCGACCTTGGTTCCGAGTGCGGCCAGGCGTGACTCCAGCGAGTCCATCTGCTTGGCGGTGATGTTGGCCGGCAGTTTGGTCAGATGCCGCTCCAGCTTGGCCAGCGGGACCTCACCCTCACCGTTGCCGATGATGACGTCGTAGATCGGCACGTCGCCGACCAGTCTGGCGGTGCGTTTCTTCTCCTGGGCGAGCAGCGGCTTGACCCGGTTGGCGGCGCCCTCGCCGACGAAGATCACACCGGGACGCCCGATCACCCGGTGCACCGCGTCGAAGTGTCCGGTGGCGGCGACGCCGGGAGTGACGCGCCACTTGCCGCGCAGATTGTCCAGCGCCCACGCGGCCGCACCGGTCTGCCCTTCGGCCTTGCGGTACACCGACTTCTGCGCACGGCGACCGAAGATGATGAACGCCACCAACGCACCGAGCACGACGCCGAGCGGGATCAGCATGAACATCGTGAAGCCGCCCGCGTACACACCGGCCGCCACGGACGCGCCGACGATCAGCACAAACGCGCCGATCATGTACGGCAGCAGCCGCTTGTCCTCTTTGCGCTGGATCTTGAACGCCTGCCACAGCTGACTGCGCCGCTGCTTGGACGCCGCCTTCCGGGCGGCTTTCGCCTCGGCCTTCGCCGCCTTGGCTTCGGCGGTGTTACGCGATTTCGCCATAGCTTTCAGGATACTTGCGCTGATGTCGCGGCCGGAGCCGCGCCCGACGGCCTCGACGCGATGGTCTGCGCGTACAGCTTCCCGGCCCGGTACGACGAACGCACCAGCGGTCCGGCCAGCACACCGGCGAATCCGAGCTCGGTGGCGTAGCGCTCATACTCGACGAACTCGTCGGGATGAACCCACCGTTCCACCGGATGGTGGCGCGCCGACGGACGCAGATACTGCGTGATGGTCACGATGTCGCAGCCCGCCCCGTGCAGGTCGACCAGTGCCGCGCGCACCTCCTCGGGTGTCTCGCCCATCCCCAGGATCAGATTGCTCTTGGTGACCAGGCCGAAGTCACGCGCCATCGTCAGCACCGACAGGCTGCGCTCGTAGCGGAACGCCGGCCGGATCCGTTTGAAGATCCGGGGGACCGTTTCGACGTTGTGCGCCAACACCTCCGGGCGCGACTCGAACACCTGCTGCAGCTGGTCGGGGTCGGCGTTGAAGTCCGGGATCAACAGCTCCACGCCGGTGTTCGGGTTCAGCGTCTTGATCTGGCGGACCGTCTCGGCGTACAGCCACGCGCCGCCGTCGGGCAGGTCGTCGCGGGCCACCCCGGTCACGGTGGAGTAGCGCAGCCCCATCGCCTGCACGCTCTCGGCCACCCGGCGCGGCTCGTCACGGTCCAACTCGGCGGGCTTACCGGTGTCGATCTGGCAGAAGTCGCAACGCCGCGTGCACTGCTCGCCACCGATCAGGAACGTCGCCTCGCGGTCCTCCCAGCACTCGAAGATGTTCGGGCAGCCGGCTTCCTCGCACACGGTGTGCAGCCCCTCGCGGCGCACCAGACCTTTGAGCTCCCTGTACTCCGGGCCCATCTTCGCCCTGGTCTTGATCCACGGCGGCTTACGCTCGATCGGCGTCTCGGCGTTTCGAACTTCCAGACGCAGCAGCTTGCGGCCGTCGGGGGCGATAGTCACTGGGCCGATCCTACGCCCGCAGTCGGCGCCGCACCGACGGTGATGCGGCCGTCGAGCGCGTCGAGCACCGCGTCGGCCACCCGTTCCGTGACGTCGGCGACGGGGACCGTCCGGCCGAGTTCGGCCGTCAGTGAGGTGACGCCGGCGTCGCGGATTCCGCACGGCACGATCGACCCGAATGCGCCGAGGTCGCAGTCGCAGTTCAGCGAGAACCCGTGCAGCGTCGTCGCGCGGGCCACCCGGATGCCGATCGCGGCGATCTTGCGGGCGGGTCCGCGGTCGTCGGCTGCCACCCACACCCCGGACCGGCCCTCGACGCGGCCCGTCTCGACGCCGAGGGATGCGCACACCGAGATCAACGACTCTTCAAGGCGGCGAACGTAATTGACCACGTCGAGTGGTTCGGCAAGTCCGACGATCGGGTACCCGACGAGTTGGCCGGGCCCGTGCCAGGTGATTTTGCCGCCGCGGTCGGTGTCGATGACCGGGGTGCCGGAAAGGGCGGGGTCGGGGCGCTCCTCGGGGAGTGTCCGCCGTCCCGCGGTGTACACCGGCGGGTGCTCCAGCAACAGCAGTGTGTCGGGTCCGCCCGCGGCACGTTCGTCGGCGACCGTGCGTTGCAGGTCCCACGCCGCCCGGTAGTCGACGGTGCCCAGACGCCGCACCTGCACCGGCGCGGTGTCCGATCGGATCGAGGTGGCTGCCATGTGGTCGACGCTACTCACGGGCGCGTGCGGTGGCGAACGCGAGCGCCTCGCCGATCGTGTGGTGGCGGAACTCGAAGCCGGCGTGCTCCAATGCCGACGGGATCGCGCGCTGACCGCCCAGCACACCTTCGTCGGCGAACTCCCCGAGGGCGAGACGCACCGCGAACCCCGGCACCACCAGCGGGGTCGGCCGGTTCACGGCGCGCCCCAGCGCGGTGGTGAACTCCGCATTGGTGACCGGCGCCGGGCCGGTCACGTTCAGCGGACCGGACAGCTCGTCGTGGGTGACCGCGAACAACAGTGCGCGCACCTCGTCTTCGAGGCTGACCCACGACAGGTACTGGCGGCCGTTGCCCAGCCGCGCGCCCAGGCCCAGCGAGAACAGCGGCTTGAGCCGGCTGAGGATGCCGCCCGACGGTGCCATCACCAGGCCGGTGCGCGCCAACACCACCCGCACGCCGGCCTCTGCGGCCACCGTGGTGGCGGCCTCCCAGTCGACGGCCAGCCGGGCCAGGAAGTTGTGGCCCGGCCCGGCGGTCTCGTCGACCGGGGTGCTGCCGGTGTCGCCGTAGTAGCCGACCGCGCTGGCGTTGACCAGAACCGGCACACCGGCGTCGACCACGGCGTTGGCCAGCACCTCCGTCGGGCCGATCCGGCTGTCCCGCAGGCTCTGCTTGAACGCGCCCGACCAGCGTTTCTCCCCGACGCTGACCCCGCACAGGTTCACCACGGCGTCCACCCCGCGCAGCGAGTCCGCGTCGAATTCCCCGGTGTCCGGATTCCAGAACACCTCGTCGGCATTCGACGGCGCCCGCCGCACGATGCGGATGACCCGATGGTCGGTGGCGCGCAGCGCATAGACCAGCGCCGTACCGATCAGACCGGATGATCCCGCGATAGCGACGACCGAATCTGATGGCATCGACACGGTCGTCTACAAACCGAGGTCGGCCTCGAACGCACCCTCTTCCAACCGGCGCTTGATCGTCGTGACGAAGCGGCCGGCGTCGGCGCCGTCGATGAGGCGGTGATCGTAGGTCAACGGCAGGTAGCTCACCGAGCGGACGCCGATCGACTCGTTGCCGAACTCGTCGACGATGACCCGTGGCCGCTTGACGATCGCACCCGTGCCCAGCATCGCCGCCTGCGGCGGTACCAGGATCGGGGTGTCGAACAGCGCGCCCTGGCTGCCGATGTTGGTGATGGTGAACGTGCCGCCGGACAGCTCGTCGGGCTTGAGATCGCCCGACCGCGCCCGCGCGGCGATGTCGGCGATGGCCCGGGCCAGCCCGCCCAGCGACAGGTCACCGGCGTTGTGGATCACCGGCGAGAGCAGGCCCTGCTCGGTGTCGACCGCGATGCCCAGGTGCTCGGCCTCGTAGTAGGTGATCTCCTTCGATTCCTCGTTGTAGCTGGCGTTGACGTTCGGATGCAGCTTCAACGCGTCGATCACCGCGCGGGCGATGAACGGCAGGTAGGTGAGGTTGACCCCTTCCCGTTCGGCGAACTGCGCCTTGGCCTTGGCCCGCAGCGCCACGATCTTGGTCATGTCGACCTCGTGCACCTGCGTCAACTGCGCGGTGGTCTGCAGCGATTCGCGCGTCTTCTTCGCCGTGATCTGACGGATCCGGTTGGCCTTCTGCGTCGTTCCGCGCAGGTGTGCCAGCGCTCCCTCGGGGGCCGGCGTGGCGGCCTTGGCGGGCGCCTCGGCCGCGGGCTCGGCCTTCGGGGCTTCCTTCGGCGCCTTGCTCGCCTCAGCGGCGGCCAGCACGTCCTGCTTGCGGATCCGCCCGCCGACACCGGTGCCCTTGACCGTCGCGAGATCGACACCGTGCTCACCGGCGAGCTTGCGCACCAGCGGCGTGACGTACGGGCCGGAGTCGCCGGACTCCTGGGCCGCGGCCGGCTTCGGCTCGGGTTGGGGCTTCGGTTTCGGCTCGGGCTCTGGCGTGGGTTCGGGTTTGGGCTCGGACTTCGGTTCGGGCCGGGCTTCCTCGGAGGGCTTGGCCGCGGGCTTGGTCTGCTCCGGCTCCGGCTCGGGCTCCGGCGCGGCGCCCTCGTCGCCGATCTTGGCGAGCTCGCCACCGACCTCGACGGTGTCGTCCTCCTCGGCCGTGATCGACAACAGCGTGCCTGCCACGGGCGACGGGATCTCGGTGTCGACCTTGTCGGTGGACACCTCGACGAGCGGCTCGTCGACCTCGACGCTGTCGCCGACCTTCTTCAGCCAGCGGGTGACGGTGCCCTCGGTGACCGACTCGCCCAGCTCGGGCATCAGGACCGGGGTGGCCGAGCCGGTCGAGCTCGGGCCGCCCGACGACTTCGCGGGTTCCGGTTCGGGTTCGGCTTCTGCCTCGGGCTCAGGCTCGGGCTCGGGCTCGGGTTCGGGCTCTTCGCCGCCGCCGGTGTCGCCGCTGTCGCTGTCGTCGGCGTCGCCGATCACGGCGAGCTCGCCACCGACCTCGACGGTGTCGTCCTCCTGGGCGACGATCTTCTTGAGCACTCCCGAGGCGGGCGAAGGGATCTCGGTGTCGACCTTGTCGGTGGACACCTCCAGCAATGGCTCGTCCTCTTCGACCGTGTCACCCTCCTGCTTCAGCCAGCGGGTGACAGTCCCCTCGGTAACGCTCTCTCCGAGTGCGGGCATCTGGACGGAGATGGCCATAGTGTCGTGGCTCCCTTGCACGGTCGGTCGCAGTCTTGAGGTGTCGCGTCCCATCCTGTCACGTCCATGTGGGCTTTCGCCGCCGACGGGCGCACTCGTTGGTCTGGCACTATCGAAATGTCGGTTCCAGGGGATCGCCGAAAGGAGCAAGCCCAGGTGGGACTGTTCGACAGACTCCGCCGCCGGCGCCGCGCGGCCGCGGCGGGCGGCGACCCCGCCGCCGATCTTCGCTACCTGCAACGCTGGGTCGCCGAACACCACGGCGTGGAGGCGTTCATCGAGCCCAAGACGACCGTCACCGACGTCACCGTCGTGCTCGTCGCCGCCGACGGTGAATGGACGCGCCGCAAGGCCGGCGGACACGCCGGGGCCCGCCGGTTGTCCGACCGCTTGAAGATCCCCGTCTACGACGTCCAGAAGGTCGGTTACCCCCAGCGCATGCGCGACTACGACGCGCGCCGTCGGATCGAGCGCAAGCGGGCCGCCCGCGAAGAACTGGAGCGCTGACCGCAGGGAGTCGCGGCGCGGCGGCGGGTACTGTCCGGTCGTGAGCAGCCAGCGCTTCGTCCACAGCAGCGACGGTGTCCGGATCGCCGTCTTCGAGCAGGGCGATCCGGACGGCCCGACGCTCGTGCTGGTGCACGGGCTACCCGACACCCACCGCGTGTGGGACCCGGTCGTGGACCGGCTGGCCGGCCGGTTCCGGATCATCGGCTACGACCTCCGCGGCACCGGCGACTCGGAGGTGCCCACCCGGACCGCGGCCTACTCCGTGCAACATTTCGCCGACGACTTCGCCGCCGTCGTCGCCGGCGCTCCGACGGTGCATGTGCTGGCCCACGGCTGGGGTGCCGCCGGGGTGTGGGAGTACCTCAGGAGACCCGGCGCCGCGGTCGCCTCGCTGACGACGGTGTCCGGGGCCGAACCCGAACTCGGGGACCTGCGTGCCGTGCTGACCAGTCCGCGCCGTTTGGCCCGCGGCGTGGCTGCGCTCGCGACGGTCAAGCCCTACCGCGCCAATCTGAGGCGCGCCGCGGCGCCGGACCACGACCGGGTCGACGTCCCGGTGCAGTCGATCGTCTCCATCCAGGACGCCCGCCGCGACGAGCTGCCCGTGCGGGTGCCGAGGTGGTGGCGCCGAGAATCGACGACCGGTCCGCTCACGCCGACGACGCACGCGCCGTTGCTCGCCCGGGCGGTGACCGAGCTCGTCGACCACCTCGACGGCGCGCCCGCCCCGCGGGAACTGAGGCGCGCCGAGATGGGCCGGGCGCGTAAGGCGTTCGGCGACACCCTGGTCGCCGTGACCGGTGCGGCGAGTGGCATCGGCCGCGAGACCGCGCTGGCGTTCGCCCGCGACGGCGCCGACGTGGTGGTCAGCGACGTCGACACGGCCGGACTCGAAGAGACCGCCCGGCTCGTCACCGAGACCGGCGCAGCGGCGCACACCTACACCGTCGACGTCTCCGACGCCGCCGCGGTCGAGGCGATGGCCGAGCGCGTCTGCGCCGAGCACGGTGTGCCCGACATCGTGGTCAACAACGCCGGCGTGGGGCACGCGGGGTTCTTCCTGGACACTCCCGCCGAGGAATTCGACCGCGTGATCGACATCAACTTCGGCGGCGTGGTCAACGGGTGCCGGTCGTGGGGCAAGCGCCTGGTCGAGCGCGGGACCGGCGGCCACATCGTCAACGTGGCGTCGATGGCCTCCTACACGCCGGTCAACGTGATGAACGCCTACTGCACGTCCAAGGCGGCGGTCTACATGTTCTCGGATTGCCTGCGCGCAGAACTCGATTCGTCCGGAATCGGGGTGACGACGATCTGCCCCGGGATCATCGGCACCAACATCGTCAACACCACCCGCTTCTCGCTGCCCGAGGAGCGCAGCTACGACGCGGACACGATCCGGCGACGGGTGCGCCGTGGCTTCGCGGTCCGCCGCGTCGGCCCGGACAAGGTCGCCAAGGCCATCGTCGCCGCGGTGAAGAAGAACAAGCCGGTCCGGCCCGTCACCACCGAGGCCTACCTGGTCTACGGTGTCTCACACGCCTTCCCGCAGGTCATGCGCAGCACGGCCCGCGGCGGGAACATCATGTGAGACAGCACCTCAACCGTTCGCGGCGATGTCTTCCAGGACCGCGAACATCGTCCGCGTCGGAACGCCCGTGCCGCCCTTGGGCGTGTAACCCCACGGTCCACCCGAGTTGTACGCCGGCGCCGCGACGTCGATGTGCGCCCATTCGACGCCGTCGGCGACGAACTCCCGCAGGAAGGTGCCGGCGACCAGCATGCCCGCGAACCGGGAGCCGCTGACGTTGGCCAGGTCGGCCACGCTCGACTTGAGGTCGTCCTTGAGCTCTTCGGGCAACGGCATCGCCCAGCCGTTCTCGCCGACCGCCTGGGACACCGCGGCGACCCGGTCGCGGAACTCGTCACTGCCCATCACCCCCGGCGTGCGTGACCCCAGCGCGACGGTCTGCGCGCCGGTCAGCGTCGAGGTCTCGATCAGGTAGTCCGGCCCGTCCTCGCAGGCCCGCGCGATCGCGTCGGCCAGGATCAGGCGGCCCTCGGCGTCGGTGTTGAGCACCTCGACGGTGGTGCCGCCGTACTGGGTCAGCACGTCGCCGGGCCGCTGCGCGGTGGCCGACGGCATGTTCTCGGCCATCGGGACGTAGGCGACGACGTCGATCGGCAGCTTCCGGCGGGCCGCGAGCACGACGGTCGCGACCACGGCCGCCGCGCCGCCCATGTCGGAGGTCATGTGGTGCATGTTGGCCGCCGGCTTGATCGAGATGCCGCCGGTGTCGAACGTGATGCCCTTGCCCACCAGCGCGACCTTCCTGGCCTTGCGGCCGCCGCCGCGGTGGGCCAGCCGCACCAGCCGCGGCGGGCGCGAGGAACCCTGGCCGACGCCGATGATCCCGCCGTAGCCGCCCTTGGCCAGCGCCTTCTCGTCGAGCACCTCCACGTCGAGTCCGGCCGCCTCGCCCAAAGCCTTTGCCCGCGCGGCGAATTCGGCGGGGTAGAGGTGGCTGGGCGGGGTGTTGACGAAATCGCGCGCCGTGGCCACCGCGGTGGCGATGGCCTCCGCCCGCGCGGCGGCCTCCCTGGTCGCCGACTTCGTGTCGGGCGCGAGCGCGGTGATCTTGCGCAGCCCCGCGTCCTTGGGCGCGGTCTTGGCGCTGCGGAAATCGGAGAACCGGTAGGAGCCCAGGATCAGGCCCTCGATGCTGGCCTCCAGGTCGAGGTCGGACAGCGTCGTGATCACGGACTCGACACCCGAGAGAGACCGGGCCGCGGCACCGCGATGGTCGAGCAACGTGTCGTCGAGATCGAAGAGGATCCCCCTGGGCCGGCGGGGCAGGTGCGCGGTGCTCAATCGGATCCGGAACCGAGGATGTGCTCGCTCATCAGTCTGGCGG
>NZ_LMVQ01000189.1 GCF_001545925.1 Mycobacterium sp. NAZ190054 | reverse complement strand
ACGGTTCGCGGTTCGCCCCCGACGGCTCGTTGCTGGAGGGGCCGGCGACCCGCGGCCTGACCGGAAGCTAGCCGGTCAGGTGCGCAGCGTCTCGGAAGGGTTGCGGCCGTAGGCTTCCCGGTACATCAGGCACACCTGTACTACAAGCGGGCCTACACCGACGCCGCCCTGCTGGGCAGCGCCGAACAGCATCGGGCCAGAGTCGCCGGGCTGGTGCTCGACGTCGCGCCCGACAAGACCGCCCCGCGCGTGGCCACCGGTCTGCCGAGCTGAGAGGAAGCGAAGTGACACAACGAATTTCGCGCTACCTGGGGGCCGCGGCCGTCGCCGCCGCCACGGTGGTGGTGCCGATCGCGGCGTCCGCGCTGACGGCTCCGGCCACCCCGACCGCGCAGTGCCCACCCGGCCAGACGGGCGTGATCTACGGATGCGCGCCGTTCTGTGTCGAAGGCAAGTTCCTCGACACCGCGACGGGGCTGTGCACGCCGATCGCGGCGCCTCCCCCTGCCCCGGCTCCACCTCCCGCCCCCGCGCCGCGGTACTAGGAACCGCCCGTGAACGCAGTGGACCGCTTCTTCGAGATCACGGCCCGCCAGTCGAGCGTGGCCACCGAAATCCGCGGTGGCGTCGTCACATTCATCGCGATGGCCTACATCATCGTGCTGAACCCGATCATCCTGTCGGGATCCGCGGACGTCGACGGCAACCGGCTGGACTTCGCGCAGGTGTCGGCGACGACCTCACTGGCCGCCGGCGTGATGACCATCCTGTTCGGGCTGATCGCGCGGCTGCCGTTCGCGTTGGCCGCCGGACTGGGCATCAACTCGTTCCTGGCCACCACGGTGGTCGGGTCGCTGACGTGGGCCGAGGCGATGGGCCTGGTCGTGATCAACGGCCTGATCATCGTGCTGCTGGCCGTGACCGGGCTGCGGCGCCTGGTGTTCGACGCGGTGCCGATGCAGCTCAAACTTGCCATCACCGCGGGTATCGGGCTGTTCATCCTGTTCATCGGCGTGGTCGATGCCGGGTTCATCTCCTCGACGGGCGCGCCGTCACCGCCGGTGGGGCTGGGCAGTGGCGGCGAGGGATCGATCAGCACCATCCCGACGGTGATCTTCGTGTTCACGCTGCTGCTCACCGCCGTCCTGGTGGCCAAGCGGGTGCGCGGCGGCATCCTGATCGGACTGGTGGCCGGCACCGTCGTCGCGGTGGTGGTGGAGGCGATCTGGCATCTCGGATCGGCGGTCGACAAGCCCGGCGGCTGGAGCCTGTCGGTGCCCGAACTGTCGGGGTCGCCGTTCTCCCTTCCCGACCTGTCGCTGGTCGGTGAGTTCAGCCTGAACAGCTTCAGCCGCATCGGCGTCCTGGCGGCGGTGATGCTGGTGTTCACGCTCGTGTTCGCGAACTTCTTCGACGCCATGGGCACGATGACCGGCCTTTCCCGCGAGGCCGGGCTGTCCGACGAGAAGGGCACCTTCCCGCGCCTGCGTTCCGCGCTGGTGGTCGAGGGCGCCGGTGCGGTCGTCGGTGGTGCGACGTCGTCGTCGTCGAACACCGTGTTCATCGAGTCGGGCGCGGGCATCGAGGAGGGGGCGCGCACCGGTTTGGCCAACGTGGTGGCCGGCGTGCTGTTCCTGGCGTCGATGTTCATCTCGCCGCTGGCGTCGATCGTGCCGACGGAGGTGGCCGCCGCCGCGCTGGTGGTGGTGGGCGCGATGATGGTGTCGCATCTGCGTCACATCGACCTGTCGGAGTTCTCGGTCGCGCTGCCCGTGGTGCTGACCGTCGCGGTGATGCCGTTCAGCTACTCGATCGCCAACGGCATCGGTGTCGGCTTCATCACCTGGGTGGTGATGCGCACGGCGGTCGGCAAGGCCCGCGAGGTCAGCCCGCTGCTGTGGGTGGTGGCGGCGGGCTTCGCCGTGTACTTCGCCCGCACTCCGCTGGAATCCCTGATCGGCTGACCGCTCCCCCCCTTCTGCGCCGAAATGGCATTCCAGCATCGAAAGTTCGAGTGGGTGCCTGCTGGAATGCCATTTCGGCGGTGGGTCAGCGGTATTTGGTGACGTACTCGGTCATGGTCCGGAGCTGATAGCGGGACACGTCGTGGGCGTGCTCATCCTCGCCGAACACCGAGGACACCATCACGGTGTCGTCGCGGTCGTAGAAGCCGAGCTCGGCCAGGCCGCCGAAGAACTCGTCCCAGTCGACATCACCGTCACCGATCTTGAGATGCTGATGCACCCGCACCGGGTTGCCCGGCGGGTTGGTGATGTAGCGCAACCCGTGCGAGCGGTGGTGGTCCATGGAATCCGCCACGTGCACCAACCGCAGCTTGTCCCCCGCGGCGGCCATGATCTCGGACATGTTGCCGCCCATGTGGAACGTATGGCAGGCGACGTACACCATGCCGATGTTGGGTGAGTTCACCCCGCGGATGATGCGCAGCGCCTCCAGTCCGTCCTCGACGAAATCGTCGGGGTGCGGGTCGATCCGCACGTCGACGCCCTCACGCTCGAAGATCGGGACCAGCTCCTCCATCGACCGGAAGAACGCCCGCTCGGACTCCTCGGCCTTCTCCGGTCGGCCGGAGAACTCGGTGTTGATCACGTTGACGCCGAGGTCGACGGTGATCTGCACGACCCGTTTCCAGTTGCGCACCGCGGCTTCCCGGGCGTCCTCGTCGGGCCCCGACCAGCGCAGCACCGGCAGTACCGACGCGATCCCGACGCCGGCGTCGGCGCACGCCTTGCGGAACCTTGCCACCAGATCGTCGTCGGCGCGCGGGTGGTTATAGAACGGGATGAAGTCCCGGTGCGGCGTCAGCTGCAGGTACTCATAGCCCAACTCGGCGACCAGGGCCGGGAATTCGAGCAGATCGTAGTCGTGGTGGAACGGCGTCGGGTCGAGGGCGATCTTCATGTCAGGCTCCCGGGATCGAGGCGCGGTCGACCATGGAGACCGCGACGGGCTGCCCGGACTGCAGGGCCTGCACGCCGGCTTCGCACACCGCGGTGGCGGCGTAGCCGTCCCACGCGGTGGGTCCGGCGACGTACGTCCCGGTCGTGGGTCCGCCGCGGACCGCGTCGACCCACTGCTGGATCTCGGTGTCGTAGGCGCGGCCGAACCGCTCCCGGAAACCGCGGGTGATGGTGCCGCCCCACACCCCTGGTGCGCTCTTGCGGACCAGGCCGACGTCCAGACCGATCATCGCGCTGCCCTTCTCGGCCACCAACTCGGTGCGCACCTCGTAGGCCACGCCGGTGGTGACGAACAGCTCGACGTCGACATGGCGGCCGCGCGCGGTCTTCATGATCGCGATCTGCGGATCGGACAGTCCCTCGCGGGCAAGGGAATTCGGCATCGGCTTGACGATCTGGATCGAGGCGATCTCCTCTCCGAACAGGAAGCGGGCCACGTCGACCTCGTGCACCAGCGAGTCGCGGACCGTCATCGCCGAGTCGAAGTGCTCCGGCACCGCCGGGTTGCGGTGCACGCAGTGCAGCAGCAGCGGGTTGCCCAGCTCCCCGCCGTCGATCAGGGCCTTGAGTTCGGCGTACTCGTCGTCGAACCGGCGCATGAACCCGACCTGGATCAGCCGGACGCCCAGTTCGGCCTCACGACGGACCACGTCCAACGACGTCTCGATGTCGGTGGTCAGCGGCTTCTCGCACAGCACCGGCTTGCGGTGCTCCAGGCACGCCAGCAATTGCTTCTCATGCGTCGGGCCCGGTGTCGCGAGCACCACGGCGTCGACGTCCGGGTCGGCGATCGCGTCCAACGGGTCGGCGACCGCCCGGCAGCCGGGGATCCCGGCCGCGAGCTGTTCGGCCTTCTCGGTGACGTAGTCGTTGACGACGGCGACGCGGGCCCCGGAGATGCGGGAAGCGATGCGCGCGACGTGATCAGCGCCCATCAGGCCGACACCGAGGACGGCCACACGGAGTTCGGACACGGGGAACACTCCTACTTGAAGGTGACGGACGGGATACCGCACGACCCGAGGTAGGTGCGGGTGCGTTTGGCGATGGGCAGCGGGGCGTCGGCCTCGCACGGGTACATGTCCTGCTCGACGATCGCGAACACGTCGATGCCCAGCTTCTCGACCTCGGCGAGCAGCGGTGGCATGTCGGGGATTCCGCGCGGCGGCTCGGTCATCGCGCCGAGCTTGACCGCTTCGCCGAACGGCAGGTCCTCGGCCTCGACCTTGGCCCGCACCTGCGGGTCGACCTGCTTGAGGTGCAGATACCCGATGCGTTCCGGGGCGCGCCGGATGATCGCGATGTTGTCGCCGCCGCAGTAGGAGATGTGGCCGGTGTCCAGGCACAGGTTCACGTACCGGCCGTCGGTGCCGTCGAGGAAGCGGTACACGTTGTCTTCCGTGTCGACGTGGGAGTCGGCGTGCGGATGGTATTGCGCACGGACCCCGTAGGTTTCGAACATGGCCTTGCCGAGGTCGTTCATGCCGCCGGTCTTCTTCGCCCATTGCCCGGCGGTGAGGTTACGGTCTTCGAGCACCTCGCCGGTGGCGGGGTCGCGCCACATCTCCGGGATCACCACCACGTGCGTGCCGCCGACCGCGGCCGTCAGCTTCGCGACGTCCTCGATCTGTTTCCAGACGTCCCCGAAGGAGTCGTCGTGGTGCAGGTGCTCGAAAACCGTTCCCGCCGAGAGCTTCAGTCGGCGCGCGGCGAGCTCGTCGGAGAGCTGCGCAGGGTCGGTGGGCAGGTAGCCGTACGGGCCGAGTTCGATCCATTCGTAGCCCGACTCGGCGACCTCGTCGAGGAAGCGGGTGTAGGGCGTCTGCTGTGGATCGTCGGGGAACCACACGCCCCACGAATCCGGTGCGGATCCGACGCGAATGGTGCTCATGCTGGGGTCCTTTCGATGACGGGTGCGGAGATGCCTTGGGCTTCGAGACGTTCCTCGAGTTCTTCGAGGGTCGTGCCCTTGGTCTCGGGCACCAGGCGGTGCACGAAGATCCAGGACGCGATGTTCACCACGACGAACATCGCGAAGGTGCCGGTGGACCCGAGCGCGGTGTTCAGCAGCGGGAACACGAACGAGATGATCGCGTTGGTGCACCACAGCACGAACACCGCGATGCCCATCGCGAAGCCGCGCACCGACAACGGGAAGATCTCCGAGAGCAGCAGCCACACGCAGGTTCCGATGAACATCTGCACGAAGCCGACGAACAGCACCATGCACGCGAGGATCACGTAGCTGCGAGTGGTGTTCTCCGGCAACAGGAACACCGTCGCCAGGGCGGCTTGCGACGCGGCCACCCCGGCGAAGCCGATGAGCAGCATGGTGCGGCGGCCGATGTAGCCGAGCAGGATGATGCCGATGATCGTGGTGATCACCGAGGTGACGCCGACGGCGATCGTCGCGACCAGCGCGGCGCTGACCCCGAGCCCGCTCTGTTCCAGGATGGTCGGGGCGTAGTAGTTCACGGTGTTGATGCCGGTGGCCTGCTGGACGATGGCCAGTCCGCAGCCGATCAGCACGACGCGGCGGATCCACGGCACGTCGCGGATCACCGAGAACGGTGTGCTGGTGCTCTTGAGCATGTGGTTGGTGTGGTCGACCACGATCGCGTATTCGTCGTCGGCCTCGGCCCGAGTGCGGCTGAGCCGCAATACGTTCCGGGCCTCGGGCAGCCGTCCCTGCAGGGCGTACCAGCGCGGTGAGTCGGGCAGAACCAGCATCCCGACCAGCAGCGCGACCGCGGGGACGGCGGCCACGGCGAGCATGGTCCGCCACACGTGTGGGTCGTGGACGAGGTGGTCGAGCAGCGCGTTGGTGGCGAAGGCGAGCATCTGCCCGGTGACGATCATCAACTCGTTGATCGTGACCATGCGGCCGCGTCGGTCGGCCGGCGCCATCTCGGCCAGGTACAGCGGGCAGGTCACCGCGGCAGCGCCGACACCCAGACCCAGCACGATGCGTGCGGCGACCATGATCTGGACGTTGGGCGCCAGTGCGCACCCGAGGGCGCCGATCAGGAACAGACCCGCGCACACCAGCAGGGACCGCTTGCGTCCGATCCGGTCGGCGACCCGTCCGCCGAACAGGGCCCCGAACGCCGCACCGGGGAACAGCAGCGAACTGACCACGGTGGCCTCGCCGAACGGTGACAGCGCGAGGTCGTCCTTCATGTAGAGCAGGGCACCGGAGATGACGCCGGTGTCGTAGCCGAACAGCAGTCCACCGAGCGTGGCGATGACGGTGAGCTTCGTCAGGAAGCGACCCGACTGAGCGGGAGCGGGTTGGACGGACACAGGAACCTCGCTTCTTCGACTAACGCGCGTTAGTAACGCGCGTGAGGTCTACTATGGACCCGGCCGTCCGAATGTGTCAACCATCACGCATCGAAAGGGACACCCACCGTGAGCACACCGCGCCGCAGACGGCCCAACGCCGCGCCGCGCCGCCCGACGATGGCCGACGTCGCGGAACGCGCCGGGGTGTCGCGCACGCTGGTGTCGTTCATCCTGGACGGCAAGCCCGGCGCGAGCGACGAGACGCGCCGGCGGGTCCTCGCGATCGCCGACGAGATCGGCTACCGGCCCGACTCGGCCGCCCGGGTGCTCGCCCAGGGCCGCAGCCGGACGCTCGGGGTGATGAGCGACATCCGGCAGCTGTTCGAGGCTGAACTCATCACCCACATCTATCCGGCCGCCGAGCAGCTCGGTTACGAGGTGCTGCTGTCGGCGAACCTGCCCGGACGCACCGAGGCCACCGTCGTCGACTCCCTGCTCAGCCACCGGTGCGGGGCACTGATCCTGCTGGGCCCGAAGGCCGACCAGGCGTTCTACGACGACCTGGCCGGCCGGGCGCCGGTGGTGGTCGCCTGCCGCCGATTGACGGGCGTGAACGGCGAGGCCCCGCTGGCGACGGTGCGGACCAACGACGCCAAGGGCATCCGGCAGGCCGTCGACTACCTGGTCGGGCTCGGGCATCGACGCATCCACCATGTCGACGGCGGCAAGGATCCCGGCTCGGCCGACCGGTTGCGCGCCTACCGGGCCGCGATGCGCGCGCACGGACTCGCCGGCGAGATCGTGGTCATCCCCGGCGCGCACAACGAGGAGGCCGGCGCCGCCGCCGCGCGCACGATGCTGACCAGCAGCATGTTGCGCATGTCGATGGCCAGGTGCCAGCCGGGGTTGAAGATGCGCCCGCCCTCGACGACGACGTTCTGGTAGCGCGTCTTCAACTCGTCGATCTTGACCAGGACCTCTTCG
>NZ_LMVQ01000188.1 GCF_001545925.1 Mycobacterium sp. NAZ190054 | reverse complement strand
CAAAATCCGCCTCATCAACGCCCGCGGCTACGGCCACCACTCAGCCCGAACACTGACCTCAATGATCTATCTCTGCCTCGGCGGACTGCACCCTCAGCTACCCACAAGAACCTGAGGAGCCGCACACTAGTTCGAAGGTCCGACAAAACGGTCACTCGACTCTGCGCGCCCGGAACGTCTTCACATCCGGTTTGATCCCCTTCAAGTGCTTGGCGCCGGCGAACGACCACGCGAACCGGTCGTCGTCCCCGATCGCGTCGCGAGCAGACTCGGCCACCAGCACCGACCCGGGTCTCGCCGCCCCGGTCACCCGCGCAGCGAGGTTCACCGGGCTTCCGAACCAGTCCCCCGCGCGGCTCACCGCCATGCCGGTGGCCACACCGGCGCGCAACCGCGGGAAGTCGCCGTCGTCCTCCGTTTCCTCGACCAGCCGCAGCATCGTCTCGAGCAACGGTGCCGGCTCCGGACTGACCAACATCACCTCGTCACCGATTGTCTTGACGAAACGCACCGGCACCACTGCGAATTCGCGCGTCATATCGGCCAGCCGCTGCGAGAGCCGCTCCAACTCCTCAGGAGGGACGGCCTCACCGAGGCGGGTGAACCCGACGAGGTCGGCGAACCCGATCGTCACCAGCCGCGCACCCGGAAGATGTTGCCCCTCAGCACGTTCGGTCGCGTTGATGGCCTCGCTCTCGATCGCGTGGCGCAGCTGCAGCAGCAGCACCTCCTGGATCATCGGGCCGAGCAGCGGCGCCACATTCGCGACGAGCGTCTCGGATTCCTGCGCGATCTCCAATTCCGTTGCCCCGGGCCGTATCACGGCGGCCAGGGCGGCATACCGCATCGCTTCGGCCGCCCGCGCCAGCCCGTCACCGAGGTGCCGGGTGATCTGCACCAACTCGTCGGGATCGATTCCGACGTCGAGGAAGTCACGGGTGAACTTCGCCGCCTCGGCGTCGGCACGGAGAAAGACCTCGGCGTCCGGATCCTCCACCCGGGGCAGTCCCATCGCGCGCTGGATCCGCTCGAACAGTGCGAGGTCGACACCGGCCTCGGACGCGGCCTGCCGCGCCGACACGTACCGGCCGTCGTCACCGATGACCCGACGCGACGCCAGCAGCATCGGCGCGGGGTTGCCGCTGATCTGATCGAGGCCCACGCCGCGGCCGACCAGCCAACGGATCAACTCCGCACGCTCGGTGCGCGCACTGCCTTCGAGCCCGTCGAGCAGCCCGGATGTCTCCAGATCGAGGTCTTCGGCCACCCGGCCAACCTATACGGCATAGTCGGCCTCATGGCCTCCCCGACGCTGCAGAGCTTCCCGCCGCTCGCTGCTCCCGGAGCACGCATCCTCGTCCTGGGCAACATGCCGGGCGTCGCGTCACTACAGGCGCAGCGCTACTACGCCTATACCCGTAACGCCTTCTGGGCCATCATGGGCACGCTGTTCGGGTTCGATCTCATGGACCCGTACGACGAGCGCGTCGCCACGCTGACCGGCGCCGGCGTCGCGGTATGGGATGTACTCAGGCGCTGTCGCAGGATCGGCAGCCTCGACTCGTCGGTCGAGCCGGACAGCATGGTGCCCAACGACTTCGCCGGGTTCTACGCCGCCCATCCGGGCATCACCCACGTCTACTTCAACGGCGCTGCCGCCGAGAAGAACTACCGCCGCCTCGTCGGCTCACGGGACGCGCTGACCTACACCCGGCTGCCGTCGACCAGCCCGGCCCAGACCATGTCCTTCGACCGCAAACTGGAGGCGTGGCGGCAGATCACCGACGCTGTCCGTACCTGACGGCGTACTCCCCCGGTGTGCTGCCGAGCAACGACCGGAAATCGTTGATGAAATGCGCCTGGTCATACCAGCCCAGCCGGACCGCGAGGTCGGCGAAGTCGACCTCCGGATCGCTTTCGATCTCCAGCGCCGCGTTCTGCAGCCGGTACCGGCACAACACCCACTTCACGGGTACGCCGACGTAGCGGCGGAAAACCCGTTGGGTGGTCCGTTCTCCCCACGGCGAACGGTTCATCACCTGCTCCACCCGGTGGATTCCGCTGTCGTCCCTGATCCGGTCCACCAGGGCGGCCAGCGCCGCGAAGGTGTTGTCGGGCCCGCCGCCGTGAGCGATCAGCCCGTCCAGTTCCGACGCTGCGCGGTCCACATCGTCCGGTAGGGAGACCGTTCCACCGAACAGGTCGCCGACAGGCTGCACCCGGCCCGTCATCGTCGATGCGTCGCCACCGAACCTCGCGGTGAATCCGCCCGGCCGGAATCGTGCCCCGACCACCCAGCCTCGTTCGCTGATGGTGGTGCGGAAGACACGTTCCACGACGCCGTGAACGAGCGTGTTCGGCAGCGAAAACCCGTGCCGGGCACCGTCTTCACCCCATTCGTGAGTGATGTGCATGGACGGGAAGGTGATCACGGCGCTGTCGAACGGGTCTTGCCCGCGCAGATCCCAGGTGACCGACCAGAAGTGCTCGACGTACCTCTCCGTCGCGCCGTCGGCGGGCCACCGCCGCAGGTCGAACAGCGAGGAACTCGACGCGCGCCCGACGACCCCGCGCACCGGCGCACCGGCTGTCGCGTTTTTCCAAGCGCCCACCGCATCGAGACTACGAAACTCGCCGTATGAGCGTCACACCCATCCCCGCCGGCTACACCAGCCTGACCCCGTTTCTGTGCATCGACGGCGCCTCAACGGCGATCGACTTCTATACAAAGGTGTTCGGCGCGGCGCTGGTCGAAAAGATGGACGGCCCGAACGGCACCGTCGCCCATGCCGAGCTGGACTTCGGAACCGGACGTCTGCAGCTCGGCGACCCCGCCGACGCCTACCGAATTGTCGCGCCCGACTCCCACTCCGACACCGTCACCTACTCGATCGCGCTGTACTGCGCGGACGTCGACGACGTCGTTTCCCGGGCTGAGAAGGCCGGCGCGACGGTCCGCGAGCAACCGCAGGACTTCCCGACCGGTGACCGGTTCGCCTCGCTCCGCGACCCGTTCGGTATCCGATGGACGGTGATGACGCGCGTCGAGGAGGTCTCCGCCGAGGAACGCGACCGGCGGTTGAGCGAGTGGGCCGTCCGGAACGCCTGACGCGGGGTCCACTAGCGTGGCGGGATGTCCTGCGTGTTCTGCGCCATCGTCGCCGGTGAGGCTCCCGCCATCCGGATCCACGAGGACGACGACTTCCTCGCGATCCTCGACATCCGGCCGTTCACCCGCGGCCACACCCTGGTGTTCCCCAAGGCGCACACCGTCGATCTGACCGACACCCCGCCCGACACGCTGGCCGGAATGGCGACGTTGGGTCAGCGCATCGCGAAGGCGGCCCGCGCGTCGGGACTGCACGCCGACGGCAACAACATCGCCGTCAACGACGGCAAGGCCGCGTTCCAGACGGTGTTCCACGTCCACCTGCACGTGGTGCCGCGGCGCGACGGCGACAAGGTGAAGTTCGCCAAGGGCATGCTGATACGCCGTGACCCCGACCGCGAGGAGACCGGACGGCTGCTGCGCGAGGCACTGGCGCAATTGGACGCCGCCGAGAAGGATTGACCCATGGGCATCGCGCTGTGGGTGGAACAGAACATCGGAACTCGGCTGCTGATGTTGCACGACAAGCTCTACAAGAGCACCGACGGACGCATCGGCCACCGGATTCCGTTGCCCGGGGTCGCACCGTCGCTGCTGCTGCACACCGTGGGGGCCAAGACCGGGAAGCCGCGCACCAACACCCTGTCGTACTTTCCCGACGGCGGGAGCTACTACGTCGTCGCCTCCAAGGGCGGCGACCCGAAGGCCCCCGGCTGGTATCACAACCTGAAGGCCCATCCCGACATCGAGATCAACATCGGCCCGAAGCGTTTCGCGGTGACGGCCACTCCGGTGCCCGCCGACGACCCCGACTATCCGCGGCTGTGGAAGATGGTCAACGACGGCAACGCCAACCGCTACGAGGGCTACCAGAAGCGGACGTCACGCAGGATCCCGCTCGTCCGGCTGACGCCCAAGGGTTAGAAGATCTCCTTGGCCAGCAGTTCCAGCGTGGCCTCGCGGGCCGGCGCGGTGGCCGGATCGACCCCGCGGTACGCCGACGCGACCGGGTGCACCATCACCTCGTCCACGCCGAACTTCTCCGCCAGCGCGTGTACCTGGCCGGCCGCCTCCGCCGGTGAGCCCACCACGGCCTGCCGCAGTCCGGCGTCGATCACGGCCCGGGCCCGCGGATCGGTCTGCTGCGCCTCGGCGTCCTCGACCAGATCCAGCGGCACCATCGGCTGACCGGTCCGCAACCGCGCCATCATCTGCAGATTCGGCAGGATCAAACGCATTGCCTCGTCGTGGGTTTCGGCGACCACGGCGTTGACGGTCAGGAATGTGACCGGCTCCGGGGTCAGTTCGCTGGGCCGGAAGTTGTCCCGGTAGAACTGCAGCGCCTCTTCGGTACCCTGCCCGGCGAAGTGGTGGGCGAACACGTACGGCAGTCCTTTGGCCGCCGCCAGCCGCGCGGAGTACATCGAGGAACCCAGCAGCCACAGCCTCGGTTCGGTGACGGCGGCGGGCGTGGCCTTGAGGATGTAGTTGTCACGCATCAGGTCGCGCGGCAACGGCACCCGCACCCCCTTGCTGCTCATCAGCGCGACGACGTCGTCGAGGTAGCCGGGAAAGGCTTCGATGTCGCGCTCGTCGCGGCCGGCCGCCCCGCGCAGCGCCATCGACGTCACCGGATCCGAGCCCGGGGCGCGCCCGATACCGAGGTCGATCCGTCCGGGGTGGGCCGCCTCCAGCAGCGCGAACTGTTCGGCGACCGCCAGCGGCGCGTGGTTGGGCAGCATCACCCCGCCCGATCCGAGGCGTAGCGCCGACGTGTGGGCGGCGAGGTGGGCGATCAGCACGGGCGGGCTGGTGGCCGCGACCGACGGCATGTTGTGGTGTTCGGCGACCCAGTACCGGGTGTAGCCGAGCCGGTCGGCGGCCTGGGCCAGCAGCGTCGAGGCGGCGATCGCATCGGAGGTGCTCTGGTCAGAGCGCACGGGGACGAGGTCGAGGACTGAGAGACGCATCTACGGTCCAACGCGTTGCATCACGGTTCCGTTCCCCGGCTCCCCCGCGATTTCGGCGGGGACGACTGCGAGGTCACCGGTGGGGGCGTCTGCAGCAGCTTCTGGATGGGCCCGAGCGCGTGGTCCACACTCACGGCGCGGAGCAGCACTTCGCGCGCTGAGGCCAGCAGACGGCTGCGGCGGAACATCAGCCGGGCCAGGTGGCGCGAGTTTCGCTGCGCGGCCTCCACCCGCGGCCGCTGCGCCCGCTCGAAACCGGAGAGCACAGGGGCGATCCCGTCGGGCTTGCTGTCGTGCAGCATGCGGGCGAGCACCCACGCCGACTCCATCGCCATCCCGGCTCCGATGCCCGCGGTCGGCAGAAAGTCTGCCGCGGCGTCACCGAGCAGGACCGTGCGACCGCGGGCCCAGTCGCGCGCCCGGACGTCGGTGAGCGCCCAGTAGTACGGCTCGTCGGCGGCGGCCACCGCGTCCATCGCACGCTCTGTTCGCGGGGTGGGCGCGCAGACCTGTCGACACATGCGTTCGATGAAGGCGCGCGGTCCCGCCGCGGTATCGGGCCGCGGTCCACCGAGGAAGACCCCGAGCCTGCCGGCGACGGGATAGGCCGCGACGAAACACCCTGCACCCCAGACCTCTTCACCGAGCTCCGGAGCTTCGTCGAGATCGGTCCACACGACCCAGCCGCCCCACCCGGTGTCGACCCGGCTGACGGAGTGGCCGAGCAGGTCCCGGGTACCCGAGTGCATTCCCTCCGCGATGACGACGGCGTCGAAGTCGTGGCAGCCGACCCCGTCTGGTGTCGCGATGGTGACCGCGACAACGCGGTCCCGCTCCGTGATGCCGCGCACCGAGGCTGCCGTCGTCACGTCGAAGTCGTCGCCCGCGAGGACCTCGACGAGGCTGCCCCGGTCCACGCCCCGATAGTCGCCGAACGGACTCACGACCGTCTCCACGGAGTCCTCGCGCAGCCGCCGTCCGGTATGACCGTCGACGGCGTACCGCCTGATCGGCGTGCTCACCTGCCGATATTGCTCACGCACGCCGAGGTCGTCGAGCACCGGCTCGACCATCGGCATCAGCGCCAGCATGTACCCGGCGGGCGGCGCCGCCGCGCGCTCGACGAGGACGGCATCCACGCCGCTGCGGCGCAGCAGTCGCGTCACCGTCACCCCCGCGACACCCGCCCCGCAGACGAGCACCTTCGGGCGGCCGCCGGCGATCCCCGCGTACTGCTGATCGACCGGCACCGGACGGAACATGACCCGAAATTACCATTGTGTGGACTGCACGGTCCACACAATGGTGCTGCTACTGTGTCGAGCGTGCATTCGGGGCGGATCAGAAGAATGACCGCCGATCGGCGCCGGCGCCTTATCGAGGTGGCGGCGGCCGAATTCGCCGGTCAAGGCTATGAGAATGCGTCCCTGAACACCATCATCGCGCTCTGCCCGATGAGCAAGAGCTCGTTCTACTACCTGTTCGAGTCCAAGGCCGACCTGTTCGATTTCGTGGTGACCGAATTGTTGACGGTACTGGCCCGCACGGTCACCGTCCCGGCGCCGCAGGAATTCGCCGGCGGTGCGTTCTGGGAACGAGTCGAGGCGCTGTTCGCCGGCATGGCCCGGGCAGCGGAACACGACGAGTCCCTCGTCGACCTCGGGCGGATGTTCTACAGCGCGGCGCCGGAGGGTGCACGCGGAACGGTGTCGTCCACCGTGGACGCGGCCCGCGACTGGGTGCAGGAGGTGCTGCGGGTGGGTCGCGACACCGGTGCCGTGCGCGACGACCTCCCCGAGTCGCTGCAGTGCGAGCTCACGTTCGGGCTGCTGCAGATCTTCGACCGGTGGTCGGTGAACCACCTGGATGCCCGCGACGCGGCGGCAGCCCGGGACCTGACGGCCGCTCAGTTCGCCGCGCTCAAGCGACTCCTGGCGCCTTGACCGCGAGTGCGGTGGCGAAGATCTCGTCCATCATCGCCGGCGTGAGGCGGCCGGTGAAGGTGTTCTGCTGGCTCGGGTGATAGCAGCCCAGCACCGTGACCGGGCCGTGCGGGGTCTGCACCGTGGCCGTTGCCGCGTGCCCGAACTTCGGTGCCGGCTAGAACACGTTCCTGACGAGCAGACCCTTCGAACACCGCAAACTGATTTACGCGGCCGCAGATTGTTCCGCGTCCGT
>NZ_LMVQ01000187.1 GCF_001545925.1 Mycobacterium sp. NAZ190054 | reverse complement strand
CCCCGCACGAACGTCGAGATCGTGCGGTCGTTGATGGTCGGCGCGGCCTCCAGGCCGTAACTGAGGCCGCGGTCGATCTCTTCGCGTAGCCGGCGGTCACCGAGTCTGGCCTCGGCGGTGATGGTGTTGCGGCCCTGCCACGCCGCGTGCGCGGCCGCGGTCCGGGCGGTGACGATGTCGGCGCGCATCCCGTCGACACCGAACGCGGAGCAGATCTCGGCGATCTTCAGCAGCACGTCGGAGGTTAGCGCCACCTCGGGCAGACGTGTCTGTGCCGCAGCGATCCGGTCGCGCAGCCGCTGTTCGGCGTCGGCGTAGCGGGCGCGGAACCGCTCGGGGTCGGTGTCGAAGTCGATCCGGCGGCGGACCACCTCGGCGCGTTGGGCGGGGTCCTGCGGCGCGGCGACCTCGACGGTCAGCCCGAAGCGGTCGAGCAGCTGGGGCCGCAGCTCGCCCTCCTCGGGGTTCATCGTCCCGACGATGACGAACCGGGCCGCATGGGTCACCGAGATGCCGTCGCGCTCCACGGTCAGCCGGCCCATCGCCGCGGCGTCGAGCAGCAGGTCGACCAGATGGTCGTGCAGCAGGTTGACCTCGTCGACGTAGAGGATGCCGCGGTGCGCCTTGGCCAGCAGGCCCGGCTCGAAATGCACCGCACCCTCGCTCAGCGCCCGCTCGAGATGGATGGAGCCGGCGACCCGGTCCTCGGTGGCGCCGACGGGCAGTTCAACCAGCCGCACCGGACGGGTTTCCACCGCGGCGTCCGCGCCGAACGGCCCGTCCGGTGAAAGTGGTTGCCGCTCAGCCGGATCCGTCGAGAAACGGTCGCCGGCGATGACCTGGATGTGTGGCAGCACCTCGGTCAGCGCGCGCACCAGCGTCGACTTGGCGGTGCCTTTCTCGCCGCGCACCAGCACACCGCCGATGCCGGGCGCGATGACGCTCAGTACGAGCGCGAGCGCCATGTCGTCGAGCCCTTCGGGCGCGTCGGGGTCGGCGCCGAGAACGGCACAGAAGGGGTACAGCTGTTGCATCAGAGGCTCCGCTCGTGATCGTGAACCGGGGTCGGTGCACGCGAGGCCGGTCTTCGGACTGGCCGAGTCCCGTCTCCTGTAGGCCAGGAAAGGCTCGGACCACCGCAGCGGGCCTGTGCCGGACTCTCACCGGACTTCCCAGATTCTCCCCGGGCACCGACCACGCCGTTTCCGACGCGGGGGCACGCGGGGCACCTCGCGCCTGTCACGCTAGCATCACCGCCGTGTCGGAGGTCAGCGGCGACGGGATCAACGACGTGCGGCTGACCGTGGTCGGAATCGGCGCCGACGGATGGGCCGGACTCCCCGAGGCCGCCCGGTCGGCGGTGTCGGGCGCCGAGATCGTGCTCGGGGCCCCGCGTCAGCTCGGCCTGCTCCCCGACGTGGCCGGGCAGCAGCGCGTGTCCTGGCCGTCGCCGCTGCGGAACGCCCTGCCGGCCGTGCTCGACGAATACCGCGGCCGGCGGGTGGTGGCCCTCGCGTCGGGGGATCCGATGGTCAGCGGCATCGGCACGACGCTGGTCGATCTGCTCGGTGCCGAGCGGGTGGCTGTGCTCCCGCAGGTGTCGTCGGTGGCGTTGGCCCGGGCCCGCCTCGGGTGGTCGGCGGAGTCGACCGCCGTGGTCAGCGTGGTCGGCCGCGACGTCCACGCGGTGCTGCGCGAACTCGCACCGAATCGCCGGGTGCTGGTGCTGTCCTCCGACGAGTCGACACCGGCGCAGCTGGCGGCACTGCTGGTGGCGGCCGGCTACGGCGCCAGCCGGATGGTCGTGCTCGGTGACCTCGGCGGCGAGACCGAGACGCGCACCGAGACCACGGCCGGAGACTTCGCCGGGGCCGCGCCACGGTTGAACATGGTGGCGCTGGAGCTGGCGGGTCCGCTGACGGCCGGTTGGGCCGCCGGACTGCCCGACGACGTGTTCGAGCACGACGGTCAGCTGACGAAACGGGATCTGCGCGCCGCGGCGCTGTCCCGGCTGATGCCCGCCCCCGGCCAGCTGCTGTGGGATGTCGGGGCCGGCGCCGGTTCGGTCGGGATCGAATGGATGCGCGCGCATCCGACGTGCCGCACCGTGGCCGTCGAGGCCGACGCTGCCCGCGCCGACCGGATCGGCCGTAACGCAAAGGCGCTGGGCGTACCGGCGCTGCGCGTCGTGCATGCGGGCGCGCCCGAGGCGCTGACCGGCCTGCCCGCGCCGGATGCGATCTTCATCGGCGGCGGCGCCACCCGTGCCGGGGTGCTCGAGGAATGCCTGCGGGCGCTGCGGCCCGGCGGCCGGCTCGTCGTCCACGGGGTCACCGTCGAGACCGAGGCGCTGCTGGCCGGGGCGTACCGCGAACACGGAGGCGAGCTCACCCGTATCCACGTCGAGCGGGCCGCCCCGGTGGGGTCCTTCACCGGTTGGACACCGGGCCGCGCGGTCACCCAGTGGGCGTTCACCCGGGCGTGAGGTCATCGTCGCCTCCCTGTCAGCGCGCGGTGTAGCGCTCCTCGTGCACCACGGTGTGCAGCGGAGCGCGGTCGCGCCACCCGTGGTACTCGAGATCGGGGATGTCGGGAAGATCGGCCACGTGTCCGACGCACAGCCAGGCGACCGGGCGCACATGCTCGGGCATGCCCACCAGCGAGCGCAGGAACTCCTCCCGGTAGAACGACACCCAGCCGACGCCGAGCCCCTCCGCGGTCGCGGCGAGCCACAGGTTCTGGATCGCGCACACCACCGAGTACAGCCCGGCGTCGTCGATCGCGTGCCTGCCGAGTATCTGGCGGCCGCCCCGGGTGGGGTCGTAGCCGACCACGATGCCCAGCCCGGACTCGAGGATGCCTTCGATCTTGATGCGGGAGAACGTGTCGGCCCGCTCACCGGTCAGCGACGCGGCGAACAGCTCCCGCTCCGCGGCGACGTGGTCGCGGAACGCGGTCAGCGTGTCGGGGGAGCGCACCAGGACGAAGTCCCACGGCTGCGACATGCCCACCGACGGCGCGGCGTGCGCGGCCGACAGCACCCGCTCCAGCACCGCCGGCGCGACCGGAGACCCGGTGAACTCGCGGCGGGTGTCGCGGCGGCGGTAGATGACGTCATAGAGGCCCGCCAGGTCCCGTGCCGTGGTGACGCTCATCCGCGACCACCCGCCGGCTCGGCCGAGCGTTCCCGCGCCGGGTCGTAGAGGTAGCTCTCCCCGGCCCGCGCATCGGGCCGGTCGGCCAGCGCACGGCCGACCAGGATCACCGCGGCCTGGCGCAGGTCGGCCGCCTCGACCTGGTCGGCGATGTCGGAGACGGTGCCGCGCAGCACGAGTTCCTCCGGCTGCGATGCGCGGTAGACGACCACGACGGGGCAGTCCGGTCCGTACGACGGTGCCAGTTCGGTCATCAGGACACGGATCCGGGTGATCGCGAGATGCAGGACCAGGGTCGCGCGGGTCGCGGCGAACGTCGAAAGCGATTCGGATTCCGGCATTTTCGTCGACCGCTGCTGGGTCCTGGTGAGCACCACCGACTGGGCGACCAGCGGCACGGTCAGCTCGCGGCCGACCCGGGCCGCGGCCGCGGCATAGGCGGGGACGCCCGGCGTCACCGACCAGGGCACGCCGGCCGCGTCGAGGCGCCGGGTCTGTTCGGACACCGCGCTGTAGATCGTCGGATCGCCGGACACCAGGCGGACCACCCGTCGGCCGGCCTGTGCGGCGGCGACGATGCGGGCCACGATGTCGTCCAGATCGAGGTTCTGGGTGTCGACCAGATCGGCACCCTGCGAACAGTTCTGGAGTACCGCCGGATCGAGATACGTGCCCGGGTAGAGCACCACGTCCGCGTCGCCGAGCAGCCGGGCCGCGCGCAGCGTGAGCAGGTCCGCGGCGCCCGGACCGGCGCCGACGAACTGCACGGTGGTCGGCGCCGACATCACTGCACCCACCGCGGCGTCCACACCCGCCCGGCCGGCGTCACCCGGGTCGCGGCGGCACCGACGAGCAGCAGGCACTTCATGTCGATGGTGTCGGTGTCGAGCTCGCCGAGCGTGGTGACGTGTAGCGACTCCTCGGCCCGGCCGACGTCGCGCCCGACGACGACGACGGTGTCGGCGCCGCGGTGTTCGAGCAGGACTTTGCGAGCCACCGCGATCTGGTCGGGCCGCGACCGGGACGCGGGGTTGTAGATGGCCAGCACCAGGTCGGCCTCCGCGATCGCCCGCAGCCGGGTCTCGATCACCGACCACGGCTTGAGCCGATCGGACAGGCTGACCACGGCGAAGTCGGCGCCGATCGGCGCCCCGGCGCGGGCGGCGACGGCCTGAACCGCCGACACCCCGGGCAGCACCCGCACCGGCACGTGGGCGTACCGCTCGTCCTCGGCGGCCTCGAAAACCGCTGCGGCCATTCCGAATACGCCGGCGTCTCCGCCGGACACGACGGCCACCCGCTCACCGCGCGCGGCGAGGTCGAGCGCGAAGCGGGCCCGGTCGACCTCGACGGTGTTGCCGGAGGCGTGGCGCTGCAACCCTTCCCGCTGCGGGACACGGGCGACGTAGGGGCCGTACCCGACCACGTGCCCGACCTCGGCCAGGGCCGCCGCCGCCTCGGGGGTCAGCCAGCCGTCCGGGCCGGGGCCGAGGCCGACGACGAGGAGCTCGGCGGCGGTCCTTGCGGGCGCCGAGACCGGAACCCGTTGCTGCTCACCCGGTGTGCGGGTGCGGCGGCCGTTGAGCGAGTCACCGTTGACCACGATGAGGGACAGGTAGGGCACCGACGTGTCGTCGACGTCGGCCACCGGCATCCACCGCTGCTGGGGGTGGCTGGCCCGTTCGACGTAGAGCGCGTGGGCGAGGCGACCGGACGCGGCGAGCGCCCGGCGCACCGCCGGGAAGGTGCGCCCCAGCTTCATGATGATGGCGCCGTCGGTGTCGGCCAGTCGGCGCGCCAGCTCCGATTCCGGAAGTGTTCCGGGCAGCACCGTCAGCACGTCGGTCTGCCGCACCAGTGGTGAGGCGGTGGCCGCGGTGGCCGCCGCGAAGGCCGGCAGGCCCGGAATCACCTCGGTCGGATAGCGACCGCTGAGGCGGTCGTGCATGTACATGTACGAGCCGTAGAACAGCGGGTCGCCTTCGGCCAGCAGGGCCACGGTGCGGCCGGCGTCGAGGTGCGCCGCGATCCGGCCGGCCGACTCTTCGTAGAAGTCGGCGAGCGCGCCGGCGTAGCCGCCGGGGTGGTCGGTACTGCCCGTGGTCACCGGGTAACGGAGTTCTTCTTCGAGCACGCCGTCGGGGATGAGGTCGGCGGCGATGGTGCGCGCGTAGGACTGCTTGTTGACGCCGGCGTGGTAGGCGACGACATCGGCCGCGCCGATCACCCGGGCCGCCTTGAGGGTGATCAGTTCCGGGTCGCCGGGGCCCAGCCCCACCCCGTAGAACCGTCCGAGGGTCGTGTCGCCGGTCATTCCGCCTCCGAAGCCAGTGCGTTGAGGGCCGAGGAGGTGATGGCAGAGCCACCGCGCCGGCCGCGGATCGTCACGTAGGGGATGTCGATGCCGTGGTCGCTCGCGAACGCGACGAGGGCGTCCTTCGACTCGGCGGCGCCGATGAACCCGACGGGGCACCCGATGACGGCGGCAGGACGCGGCGCGCCGTCGACGAGCATCTCCAGCAGGTGGAACAGCGCGGTCGGCGCGTTGCCGATCGCGACGACGGCACCGTCGAGCAGCGGCTCCCACAGCGAGACGGCCGCCGCCGTGCGGGTGGTACCCCAGGCGCGGGCCAGGTCGGGGACCCGCGGGTCGTGCAGGAAGCAGTGGACGTCGTTGGCTGCCGGGAGGCGTCCGGCGGTGACCCCGGTGGCCACCATGCGCGCGTCGCACAGGATGGGCGCACCGCCGTTCAGCGCGGACCTGGCGGCGCGCACGAGATCCGGGTGGATGACGAGGTCCTTCACCAGATCGGTCTGGCCGGTGCCGTGGATCATCCGCACCGCCAGTTTCTCGGCGTCGGCGGGTACGGCCGACAGGTCGGCCTCGCGACGGATGGTGGCGAAGGAGTCCACGTAGATCGCCGGGCCGTCGTCGATGTACTCATAGCGTTTCGTCGGGCGCGTCATCTCGCGGGTGTGCGGGCCGGTCATGGTGTTGCCTCCTGAATGCTCGGGATGAAGATGCCGTGCCAGGGGGTCACGACGAGGTGGGCGTCGGGTGAGCCGGCTTGTTCGACCAGCGAGTGGACCTGATCGGAGGTCAGCACACCGCCGGGTACCCGGACATGGGTGCCGCCGGCGACGGCACCATGATCCAACGGCTTGGCCGGAGCCGGCATCCGGGGGTCCGCGGGCTGCGGGGCGCGCAGCGGGGCACTCAGCTCCCGCAGATGCCACGGCGCGGTCGCCCCGGTGCCGCGTTCGTCGAGGAACGCGGCGGCGAGACCGACCAGGTGCAACGCGGCCTCGTCGAGTCGCACCACTTCACCCCAGTGATCGCCGATCCGGAGCTGCACATCCTGGCTCGTCAGCACCACGAGCCCGAGATCCGTGCCGCGGCGCCCGGAGCCGGTGAGCCGGTCGAGCAGGTCGCCGCGACCGTCGTCGAGGGTGAACAGGAAACGGCCGGGAAGGCGGGCCAGATCCGGATCGGCGCACAATGCCGCATCCAGACACCGAGCCAGTGGGCGCAGGTCGGCTCGCCCACCCGCGACTCCGGTCTGCGGCGAGACGAGGATGTTGCGGACCCGTTCGTGTGTCCGGGTCGGCAGCAGGCCGGTCGACTCGAGCGCGGCCACCACCGCGGGCGACAGCTCCCGGTCACCCGGCAGGCCGCGCAACTGAAGGTTCGCCCGCTTCGTCAGGTGAATCCGCCCGTCGGCGAACTGCCGGCTCACCTGCGACAACCGCAGCAGCGCAGGCAGCGGCAGCCGCCCGCCGATCAGGCGCAGGCGCACGAGCAGCCCGTCCTCGGCGATCCACGGCCGCAGCACCCCGGGGCACTGATCGGCCCGGGTCCGCCGGACCGACGTGTCACCGCCCATGTTGACTCCCACTCTGTTGCGCAGATCACCGCACTCTACCTATGGTAGAACCACGCTATGGTCAACCACGATCGCGCCGCCACTACATAGAACAATATGGAGGTCGTCATGCCCACATCGGTCATCGTGGCCGGAGCTCGCACCCCGATCGGGAAGCTCTCCGGTTCACTCAAGGACTTCTCGGGCAGCGACCTGGGGGCGATCGCGATCAAGGGTGCGCTGGAGAAGGCTGGTGTGGCGGCTTCGGCGGTGGAGTACGTGATCATGGGTCAGGTGC
>NZ_LMVQ01000186.1 GCF_001545925.1 Mycobacterium sp. NAZ190054 | reverse complement strand
TCGACGCAGACTTCACTCCGCGCTCGGCTACCGCACACCGCATGAAGTCCGCACCGAATATATGAATTCACAGCTCGCGGCTTAATTCCCGCGAAATCCGCAGTCTGAAAAACGCGGAGCAGGCCACGCAGCGCACCCACCCTGATCCCCGGACGGTCGGGCTATATCTTCGGGTCCGGGTTCATGCCCGCACCCTTCTTCGACGCCCTGCTGAACGGCGCCACGATCCGCGAGATCACCCATCCCGGCGATTCCGGGCCCGAACCTGGCTACACCCCCTCACCCGCACTGGCCGCGTTCATCCGCTGCCGCGACCTGACCTGCCGCTTCCCCGGCTGCGACAAACCCGCCACCACCGCCGACATCGACCACACCGTCGCGCACCCGGTCGGGCCCACCCACCCGTCAAACCTGAAATGCCTGTGCCGATTTCACTGTCGGTTGTCCGTAGTACATTCAAAGTATGGCAGATACCAAAACAGCCGTTTACCTGCGCATTTCTTCCGATCCGACGGGACAGGCGCTTGGCGTCGCACGTCAGCGCGAGGATTGCGTGGCGTTATGCGCGGCGAAGGGGTGGACGCCGGTGGAGTACGTGGACAACGACGTGAGCGCGTCATCGGGCAAGAATCGGCCCGCCTATCAGCGGATGCTGGCCGACATCCGCGAGGGCCGGATCGGTGCCGTGGTGGCCTGGGATCTGGACCGGTTGCATCGGCGGCCGATCGAGCTGGAAGCGTTCATGGACCTCGCCGACGCGCACCGGCTGGCGCTGGCCACGGTGTCCGGCGACGTCGACCTATCGACCGCGCAGGGCCGACTCACCGCCCGGCTCAAGGGTGCGGTGGCGCGTCACGAGATCGAGCACAAGTCTGACCGGCAGAAGCGGGCCGCGCAGCAGAAGGCGGCACGCGGTGAACCGCAGTGGCGCAACGCGTTCGGGTTCCTGCGCGACGGTAGCCGCACGCCGGACCCGGTGACCGCGCCGCTGGTGAAGCAGGCGTACGAGTCGATCCTGTCCGGCGGGTCGATCAGCGACATTGCCCGCGAGTGGAACGCCGCCGAGGCGTACGGGTTGAACGGCAAGCCGTGGTCGGCATCGACGGTGAGCCTGTTCCTGCGGAAGCCGCGCAACGCCGGGTTGCGTGACCACAACGGCGTAATCGTCGGTGCGGGCACCTGGCCGCCGCTGGTCGACGAGGAGACGTGGCGGGCGGCCCAGGCGGTGCTCGACGCGCCCGGCCGAGCGCCGGGCCGCAAGACCGTCCGCAAGCACCTGTTGACCGGTGTGCTGCGGTGCGGGAACCCGGGGTGCGGCGGTTACCTGTCGGGCATGTGGGTGATGCAACCCACCGGCGGCAAGTCGGGGCGGCCGAAGGCGGGCGAGACCAAGGAGCCGTCCGGGCAGGTGGCGCACTCGATCACCTACGGCTGCAAGTCGTGTCGCGGGCTGTCGATCCGCGCCGAGCACGTCGAGCCGATGGTGTACGCCGCGGTGGCCGAGCGGTTGGCGCGCCCGGATGCGGTGGATCTGTTGAAGGTCGCCGAGCATGATGCCGTCGAGGCTGAGCGGTTGCGCGCCGAGAAGCAGCGGCTGTATGCCCAGATTCGTGAGGCCGAGGCCGAGTACGACGACGGCGTGATCGACGGCCGACGGTTGGCGGCCCGCAAGGAGCGGGTGACCGAGAAGTTGGATGCGATCCAACGCCGCCAGATGGATCAGGAGCGGTTGCGCGTGTTCGACGGGTTGCCGTTAGGCACGCCCGAGGTCGCCGAGCGGGTGCGGGCGTTGTCGCCGGACCGGTTCCGCGCGGTGATCGACGTGCTGGTGGTGTTCGAGGTCGCGCCGGTGGGCAAGAGCGGCAAGGTGTTCAACCCCGATCGAGTGTCGGCGGTGTGGAAGTGAGCGGCGCTGTCCCGAGGCTGCTGGTGTACTGCGACGACGCGGCACATAGCCCCGATCGGGTGGACCCGCGCCAGGTCAGCGACGCCGACGGCGACGACCTGCCCGAAGACGTGGTCATCGTCGCATCGTTCGAGCGGAGGCCCGACATCGGCTGGATCGTCGACCCGTTCTCGGCCCGTTGGGGTGGGCGCGTGCGCAACCCACACCGCAACACCGTGCAGTACATCGACGCGGCCGGGTCGAAGGTCGCGTTATCCGGCATGGACCTTGAACGCCAGGCGGACGCGGTGACGCGTGCACGCGCCCTTGCCGGTAGCGCCGGTAAGCAGTTGTGGCGCATGGGTCTGCGCTACTGGATGATGTGCCCGGTCTGTCACCACCACGAGGTCCGGCGGGGCGGCGACAAGATGCACGCGCAGTTTGATGACGTTGTGGCGCATGGTGTTTCGGCGGTATCGCTGGCCCTACTGAACATCATCGACCGCGACTGGCGGTAGCAGTCCGGCTGGTGGCCGTCGTGTGCCGAGCGTGTGTGTTCGTTGCCGATCGTGCTAGCGTGGCGGCAGCGGACGCGGGTGGCGACACCCCGACGAGCCTTCCGACGAGAGGCGTGGCGATGAGCCACGTCTACGTCAGGAAAGGCCCGCGATGGCCGACACACCCGAACCCGGACGCCTAGTCACAACCCGCCATGCCGCCGAGGTCTGCGGCGTTCACGTCAACACCATCCGCAAGTGGATCGGCGAAGGCCGACTGCGCGCTTACCGCGTTGGCCCGCAACAGATGCGGGTCGACCGCGATGACCTGGCCGCCCTGATCGTGCCGGTGGTCCCGGCATGACCGCGGCAGCACCACCGGCAACGGCACCACACGCCCATCTGTCGCCGGAATGCGCGGAATGGGTGCGCCGCGTCGTGGATGCCGCACCGCCGTTGACCGACGAGCAGCGGACCCGGTTGGCCGAACTGCTGCGACCGGCGCGAGCCTTGGTGTTGGACGGCGGCAACGGGTGATAGACGAGCAACGGCCCGGCGCTGAGGCCGGGCCGCCATCCGCGGGAACGGATACCGCCGACCATAGCCCATCCGCACGACACGAGCGCGGCGCGACGCTGCTGGCCCAGTTGCGCCGCCGCCACGAGGCTGCGCGCCGGTTACCGCCTTTGCCGCATAGCGGTCGCCGTGACCCGCTATCGCGGCGCGAACGCGTCGACGGATGGCCGCGGTCATGACCGAAGTCGACCGATCCGATGAGTACCTCGAATTGTTGGCCGAGGACGAGCGCCGCGACAAAGCGGTCCGCAACGGGCAGCATCCCGACGACCCCGGCCCGCCAGTACCGGCCGCCGACCCCGGACCACCGGACGACGCCGCAGCCGCCGTCGACGAAGTGACGACCTGGGAACCGATCGACCTTGGCCCGTACCTGCGCGGGGAGGTGGAACGCCCACAACCCGCGCTGGGCATCGTGCGCAGCGACGGGCTACGTCTGATCTATCCGGGTCGGCAGCACGTCGTGGTGGGCGAAACCGAGTCGGGCAAGTCGTGGTTCGCGCTGGCGTGCGTGGCCGCGGAACTAGCACTGGGTCGGCAAGTGGTGTACGTCCACTTCGAGGAGTCCGATCCGGGCAGCACGTTGGACCGCCTCCAGCTTCTTGGGGTGACCGAACGTGATCTGGTGCAACGGTTTCGGTTCGTCGGCCCGGCCCGGCCGGTCCGCGCCGGGTGGATCGAGCCGCTGTTGTCGCCGGTGCCGTCGCTGGTCGTGTTCGACGGCGTTAACGAGGGCATGGCGCTGCACGGTGCCGACATCATGGCCGCCGACGGCGCGTCGGCGTTCCGGCGCGCGCTGGTGCTGCCGTTCGCCAACGCCGGGGCGGCCACCTTGGCGTGCGACCACACCCCGCACGGTGGGCGGGTGGCCGAGTACGGGTCGGTGCATAAGGGCAACGCGCTGGACGGCACCCGCATCAATCTGGAGAACGTCGCACCGTTCGGGCGGCGACTGCGCGGCCGGTCGAGCGTGTTCGTCACCAAGGACCGGCCGGGCTACCTGCGGTCGCACGGCCGGCCGACGCGGGTGCCCGGCAAGACGTTCATGGGCACGCTGATCGTCGACGATTCCGAGACGATCGGCCCGGACTTCACGCTGCGATTCACCGCACCCAAGGACGACAAGGACGCCAAGCCTGACGCCGACGACGGCACCGGCGTGCCCGACAGATTGGCCGACACAGTGCACGGCATCATCGCGGAGTTGCCGGGCCGCACGGTCGGATCGACACGGGAGCTGTACGCCCAGTTGCGGGCGGCCGGGCAGTCGTTCACCAACGCCAATGTCAGGGACGCGGTGGACGACTTGATCGTTGCCGGTCGCCTGATCGAGGTACCCGGCAAGAATCGCGCCAAGGGCTATCAGGCCGCCGATTCGAGTGCGTCGGACGAGCCGCCGCGGTGAGTGCGTCGTGCAAGTGCGTCGTGCGTCGGTGCGTCTTTAGAACGCGACGCACCCGACGCACCGACACACCAGTGCGTCGGCGCGTCGCCGACGCACCCCGACGCACCCCGACGCACTTGCGATCCATCCAACCAAACGACCCCGTAGGACAACCTATGACAACGGATTGCCAGCTGTGTGGAGTACCGGCGCTGTACGGCACCGGATTCTGCCGCCCGTGCATTGAGGCCGAGAGGGAGTCAGCACGGTGTCCTGACTGCGACAGCATCGTCACGATCGCGGCCGCCGAAGGTGTCGACCGAATGCATGTTTGGGTCGAGCACGACGCCACCTGCCCAGCGCTGCGGCCGAGAGACCGGGCCGAGCCGTGCGGTTGACCGTCGCCAGCGACGACCACGCGATCGCGGTCGTGCCTAAGTTGCGTGCCCGCCGGGTGAGCATCCGCGCCGGACCCGTCACCCTCACCGTTTCCGTGTCCGAGGCCATTGCCCTCGCCGACGCGATCGTCGACGCCGCCGAACGCATCGACCACCCACCGAAGGAGAAGCGCACACCGTGATTGCCGTCCTGGCTGATTCCGTCCGCCTGCTGATCGGGTTCGCGGTCGGCTACGTGGCCGCCCGCGCCACCGATCCGTGCCCGGTGTGCGGGCAGCCCGCCACAACCACCGGCCTGTGGGCCCGCTGCGCGCCGGTCATCCAGCCCCGCAAGGAGATCCCATGACCAACCATCCGAGTCGGCCACACGACGACGACCTGACCGAGGCGGATGCGCTGGCGCGCGTCAACCGGCTACGGGCCGCCCGCGGCCTACCGCCGATCGTGGAGCGTGACCCGAATATGGTGCGCGGCGATCTGGTCGCCGACCGTGACGCGATGATGCTGGCGGTCGCCGCGTTGCGCAGGGAGCACGCCGGCGCCGCAGTGCCCGACGCGTTCGAGGCCGCCACCTTCGGCTGGGTCGGCGACATGTTCGACGTCGTGCCCTACGCCGTCGCGGCCGTCATCCGCGACCGCGTGCCCGCGGCCCACCAGTGCGCGGTGACCGACGCCCTCGACGACGTCCTCGAACGGTTCGACGACGGACCCGGCGGCTGGGCGCGCGCCCAGATCGTGTTGCACCACATCGCCGACGCCACGCGGGCCGGCATCGCGGCCGGCATCGTCGCCGAAGGGTCCGGCGCGATCGACCACCCCACCGGTCTGCCAGTGCCCGAACCACCCGACCAACTCGCCGCCGCGGCGGACTTCGCGGCCGGGTTCGTCTACGCCGACCTCATCGACCGACTCACCGCCGAACTCGCCCCGATGGCCGGCCTGCCGGCCGTCGTCGGCACCCTCGACGCTGGTCACGAAACCCGTTGCCGCCGTGCCGCTGTGCTCAACGCGTTGGCGCAACTGCGCGGGGATACCGACATGCAGGAGGAGGCGGCCCGGGTTGCGCTCATCGTGTGCCACGACCGGCCCGGTATGCGGCCCTCGGACGTGTTCGGCGCCGGGCAGCCGGTGCTGTTGCTGCCCGCCGACGCGACGCGCGCCGACGTCGAGGCCGCCCTGGTCGCCGAACTCGCCGCGATCGCCGACACCGACGACGGCACCGGCCCGTGATCCGGGTGCCGCCGGGCGCGCTCATCCTCGACGGCGCCGAGGTCGACTACGTGGCGCGGGCGCTGGAACACCTCGCGCAACTCATGGCCGAACGGCGCGACGCCGGCGGCAATCCCACCCCGTCGCAGCCCTCGGCGCGACTCGTGGCCTTCACCACGAAACTGCGACGCTCTGCCGATTCACTGCCGCTCGGTGAAGCCGCGGCCGACCACGCACAAGGCGTCAAACCGTCAGCGCAACCGGCAGATGCGCGTGCGCCGCAACGTGTTTCGGTGCACGGTAGGCGCCATGAATACCGCACCGGCGACGCCGCGCGCATCCTCGGGCTGTCCGCCTCGGGTGTCCGCGACCTTGCGCGCCGGGGGCGGCTACCGGCTCGCCATACCGGCACGCGGTGGGTATATCCGGCGGACGCCGTCGACGCCGAAGCCGAACGCAGGGCGGCACGCCGCGTGCGGTGACCGCTGATGCCGGCCGTCCACGTAGTGTCCATCCCGAACGTGCCACTGCTGCACACCGGCGAGCACGACGCATCAACCGGGCCCTGGACGGTCACCGCCGACGACCTGCGCTCCATCGTTGACGCGCACACCGCCGGGATCGCCACCCCGATCCTCAAGCTCGGCCACCAGGGTCCGATGCGCGACGCCGCACCCGCCCTCGGATCGGTGACGGCGTTGCGCATCGTCGGCGGCACGCAGTTGGTCGGCACACTCACCGGTGTTCCGCGGGCGATCGCGGGTGTACTGGCCCGCGCCTACCCGCAGCGCAGCGTGGAGTGCCTGCTCGACCACACCGACCGCGCCGGCCGCACCTGGCCGTGCGTCCTCGTCGGCGTCGCCCTCCTCGGCGCCACCCACCCGGCGGTCAAGGAACTCGAAACCCTCGACGACGTCTGCCACCTCTACGGCGTCGACGTCGCCGCAGCCGCCTGCCGCGTGGTCATCGCATCGGCGCACCCGTCCGCCGCAGACCGTGCCCGTGCCGTCGCGCTCGCACGCGCCCGCCGCACCCGTTCGGCCCGATCCGTTTCCTACGAAAGGACACCCTCGTGAGCACCACCATCCAGCAGGCACACGTCTATGCACCAGGCGAGTCGATCACCGCCGAGGCGACCGCGCCCGTCGCCGCCCGCCGGGTGGTGAAGGTGAGCGGGAACCGCACCGCTACCGGCAACCTCGCCGTCGCTACCGCCGCCGCCGGCGCTGTCGCGTTGGGCGTCGCGGCCAACGACGCAGCGGCCGGCCAGTTGGTCCGGGTGGCCCGCGGTGGCGTGGTCCGCGTCATCGCCGAAGGCGTGGGGTCCACACCTTCCACCACCCGATACTCTGCGCCTGGCGTCCGCATCTCCACATCGGTGGAGTAGAAGTCCGACGCCGCGACGGTGTGGAACAGTAGTCCGCCACCGGTGACCGG
>NZ_LMVQ01000185.1 GCF_001545925.1 Mycobacterium sp. NAZ190054 | reverse complement strand
AGCCGTTCTCGTCCAACGACGATGCCACCGAATTCATCACCAGCGATACCTACGGCGAATTCTGATCGCTGCTAGTCCACTTAAGCAGATAAGCAGTACAAACTTTCGAACATGCCACCGACGCTACCCCACCCCACCGACAGGACCGCGCACCAATTTCCTGACCGGAAGGCGGCGTCCCGCGTGCCGATGCGCCGGCGGCCCGGCTCAGCCGTGCCAGCGGCCGTACCAGGTCTGCCGGTACGGCGTACCGATCACGGCGACGAGCACGGCGATGAATGCGGTGAAAACGATGAATGCCAACATTGCCATTCCTTCCAACCTTCCCGCGTCCGACGCGGGTTTCGATAGGCGGAACGGTACCGCCGGTACCAGGTGGAAAGAGCGTTCTGTAAGTGACGAGACTGTCCGCCCGACGAAGTGACGACTGTCACACCGCGGCGGTGCGTACCTCGAAATCGCTCAGCCGCGGTGAACGCATCAGCTCGGTGTATCGGGATGCCTCCCAGGGGAACAGTTCGGGCAGCCCGTCCTTGCCGAGATACCAGCTGCGGCAGCCTGTGGTCCACACCGTTGCCGGCATCGCCGCTTTCATCGCGTCGTTGTACTGCGTGGTGGCGGCCACCGTGGGCGCAGCCGAAAGGATTCGGCCTGAACGCAATTGGTCAATCCACCACATGACGTAGTCGGCCTGCTCCTCGGCGACGGGCACCAGCGAGTTGTTCCCGACCGGGGCGTGGGGACCCATGAGCATGAACATGTTGGGAAACCCGGGAACCGCGACGGCCCGGTAGGCCGTGGGCCCGTCGGCCCACACCTCGTCGAGCGTGCGGCCGTCCTCGCCGGAGATGGTCAGCGGCCGAACATAAGCGTGGAAATCGAACCCCGTGGCCAGTACCAGGAGGTCCACCTCGTGCAGTGTGCCGTCAGCGGTGACCACGCCCCGCGGTTCCACTTCCACGATCGGATCGGTGACGATCTCGACGTCCGGCTTCTGGACCGCCCGGTAGTAGTGGCCCGCGAAGACCATCCGCTTGCACATCGGTTGGTCCTTCGGCGTGAGCTTCTTCTTGAGCTCCTTGTCACGCACCGACAACCGGAGATTCCAACGACACTGCGTCTGATAGAGCCACCGCTGCCAGCCCGGCCGCACCGGCGCGACGCCGAAGATCGAGCGGACGAAGCCGCCCCAGAACCAGTACCCGAGACTGTTGAGCCACTTCCACCGGCGCAACGCGGTTTTCGTGCGCTCGGACACCCTGAGGTTGGGCCATGGACAGATCCATTGTGCCGTGCGTTGAAAGACCGTGAGGTGCTTGACGACACCGCCGAGTTCGGAGGTGATCTGCACGCCGGTGGAACCGGTGCCGATCAGCCCGATCCTCTTGTCGGACAGGAAAACCGAGTGATCCCAGCGCGACGAATGGAACATCGGTCCGGCAAAGGTGTCCAGCCCTGGGATGTCGGGATGACGCGGTACGCGCAGGAACCCGGTCGCGGTCACCAGCACGTCGAACTCCTCGACACCGGCGGAGGTCGTCACCCACCACGTGCCATCGCGGAAACGGGCCTCGGTGACGTCGGCACCGAAGCGGATGTGCCGACGGATACCCCGTTCGGTGGCGAACTCGCGGAAGTACTGGAACACCTCGGGTCCCGTAGGCATCAGGTGCGACCACTCCGGGTTGGGACGGAACGAGTAGGCGTAGTAGCGCGCCGGCACGTCGCATGCCAGGCCCGGATACGTGTTGTCGCGCCAGGTGCCGCCGACCTCGTCAGCCTTCTCGAAGACGGTGAAGTCCTCGACGTCCGCGTCCTGCAACTTCGCGGCCATGCACAGACCGGACATGCCTGCGCCGATGATCGCCACCCTGATCCCCATGCCGACCCCCTCGGAGCAGGGCTGACGTTACTCCGGCCGCCCACCCGCCATGGTCGAATCACTCGACTATCCGGCCGATTCGGCCATGTCCACTCCCTGATTCGATCTCGGCGGGCCGCGTCGGCGGCCCTCATGTCGAAACCTACGAACGCGGACCGGCCGGGTCGTGGGTAGTCGGCTACGTGAATCACCGGCACCGGCACGCTCGACTACGCGGCCTGCGCCCCAGCCGCAGGCGCGGCGGCGCCGAGTACCGTGGACGGGTGGTCAGGACCAGGGACGACGACGCGTGCCCCGGCGCGCTGCAGACCCATTCCGCGGCCGACGGCGAACTGGCCAGGGTCCGGTTGCCGGGTGGGGCGATCGCGGCCGCCCAACTGGAGGCGGTGGCTCAGGCCGCAGCGGATTTCGGCACGGCGACACTGGAACTGACCTCCCGGGCCAACCTGCAGATCCGGGGCATCCGCGACACCGGCGCCGTCGCCGGACTGCTCGCCGGCGCCGGCCTGTTGCCGTCGCCGACCCACGAACGGGTGCGCAACATCATCGCCTCACCGCTGTCGGGCCGTCGCGGTGGAGTGTGTGACACCAGGGCTCTGGTCGGCGCATTGGATTCGGCGCTGCAACGTGATCCCGAACTGGTCGCGCTGCCGGGCCGGTTCGTGTTCGGTATCGACGACGGCCGCGGCGACGTCTCCGGTCTCGGCGCGGACGCCGGCGTCCACGTGCTCGACGACCGCACCGCGGCAGTGCTTCTCGCCGGCCGTGACACCGGCGTGCGAATCCCGCTGAACCATGCGGTGCCCGAATTACTGCTCCTTGCAAAGCGTTTCATCGCGATGCGCGGAACCGCTTGGCGGGTCCGGGAACTCGACGACCCCGCGGAGCTGCTCGGTGACCACACGCCGACAGACCGGCCGGGCACCACGTGGTCTGCGTCGATCCGGCCCCCGGTCGGCTGGATCGACCAGGACGACGGACGCGTCGCGCTCGGCGCGGCGGTGCCGCTCGGTGTGCTCGATGCCCGGGTGGCGCGATACCTGGCCGCCGTCGAGGCTCCTCTGGCGGTGACGCCGTGGCGGTCGATGCTGGTGCTCGACCTGGACGAGGCGGTCGCCGACGTCGCGCTGCGGGTGCTCGCGCCCCTCGGGCTGATCTTCGACGAGAACTCGCCGTGGCTGTCGGTGTCGGCGTGCACCGGCAGCCCCGGCTGTGCACGCTCGGCCGCCGATGTGCGCGCCGATGCCGCAGCGGCCGTGAACGATCGCGACATCGCAGCTCACCGGCACTTCGTCGGCTGCGAACGGGCGTGCGGCAGCCCGGGACACGGTCAGATACTGGTCGCGACCTCAGCCGGCTACCGGGCCCGCGACTGACGCCCTGACATCCGTCTCGCATCGTTGACAGTCGTCAGAATTGCGAGTTAGGGTCGCGCGTGCAGCGAGGTCTTCCGGTGCGGTCGCCGACCGACCGGCGTCAGCCGCAGAAGAGCGACCTGCGGCGCAGCGCGATCCTGGAGTCGCTGGACCACCATCTGCGCGAGTCCGGCTTCGACGGCCTCAACATCGCCGACGTGACCCGCCGGGCCGGTGTCACCCGGTCGGCGTTCTACTTCTACTTCGAGAACAAGGCCGCCGCGGTGGCCGCGCTGCTGGAACCGATGTACGAGGACGGATTCCTGGCCAGCGACCTGCTCAGCAGCACGGCGCAGCCGCCGCGCACCCGCATCCGCGGGATGCTCGAAGCGCTGCTCGACGCCGTCGATCAACACCGCTACCTGTTGCAGGCGATGCTGGACGCCCGCGGGTCCAGCGCGGCGATCCGCGAGGTCTGGGACGACGCCCGGGAGTCCTTCGTCCCGCCCGTCGCCGCGATGATCACCGGCGAACGCGCCGCCGGCCGCGCCCCGGCCGGGGCCTCCGCCGAGGTGATCGCCGGCCTGCTGCTGGAGTTCAACGATCGTCTGATGGAGCGCTACACCATGGGCGGCCGGCTCAGCAGAACCGAACTGCTCGAAGGCGCCGAGACGATCTGGTTGCGCACGATCTACGCCGGCGCCGTCGGCTAGCGAAAGGCGGTCCACATGACGATCCCCCGCAGCCCTGAGGACATCACCGCCGCGTGGCTGGGTGCGGTGCTGGGCACCGACGTCAGCGTGGTCGACGTCGTCGCCATCGGCACCGGCCAGACCGGCGCCACCTACCGGGTCACCGCCACCTACCCGGAGGGCGCCCGATCACCTTCTGCCCCGGCCACTTTCGCGGTGAAGCTACCCGCCCAGGACGACGAGGTGCGTGAGCGCGTCGCGTTGGGCTACGTGTCCGAGGTGGACTTCTACACGTCCATCGCCGCCGACGTGGCCATCCCCGCGCCGGGCTGCTTCCACAGCGAGATCTCCTCCGACGGCCGGGACTTCGTGCTGGTGCTGGCCGACATGGCGCCCGCCGAGCAGGGCGACCAGATCGCCGGATGCACCCCGGCCGAGGCCGAACTGGCGGTCGAGGCGCTGGCCGGGCTGCACGGCCCGACCTGGAACGACCGCCGGTACTTCGACCTCGCGTCGATCGTGATGCCCAAACCGGGCGACGAGGCCGCAGCCAAGGGTATGGGCGACGTCGCGGTGATGGCGGCCGACATCACGCTGGACAAACTCGGCGCGTCGGTCAGCGCCGAGGACCGCGACACGCTGGTCACCTCGATGGGCCTGGTGACCCCCTGGCTGCTCGCGGTGCCGGACCGCTTCTCGCTGATGCACGGCGACTACCGGCTCGACAACCTGCTCTATGACCCGGACCGCACACGGATCACCGTGGTGGACTGGCAGACCCTGGGCCTCGGCCTGCCCAGCCGGGATCTGGCCTACTTCACCGCGACCAGCCTGCTGCCGGAAACCCGCGCGACCGTCGAACGGGGACTGGTCGAGCGCTACCACGCCGCGCTGCTGGGCCACGGCGTCACCGGCTACGACGTCGAGACCTGCTGGCACGACTACCGGCTCGGGGTGCTGCAGGCGCCGCTGATCACCGCGCTGGGCACCGCGTTCGCGTCGTCCACCGAACGCGGCGACGAGATGATGCTGACCATGCTGCACCGCGGCTGCCGGGCCATCCGCGAGCTGGAGTCGATCGACCTGGTCAGGTCGTATCAGGCGTCCTCGCCGACCACGGTCTGACCGGCGGTCACCGCGGCAGCCTGCGCCACACCGCGCGCGGCATCATCCTGAACGCGAACGCCAGCACCGCCAGCGGCGCGGGGATCCACACCGTGGCGCGCCCCTTGCGCAGCGCCCGCGCCGTCGCATCGGCCACCTGCGCCGGGGTGCTCGACAGCGGGGCGGGGGTCATCCCGTGGGTCATCCTGCCGATCACGAAACCAGGCCGCACCACCAGCATCCGCACCCCGGTGCCGTGCAGCGCGTCGGCCAGGCCGCTGCAGAAGCCGTCCAGGCCCGCCTTGGCCGACCCGTAGACGTAGTTCGCGCGGCGCACCCGCACGCCGGCCACCGACGAGAACACCACCAGGGTTCCCGTCCCGGCCTGGCGCATCCGGGCGGCCAGCACCGTCAACAGGCTCACCTGGGCCACGTAGTCGGTGTGCGCGATCGCGGCCGCATGCGCGGCGTCCGTCTCCGCGCGCGCCTGATCCCCGAGGATCCCGAACGCCAGCACGGCGACACCGATCGGACCGTGCTCGGCGACGATCGCGTCGACCAGTGCGGGGTGTGAGGCCAGATCGTCGGCGTCGAAGGCCACGGTCCGCACCGCCACCGCCCCCGCGTCCTCCAACGCGGCGATCTCGTCGTGCAGCTCGTCGGGCCGGCGGGCGGCCAGCACCACCGTCGCGCCCGCCGCCAGCCGCCGCGCCAGTTCCACCCCGATCTCGCTGCGCCCGCCGAAGATCACCACCGGTGCCGCGTTCGTGTCCTTCACGGCGCCGATTATCGCCTGCGCTAGCGTGGACCCGATGGCCAAGGCGACGACCCGACTGACCGACGACGCGCTCGCGTTCCTGTCCGAGCGCCACCTCGCGATGCTCACCACGTTGCGGGCGGACGGGTCCCCGCACGTGGTGGCCGTCGGGTTCACCTTCGACCCCGCCACGCACATCGCCCGGGTCATCACCTCGGGTGGCTCGCAGAAGGCCGTCAACGCCGAGCATCGCGGGGTCGCGGTACTCAGCCAGGTCGACGGTGCCCGGTGGCTGTCGCTGGAGGGCAAGTCGACGGTGCGCACGGGCATCGACGCCGTCCGCGACGCCGAACTGCGCTATGCGCAGCGCTACCGCACGCCGCGCCCGAACCCCAAACGGGTCGTCATCGAGGTGCGCGTCGTGCGGGTGCTCGGGTCCTCGGCGCTGCTCGACCGCGGCGAGGCCTGACCCCGGTCACGGCACCGGCACCACGACGAGGTCGTGCGGCCGGTTGTTCACCGACTCCGCGCCGTCGCCGGTGACGATCACGATGTCCTCGATGCGCGCCCCCCACCGGCCCGGGAAGTAGATGCCCGGCTCGACGGAGAACGCCATCCCCTCCTGCAGCGGCAGCTCGTTTCCCGCGACGATGTAGGGCTCTTCGTGCACCGACAGCCCGATACCGTGCCCGGTCCGGTGCACGAACGCCTCCGCCAGTCCTTCGGCGGCCAGCACGTCGCGAGCCGCCGCATCCACCTGTTCGGCGGTCACCCCCGGCCGGACGATCTCGACCGCGGCGCGCTGAGCGCGCTGCAGCACCGAGTACCGGTGCGCCACCTCGGGGTCGGGCTCACCGATGCTGTAGGTCCGGGTCGAGTCGGAGTTGTACCCGGGGTCGTAGGGGCCACCGATGTCGACGACGACGATGTCGCCGACGCGCAGCTCCCGGTCCGAACACTCGTGGTGCGGGTCCGCACCGTGCGGACCAGACCCGACGATGATGAACGCGACCTCCGAATGGCCTTCTGCGACAATCGCTTCGGCGATATCGGCCGCGACGTCGGCCTCCGTCCGGCCGGGCACCAGGAACTCCGGGACCCGCGCGTGGACACGGTCGATCGCCGCGCCGGCCTTGCGCAGTGCGTCGACCTCGGCCCGGTCCTTGACCATCCGCAGCGTGCGCAGCACGTCGGTGGCCAGCACCGGCACCTCGCCCAGCACCTCGGCCAGGGGCAACAGGTGCAGCGCCGGCATCGAATCCGTGACCGCGACGCCGAGCGGGACCGCACCCGGGAACGCGTCGGCCACGAGCCGGTACGGATCGTCGCCGTCGACCCAGTCCCGCACGGCCACACCGAGTTCGGGCACCGCGGAGTCCTTCAGCGCGGCGAGCTCGAGCTTCGGCACCACGATCGTCGGCTCCCCGGCCGCGGGCAGCACCAGCGCGGTCAGCCGCTCGAAGGTCTGCGCCCGGGAGCCGAGCAGGTACCGCAGGTCGTATCCGGGCGTGATCACCAGCCCCGCCAGGCCGGCGTCCGCGTTTGAGGATCTGCAGGTCGGCGGCGACCCGGCGGCGGATGCCCGGGCGCTGGATCTTGACCACGA
>NZ_LMVQ01000184.1 GCF_001545925.1 Mycobacterium sp. NAZ190054 | reverse complement strand
CCAGCTCGCCCTTGCGGTCGTTGAGTAGTTCGCGGAACCGGAACAGCACCTGGGTGCGCTTGGACAGTGAGGTGTCCCGCCAGGCCGGGAACGCCGCGGCGGCGGCCGCGATCACCGTCTGCGCGTCGGCCACCGAGGCCAACGCGACCTGACCGGTCACCACACCGGTGGCCGGATTGGTCACCGGCGCGGTCGCGCCACCCCCACCGACAAACACCTCATTATCAACCCAATGCGAAATGGTCTTGCTCATTACTGCTCTCCTGCTTGTGTTTTCGGTTCTAGGGTCGCTCGGCAAGCTGCACGTCGACGGGCAGGCCGGTTTCCAGGGATTCCACGCCCGCGGCGCACACGGCCGCGGCGGCATAGCCGTCCCACGCGGTCGGACCATCGACGTTCAGGCCGGAGATGACCGCGTCGACCCAGCGCTGGATCTCGGTGTCGTAGGCGCGGCCGAAGCGCTCCCGGAACCCGGGCGTGATCTGGCCGCCCCAGGTTCCCGGGGCGGCTTTGCGGATCAGCCCGACGTCCAGGCCGATCAGCGCGCTCCCGTGTTCGCCCACGACCTCGGTGCGGACCTCGTAGGCGACACCGGTGGTGACGAACAGCTCGACATCCACATGCCGGCCGGACACCGTCCGCAGAATCGCGACCTGCGGGTCGATGACCCCTTCCGGCGCACCGGGATTGGATGCCGGCTTGACGATCTGCACGCTGGCGATCTCCTCACCGAACAGATACCGCGTCACGTCGACCTCGTGCACCAGCGAGTCCTTGACGATCAGCGAGCTGTCGAAGTACGACGGCACGCTCGGGTTGCGGTGCACGCAGTGCATCATCAGCGGTTGGCCGAGCTCACCGCCGTCGAGCAGCGCCTTCAGACGCATGTACTCGTCGTCGAACCGGCGCATGAACCCGACCTGGATCAGCGGGCGTTCGAGTTCGGCCTCCCGCCTGACGATCGCCAGGGACGTGGAAACGTCAGTGGTGAGCGGCTTTTCGCACATCACCGGCTTGCCGTGGTCCAGGCACGCCAGCAACTGCTTTTCGTGGGTGGTGCCCGGGGTGGCCAGCACCACCGCGTCGACCTCCGGATCGGCGATCGCGTCGAGCGGGTCGGCCACCGCGCGGCAACCGTCGATCCCCGACGCGATCTGCTCGGCCTTCTCGGTGATGTAGTCGTTGACGACCGACACCCGCGCCCCGGAGATCCGGGATGTGATCCGGGCGACGTGGTCGGCGCCCATGACGCCGACGCCCAGCACGGCGACACGCAGTTCAGACATCGGGATTCCTCAGCGGTCGGACGGATTGATCAGTGGCCGTTGGACTTTCTTCCAGTCCGAGTACCGCTGGTAGGCCTGCCGGGTGGACTCCAGGCTCGATACCTGACTGACCGGCACGTCCCACCAGGAGTGGCTGTCCGGTGCGAAGATCATCGGGTCGGTCTCGACGTGGATGACGGTGGTGTGGTCACTGGCCTTGGCGACCTTGACGGCGTCGGCGAACTCGGCGGCGGTCGTGACGCGGATGACGTCGGCGCCCAGGCTGGCCGCGTTGGCCGCCAGATCGACCGGCAGCTTGTCGCCGTCGAGCCGGCCGTCCTTGCCGCGGTACCGGTAGCTGGTGCCGAAGCGTTGTGAGCCAACCGAATCCGACAGGCCACCGATCGAGGCGAACCCGTGGTTCTGCACCAGCACCGGGATCACCTTGACGCCCTCCTGAACGGCGGTGACCAGTTCGGTGGCCATCATCAGGTACGAGCCGTCGCCGACCATGACGAACACGTCGCGATCCGGGGCGGCCATCCGCACCCCGATACCGCCGGCGATCTCGTAGCCCATGCACGAGAACCCGTACTCGACGTGGTAGCCCTTGCGGTCGCGCATGCGCCACAGCTTGTGCAGGTCGCCCGGCATCGATCCCGCCGCGCACACCACGACGTCCCGGGCGTCCGAGAGCGTGTTCACCAGACCGATGACCTGGTTCTGATTCAACGCGACCCCGTCCTCGGTGCGGTACGCCTCGGAGACGGTGTCGTTCCACTCGGACATGAGTTCGCGGATCCGCGTGGTGTATTCGTCGCCGACGGAGTAGCCGTCCAGCAGCTCGGTGAGCGTCAGCAGGGCTTCCCGGGCGTCGGAGACCACACTGACGCCGCCCTGCTTGACCGAATCCAGCGACGCCACGTTGATGTTGACGAATCGGACGTCCGGATTGTTGAATGCGGTGCGCGACGCCGACGTGAAGTCGCTGTAGCGGGTGCCGATCCCGATGACGACGTCGGCCTCGGCGGCCAGCGCGTTGGCCGCGGTGGTGCCCGTCGACCCGACGGCCCCGACCGAGCGGGGATCCTCGTGCAGCAGCGAGCCCTTCCCGGCCTGGCTCTCGCACACTGGGATTCCGGTCTTGGCGACGAACTGCGCCAGCGCCTCACTGGCGCCGGAGTAGATGACACCGCCACCGGCCACGATCAGCGGCTTGGTGGCCGAGCGGATGATGTCGGCGGCCTTGGCGATCACCGCGCGTTCGGGCAGTGGCCGGGCGATGTGCCAGGTGCGCTCGGCGAACAACGACACCGGCCAGTCGAACGCCTCGGCCTGGACATCCTGGGGCAGGGCCACCGTCGCCGCACCTGTCTCGACCGGGTCGGTGAGCACCCGCATCGCGCCGAGCAGCGCGGCGGGCAGTTGTTCGGGGCGCCACACCCGGTCGAAGTAACGCGACAGCGGTTTGAACGCGTCGTTGACGGTGACGTCGCCGGACGACGGCAGCTCCAACTCCTGCAGCACCGGCGAGCTGACCCGGGTCGCGAAAGTGTCTGCGGGAAGCAGCAACACCGGCAGCCGGTTGATGGTGGCCAGCGCAGCGCCGGTCAGCATGTTGGTCGAGCCGGGCCCGATGCTGGCGGTCACCGCCCATGCCTGGGTGCGGTCCTGCTGGCGCGCGTAGGCCACCGCGGTGTGCACCATGGCTTGTTCGTTGCGGCCAAGCACGTACTTCAGGCCCGGCTGCCGGCCGGCCTCGTAGGCCTCGACCTCGTCCTGCAGCAGTGCCTGGCCGATGCCTGCGACGTTGCCGTGGCCGAAGATGCCGAAACACCCGGCGAAGAACTTGTGCCGCTCACCGTCGTGTTCGACGTACTGGTTGGCCAGGAAGCGCACGGTCGCCTGGGCGACGGTGAGCCGCACCGTCGGCTCGTTGTCGACGAACTTCTCGGTGGACTTCGGCGCGGTGGAAACCACGGTCATTCTCCTTCGGGGGCAGAGTCCGGCACGGAAGAGGCCCTGAACGGAAGGCGTGGGTCGATCTGCTGGTGCTCCCAGCTGCCGCGCAGCCAGGTGTGGTTGGGATCGTCACAGATGAGCCAGGCGCGAGTGGGGCCGGAGCCGGCCATCACGTTCAGGTAGTACATGTGGTGGCCCGGCGCCGCGATCGACGGGCCGTGATAGCCGTGGGGCACCAGCACGACGTCACCGGAGCGGACCTCCTCGAGCACCTCGATCGGGCGTTCCGCGGTGCCGTACACCCGGTGGTAGCCGAATCCCGGTGTGCCGGCGGGGCTGTCGTCGATCTCGAAGTAGTAGATCTCTTCGAGCTGGGTCTCGACGTCGGTGTTCTCGTCGTGTTTGTGCGCGGGGTAGCTCGACCAGTTGCCGCCCGGGGTGATCACCTCGCACGCGATCAGCGAGTCCGCCTCGAACTCGGTGGCGGTGCCGAAGTTGTGCACCTGTCGGCTGCAGTTGCCCGCTCCGCGCAGTTCGACGGAGACCTCGGCCGCGGCGACCCGACGGTTCGGGAACGAGGTCTTCGCGCGGGCCCCGCAGATCGCGATCCGGCCTCGGCCCGACAGCGTGTAGTCCTGCCCGATGCCGACATACACCATGTCGGCGGGCCCGTCGAACACCGAAGCGCGCGGCGACAACTCGAACGTCTCGCCGCCACAGTCGACGCGGCCTCCGCCGGACAGCGGCAGGATCATCACCTCGGTGCCCCCGGTGCTCAGCGACACCGAGCCGTCGTCACCGAGATCCACAACGTGCAGCGACGATTCCGCCCAGCCGGCATCCTCGGGGGTGATCGCCACGGTGAACGGCGCCTCGGCGCTGTGGGCGGGGATGTACAGCTTCGACCTCATCGGACCATCGCCACCGCGGTCGCGACGGCCGAGCTGACGTCGTCGTCGGGTGGGTAGAGCAGCGTGCGGCCGACGATCAGGCCGCGCACCGATGGAAGCGACAACGCCTTCTCCCAACTGGCGAACGCCTCCTCGGGATCGGTGGGGTCGCCGCCGAGCAGCAGCGTCGGCATCGTGGTCGACTCCATCACGCGATCCATCTCGTCGACCACCGGAAGCTTCATCCAGGTGTAGGCCGACGTCGACCCGAGGCCCTGACCGATGTGCACCGACTTGATCACCGCGTCCGGGCTCAGGTCGTTGCGGACCTTGCCGTCGACCCGTGACGACATGAACGGTTCCAGCATCGCGATCAATCCGTGCGCGGCCAGCTCGTCGACGGCCTGCGCGCAGGACGCGAGCGTGGCGACGGTGCCCGGGTCGTCGAGATCGATGCGGCACAACATCTTTCCGCCGTTCATACGTGCGGCCGCGGTCGACGCCGCCGTGGCGCCGGTCATCCGGTCGTCGAGTTCGAACGACGAGCCGGCCAGGCCGCCGCGGTTGAACGACGAGAACACGACCTTGTCCTCGAGAGCGCCCAGCAGCACCAGGTCGTCCAGGATGTCCGCGGTGGCGAGCACGCCGTCCACCCCTGGGTCGGCCAGTGCCGCCCGCAACCGGTCGAGCAGATCGACGCGGCTGTTCATCGCTGTGGGGCGCCCGCCGACGGCCAGCGCACCGCGTGCCGGATGGTCGGCGGCGACGATCATCAGACGTCCGTTGCCGCGCAACGTCGGCCGCGTCGTGCGCTGCGCCCAGGCGCGTGCGACAGCACCCGGGTCGGTCGCGCGCAACTCGGTGACCGACGCGTAGTCCGTGCACAGTGCCGTATCAGACATTGACGGCCTCCACCGCGGTCTGCTCGGCGAGCGCGGCGACCTCGGCGGCGGTCGGCATCGCGGTCGAGCATTCGAGCCGGCCGGCCACGATCGCCCCGGCGGCGTTCGCGTAACGCAGCGTCTTCTCCAGCGACCAGTTGTTGAGCAGTCCGTGGCACAGGCTGCCGCCGAACGCGTCCCCGGCGCCCAGGCCGTTGACGACGTCGACCTCATTGGGCGCCACGGTCACCGACGAGTGGCGGGTCTTGCCGAGGACGCCGCGCGGACCCTGCTTGACGATCGCGAGCTCCACGCCGAGGTCGAGCAGCGCGTCGGCGGCGCGGTGCGGGTTGGACTCGCCGACGGCGATCTGGCACTCCTCCCGGTTCCCGACGGCGACCGTGACGTGTTCCAGCGCCTTCTGCACCTGTTCGGTGGCGGCGGCGGGCGTGGCCCAGAACATCGGCCGGTAGTCGAGGTCCAGCACGGTCAGAGGCCGGCGTCCGCGGGCAGCCCAGGCCGCGAAATGCGCGCTGCGGCTTGGCTCTTCGGACAGCCCGGTGACCGTCGACCAGAACAGCCGCGCCGAACGCACCGCGTCGGCGTCGATCTCCTCGGCACGGATCTGCAGATCCGGCGCGCTGGGCTTGCGGTAGAAGTACAGCGGGAAGTCGTCCGGTGGGAAGATCTCGCAGAACGTCACCGGCGTCGGGAACTCACCGTGGGTGGCGACGTACCGGTTGTCGACGTCGAGGCGGGCGAGCTCGGCCCGCACGTACCGGCCGAAGGGGTCGTCGCCGACGCCGGAGATCAGGGCCGAGCGGTTGCCGAGCCGCGCCGCGGCGACCGCCACGTTGGCCGCGCTGCCGCCCAGGAACTTCCCGAACGTCTGCACCTCCTCCAAGCCGACCCCGGTCTGGAGCGGGTAGACGTCGACGCCGCTGCGCCCGATGGCGAGCACGTCGTATGGCTGATTGGTCATCACAAGTCACTCCGACGGATAGGTGTGGGTGGCTGCCTAAGACTGTGCCCGCGGTCACGGCATCATGTCAAGACTTTGTCCTGACATTCTATCTTTATCTCAATGGGTGTTAGTATTCAGCTACTCCTGACCCGCCCTACCCGAGATCGGAGCCGATGTGCCCCTGACAGTGGAGCTCGACAGGTCAAGCCCTGTTCCGCTGTATTACCAGCTGGCCCAGGCGATCGAGGCGGCCATCAGAGATGGCGAACTCTCCCCGGGGGACCGGTTCGAGAATGAGCTCGCGCTGGCGAAGCGTCTGACGTTGTCCCGTCCGACCACGCGGCGCGCGATCCAGGAGCTCGTCGACAAGGGGCTGCTGGTCCGCAAACGCGGCGTCGGCACCCAGGTGGTGCAGAATCCGGTGCACCGGCGCGTCGAACTGACCAGCTTGTTCGACGACCTCGCCCGTGCCGGCCAGGAGCCCACCACAAAGTTGCTCAAGTACGAGGTCGGTGTGCCCGACGAGGAGACCGCCCGGGAACTCAACCTGGCCGAGGGCCGCGAGGTGACGTCGATCCACCGGTTGCGTTCGGCCAACGGCGAACCGCTGGCCCTGATGGTCAACCATCTGCCCGCCGACATCGCGCCCGACGCCGAGGAGCTGGAGAGCAATGGGCTCTACCAGTCCCTGCGTGCCCGCGGGGTGCACATCCGGCTGGCGCGCCAGCGCATCGGCGCCCGCAGCGCGTCGCGCGCCGAAGCCCACCTGCTCGACGAGAAGCCCAACGCGCCGCTGCTGACCATGACCCGTACCGCGTTCGACGATTCGGGTGCCGCCGTCGAGTTCGGTAACCACTGCTACCGCGCGTCGCGCTACTACTTCGACACCACCCTCGTCGACCGCTGATCCCCGCCGAAATGGCATTCCAGCAGCGGAAGTTCGAGTAGCGGCCTGCTGGAATGCCATTTCGGCGGATCAGGAGAAGGCGGTGCGGAACGCCGCCAGCGCGGCCTCGCTTCCCGCGACGCCGCCCTTCGAGGCCCACGCCTCCATGCCGACGGTGCCGGTGTAGCCGGCCTCCCGCAGCGCCGCCGCGACCGCGGCGTAGTTGAGCTCGCCGGTGCCGGGCTCACAGCGACCCGGCACGTCGGCCACCTGGATCTCGCCGATCGCGTCGCCGCAGCGGCGCACCAGCTCGGTCAGGTTCCCCTCGCCGATCTGCGCGTGGTACAGGTCGAGCATCATCTTCACGTTCGGGTGACCCACGCCCTCGACCAGCGCGAGCGTGTCCTTGGCCCGCGCCAACGGCACACCGGGGTGGTCGACGATCGTGTTGGTGGACGGGCAGAAGGACGCGGGTGGGCTCGGACGCGCATCCGGACAACTCGGGGCGGCGTCGGCGTCGAAGCTCAGAGCGGGAGGGTTCCTGGGTGAGAACAGGATTCCCAT
>NZ_LMVQ01000183.1 GCF_001545925.1 Mycobacterium sp. NAZ190054 | reverse complement strand
GCCACCGACAGCGCGACCGAGCGGCGCACCACCTTGGTCCACTTCGTCATCGCGATCAGCCTCCTGCCTCGGCCGGCGGCGGTCGACCTTCCGGCTTGGGCGCGACCGGCGCCAGCGGAGATTGGTTCACCGGCGGCGGCGGTATCGGAACCAGTGCGTCGTTCGCCGTCCCGGGAACCGGTGGCGCCGGCGACATCCACGGCGGCAGTGGTGGATTGGGGTCAGCCAGGCTCGGATTGGGATTCACCAGCGGTGGGCCCACGGCGACCAGGTTGCCGTTCTCCCCCACGATCGTGCCCGGCGGCGGCGCCAGATCCGCAGGCGGCTGATAGTTCTGCGGCAGCATCTGGTCGGGCAACTCGGGCCGGGTGACCACCAGAGGTGCGGTGTAGCAGCTCGGCCCCTTCAGCTCGCCGTAGCGCGGGCAGTCGGCACGGGTGTAGGTGTACGTCGGGGTCAGCGACAGGTTGATCCGCATGTTGCCGATATCGCGCTCCGGCCGCCACACCTCGGTGAAGAACTTGTCGGACAGCCCGTTGAGCTTCACGAACGCCGGTAGCCAGTGGTGCGACGTCTGGGCCAGATTCCCGAGCACCGGGGTCAGGTTCGAGGTGATCGTGACCAGCCGGTCGGTGTGGTTGTTCAGCGCGGTGTGGGTGGTTCCCATGGTGTGCAGGCCGCTGCTGACCAGCGCGTCGAGTTGAGCGCGCTGCTCAACCAGGGTCCGCATCGGCTCGACCGCCATGTGCAGAGCGTCAAGGAGTTCCGGTGCGGTCGCCCGCAGTCCCCTGGTGGCGTCGATCAGCGCTGACACCGTGGTGGGGCCGGGTTCGGTGGCCACGATCGCGTCGATCTCGTCGACCAGCCGGTTCAGCTGCGCACCGCTGGCGAGTAGCTCGGTGCGACGGTCCTCGGTGGCCGCGTTCACCGCCGCCAGGATGCCGACCGTCTTGTCCTCGCGGCCGCGCCCGGTGGCGGCGAGAATGTCGCGCAACTTGCTGATCGTGGTCTGGAACAGCACGGTGGGCAGCTCGGTGTCCTCCGGGATGTGCGTGCCCGCGCTGATCGCCGGGCCCGCCAGGCCGCGGTCCACCAGTTGCACCGACGACACCGCGAACACGTTGCTGGGCACCACCCGTGCGGTGACGGTGGCCGGTATCGAGCCGGCGTACTCCGGGTTGAGGTTGATGTGGACGTAGTTCGGGTTGCCGTGCGCGGCGGGGGTGACGCTGTCGACGGCGCCGACGAGCACCCCGTGGTACTTCACGTCGGATCGCTGCGGCAGTCCGTCCCCGACGTTGACGAGGTTCGCGACGACACGGACGAAGGGGTCGAGGCGTCCGGTCGCCTTGACCAACAGGACCGACGTGATCAACGCTGCCACAAGGACAACGGCGACCCCACCGCCGAGCAACTGGCGATCGGTGGGCCCGCGCCCGTCCAGGTCAAAGGAATTCGCCACCTACCCTCCGAACCTCGCTCCGGCGTCGACGTTCCACAGCGCCATGGTGAGCAGCATGTTGACGATGATCACCACGGTGATGCTGGCCCGCATCGCGTGCCCGGCGGCGACGCCGACACCCTCGGGACCCCCACTGGCATAGAAGCCGTAGTAGCACTGGATCGTCGTGGCGATCCACACGAAGACGATGGCCTTGAGCAGCGAGTACAAGATGTCCTGGCCCGACAGCATCAGAGTGAAGTAGTGCAGGTACGAGCCGGTCGCGCCGCCGCTGATCACCCGCACCACCACCTGCGTCGTCAGATAGCTGACCGCCAGGCACACGACGTAGAGCGGGATGACCGCGACCACCGAGGCCATCAGCCGGGTGGTCACCAGATACGGGATAGGGCGGATGGCAAGGGAATCCAGGGCGTCGATCTCTTCGGCGATACGCATCGAACCCAGCTGTGCGGTGAACCGGCAGCCGGCCTGGGTCGCGAACGCCAGTGACAACGCGATCGGCGCCAGCTCGCGGGTGTTCACCAGGGACGAGATGATCCCCGTCGCCGGGCCGAGGCCCAGCAGATCGAGGAAGTTGTACCCCTCGATGCCGACCAGCGCGCCGACGGTGATGCCGAGAACGATCGCCACGCCGGCGGTTCCACCGCCGACGACCAGAGAACCGTTGCCCCACGCGATGTCCGACAGCAGGCGGACGAACTCGGCGCGGTATTGGCGCAGCGCCAACGGGATTGCCACGATCGCCCGGACGAAGAACACCAGCATGTGGCCCAGTCGCGCGATCGGCGGCGTGGCCTTCCCGTAGAGGCGGACGAACGGCGCCAGTATCGGCGGTACGTAGGTGGCGGCCATCTCAGAGCCCGACCCGGGGGAACAGCATGATGTAGAGCTGGCTGATCGCGACGTTGACGACCATCAGGATCAGGATGGATTCGACGACAGCGGCGTTCACCGAGTTCGCGACGCCGGTGGGACCACCCACCGTGGCCAGCCCCTTCTGACAGGAGACCACGGCGACGATGGCACCGAAGATCACCGCTTTCACCAGCGCGACGATCATGTCGCCGGTGGTCGTGAACGACGCGAAGGTGGCGACGAAGCTGCCCGGGGCGCCGTTCTGGAAATACACGTTGAACAGGTAGCTGGCGAGGAACCCGACGAAGCACACCACCCCGGTGAGCGCCACGCCGATCATGATCGCCGCCGCGAACCGGGGAACCACCAGGCGACGGATCACCGAGACACCCATGACCTCCATCGCGTCGATCTCTTCACGCATGGTGCGCGATCCGAGGTCGGCGGTGATGGCCGAGCCGACCGCCGCGGCCATCAGGATCGCCGCCGTCAGCGACGCGGCCTGCCGGATCACCGCCAGGCCGCTGGCCGCCCCTGCCAGCGAGGTGGCGCCGACCTGCCCGGCCAGCAGGGCGAACTGGATCGACAGCGTCACCCCGATGGGCAGCGCGACCAACACGGTGGGCAGCACGGCCGTGCCGGCCATGAACGCGCCCTGCCGGATGAACTCTTGCCACTGAAAGCGCCCGGTGAACAGGTCGGTCAGGAAATACTGGATGGTGCGCACGCCGAGTACGAACTGATCGCCGACCGTCGCCAGCGATGCCAGAGGGTGACGTTTGACGTAGCCGCCGGCCCAGCCGGTGATGACGTCGACGCCGTCACCCCTCGTGCTGTTGCTCATCCGCGCTGAGCGACCATTTACTTAATGCCCTCGACTTCGCTCGTTCCTCCTCGGGAAGCCGACGGGATTTCCGCTGCTGGAACCGATAATTGACGCCAGCGGTCACCCGGTGCAACCCGTCGCATCCCCCGCCTGTCGGCATGAGTATGCCCATTCGCTTCCTCGATAGGCAAGGAATCAGCAAAATAACCTCGGCGCGTCGTCGCCCCGATGCCGGCACCACCGTGCGCCCGCATTCGAGCCGCATTTCCGCCTTTCCACCTCTCCGCCGAAATGGCATTCCAGCCGCGAAAGTTCGAGAGGAGCCCTGCTGGAATGCAATTTCGCGGGGACCGGCTGACTGGAATTGGAACACGTTCTAATCTGGTCGGCATGAGTGATCAGCTGCGGCACTTCCTCCACTCCGGCCACCTCACCGTCGGCGCGCTCAAGCGGCACAAGGACCGTCCGGTGCTGTTCCTCGGCGACACCACGCTGACCGGTGGCGAACTCGCCGACCGCATCAGCCAGTACATCCAGGCGTTCGAGGCGCTCGGCGCCGGCACCGGCGCGGCCGTCGGCCTGCTCTCGCTCAACCGGCCCGAGGTGCTGATGATCATCGGCGCCGGCCAGACCCAGGGCTACCGCCGCACCGCGCTGCACCCGCTCGGCTCCCTCGACGACCACGCCTACGTGTTGTCGGACGCGGAGGTGACGTCGCTGATCATCGACCCGAACCCGATGTTCGTCGAGCGCGCGCTGGGCCTGGTGGAGAAGGTGCCGTCACTCAAGCAGGTGCTGACCATCGGGCCCGTCCCGCCCGAACTCGCCGCCGCCGGCGTCACCGCGGTGGATCTCACCGCGGAGGCCGCCAAGTACCCGGCCAAGCCACTGGTGGCCGCGGACCTGCCGCCGGACCACATCGGCGGGCTGACGTACACCGGCGGCACCACCGGCAAGCCCAAGGGCGTCATCGGGACCGCGCAGTCGATCACCACGATGACGACGGTGCAGTTGGCCGAGTGGGAATGGCCGGAGAATCCGCGGTTCCTGATGTGCACGCCGCTCTCCCACGCCGGCGCGGCGTTCTTCACGCCGGTGATCGTCAAGGGCGGCGAACTGATCGTGCTGACGAAGTTCGACCCGGCCGAGGTGCTGCGCGTCATCGAGGAGCAGAAGATCACCGCGACCATGCTGGTGCCGTCGATGATCTACGCGCTGATGGATCACCCGGATTCGCACACCCGTGATCTGTCGTCGCTGGAGACGGTGTACTACGGCGCCTCGGCGATGAACCCGGTGCGCCTGGCCGAGGCGATCCGCCGGTTCGGCCCGATCTTCGCGCAGTACTACGGCCAGTCCGAGGCGCCGATGGTGATCACGTACCTGTCGAAGAAGGACCACGACGAGAAGCGGTTGACGTCGTGCGGCCGGCCGACGCTGTTCGCAAAGGTGGCGCTGCTCGGAGAGGACGGCCGGCCGGTGCCGCAGGGCGAGGTCGGCGAGATCTGCGTCGCGGGTCCGCTGCTGTCGGGCGGCTACTGGAACCTGCCGGCGGCGACGGCTGAAACGTTCCGGGACGGCTGGATGCACACCGGCGACCTGGCCCGCGAGGACGAGGACGGCTTCTACTACATCGTCGACCGCACCAAGGACATGATCGTCACCGGCGGGTTCAACGTGTTCCCGCGCGAGGTGGAAGACGTTGTGGCCGAGCATCCGTCGGTGGCGCAGGTGTGCGTGATCGGCACGCCCGACGAGAAGTGGGGCGAGGCGGTGACGGCCGTGGTGGTGCTGCGGCCCGACGCCGACCGTTCCGAGGAGGCGGTGGCGCGGATGACCGCCGAGATCCAGTCGTCGGTCAAGGAGCGCAAGGGGTCGGTGCAGGCGCCCAAGCAGGTGATCGTGGTGGATTCGGTGCCGGTGACCGCGTTGGGCAAGCCGGACAAGAAGGCGGTGCGGGCGCAGTTCTGGGAGGGCGCGGGGCGCTCAGTCGGCTGAGCCGAGACCCTCGAGCAGCCGGTCCAGGAACTCGCCCGCGGTGCGGGCGGCCTGCTCGGCGTTCCCGGCGGCGATCTGGTCGAGCAGCATGCCGTGGTCGCACTTGTCCACCGGTACGTGGCGGGTGTTCGCGACGCTGGCGGTGACCACCTCGATGAGTCCCCGGTACAGCTCGGTGAGGGTGCGGTTGCCGGAACTGCGCACCACGGCGAGGTGGAATTCGGCGTCGACGCGCGCGAACGCCTCGACATCGTCGACGTCCGCGTAGTCGTGCCGGCGGGCGAGCAACGCGCGCATCTCGGCGACGTCGGCCGGTGTGCGGTGCGCGGCGGCCATGCGGGCGGCCTCCACTTCGAGCGCCCGGCGCACCTCGAGCACCTCGCGCAACTCGGCGCCACACAGCCGGCGGAGCGCACCGGACACCTCGCTGGTGGCCCGTACGTAGGTGCCGTCGCCCTGGCGGACTTCGAGGATTCCGGCGTGGGCGAGGGCGCGCACCGCCTCGCGCACGGTGTTGCGTCCGACCCCGAGGCTGTCGACCAGCACGGTCTCCTTGGGTATCCGTTCGCCGACACTCCACTCCCCGCTCGCGACGGCCTGCCGGAGCTGCTCGATGACCTGGTCGACGAGGCCGGAGCGACGCGCTGTGCTCAACGGCACGAAGAAATCCTTTCGTCCAATCATGGGATGTATGGCACGGTAGCAGGATGCGCACCGACCGGCAGCAGATCATCGAGGACCCGACGCCCGAAACACCGGGCCGGGTACCGGCGGTCGTCGGCGGCGCCCTCCTCGCGGTGGCCGTCGTCCTCGCCGCGCTGAACCTCCGTCCGGCGGTCACCAGCATCGCGACGTTGCTCGACGACATCCGCGCCGAACTCTCGGTGTCGGCCACCTGGGCCGGTCTGCTGACCACACTGCCCGCGCTGTGCTTCGCCGGTGCCGGCCTCGCCGCCCCGTGGCTGGCCTCCCGGATCGGCCTCGGACGGGCCATCTCCACGGCGATGATCGCGCTGATCGCCGGTCTGGTGCTGCGCGGCGCCGGCGGCGCGCACGTCGTGATCGGAGCGACGCTCGTCGCGTGCGCCGGCATCGCGCTGGCCAACGTGCTCATCCCGGTCGTCATCAAGGGCTCCTTTCCCGCCCGGATCGGCCTGATGACCGGTATCTACACCGCCGCACTGCAGGGCGGCGGTGCGCTGGGGTCGGCGGTGACGCCGGGCCTGGAGCGACCGCTGGGCGGCTGGCGCGAAGCGTTGATGGTGTGGGCGGTGGTGGCGCTGCTGGCGTTGGCGGTGTGGGTTCCGGCGACCAGACGGCACCGCGGCGCGTGGGCGGTGCACAGCCGCCGCACCCAGGGCCGTCGTTCGCTGCTGCGCAGTCGGCTGGCCTGGACGGTCACCGTGTTCTTCGGCACCCAGGCGTTCATGGCGTACATCATGATGGGTTGGCTGCCACAGGTTTTCATCGACAACGGGGTGGACAAGGTGCATGCCGGCGTGCTGGTCGGCCTGGCCTCGTTGGTCGGGGTCCCGCTCTCACTGTTGCTCACGCCGATTGCCGCGCGCAGCTCCAGCCAGAGCGGGTGGATCGTCGCGGTCAGTGTGTTCGGCTTCGCCGGCACCATCGGGCTGATGCTGGCGCCCGCCGCTCAGCCGCTGCTGTGGAGCCTGCTGCTCGGGGTCGGCATGAGCGCCTTCTCCATGGCGCTGGCCGTGCTCGGGCTGCGGGCCCGCTCCCCCGAGGAGACGGCCCAGCTCTCCGGCATGGCGCAGGGCTTCGGGTACCTGATCGCGGGAACGGGCCCGTTCCTGTTCGGTCTGCTCCACGACGTGACGCACGGGTGGACCGTGCCGTGGGTGATGTTCCTGATCGTCTACGCGGTGCAGACCGTGGCGGGTGCGATGGCGGGGCGCAACCGCTTCGTGTGATCACGCCGGGCACAATCACGCCATGCGGAGCTGCCCCGGCGACCACCTCGGCCTCGACTTTCCCGCCGACGCCGCGTCGCTCGGCGCGGCGGGCCCGGAGTTCCTCACCGCGGCGTTCCGCCGGTCCGGCGCCCTGGCCGGCGACGACGCCGTCGTCGCCGTCGACGACCTGACCGAATTCCGCGGCGGCAGCACCGGACGCAAGGCGCTGCTGACGGTGTCCTGCCACTGGAGTCGATCGTGCTGAACGGCTCGGCGACGACCTCAGCCGGGGCCATCGACGAGGCCGGCCGGCTGTTGGTCACCGCGGGCGCGGTGGAGCCCGCCTACGTCGACGCCATGCACG
>NZ_LMVQ01000182.1 GCF_001545925.1 Mycobacterium sp. NAZ190054 | reverse complement strand
CGTACGTCGCCGCGCCCAGCCCTCCAACTCGGCCCGCTCATCAGCGGACAACACAATCTCAGCGGCATGAGGAGTCGGCACGACCTAGTCTAACAACTAGGCCGCAATTAATGACTCAGGACACTAGCCACTGTTGCGCAGCGCGGTGGCCAGGCCGCTCATGGTGAGCAGGATCCCGCGCTGCACGAGCTCGTCCTGGTCGCCGGAGCGGTAGCGGCGCAGCAGCTCGACCTGCAGGTGATTGAGCGGCTCCAGGTACGGGAAGCGGTTGAACACCGAGCGGGCCAGCGCCGGGTTGTCGGCGAGCAGGTCGTCGTGTCCGGTGATGAGTTCGTGCATGCGGATGGTGCGGGCGTGCTCGGCGGCGATCTTGTCGAACACCCGGCGCCGCAGCGCTTCGTCCTCGACGAGCTCGGAATACCGGGCCGCCAGCCCGAGATCCGACTTCGCCAGCACCTGCGCCATGTTGGACAGCACCGTCGCGAAGAACGGCCACCGCCGGTAAAGGTCCTGCAGCACCGCGAGCCGCGCGTCGCTGCCCGGCCCGTCGCCCACGTACTCCTCGAACGCGGTGCCGGTGCCGTACCAGCCCGGCAGCATCACGCGGGACTGGCTCCATGCCAGCACCCACGGGATGGCCCGTAGATCCGAGATCGAGGTCGTCGGTTTCCGTGACGTCGGACGGCTGCCGATATTGAGCGCCCCGATCTCGCTGACCGGGGTCGAGGCCTTGAAGTACTCCACGAAACCCGGTGTCTCGTGCACCAATTCGGCATAGGCACGCTGGGCCCGGGCCGCCAGGTCGTCGAGCACCTGATAGGCCGGGCCCGCCGCGTCGCCGAGGCCCTCGACGTCGAGCAGGGTGGCCTCCAGCGTCGCGGCCAGCAGCGTCTCCAGGTTCCGGTGCGCGATCCGGGGCTCGGCGTACTTCGCGGCGATCACCTCGCCCTGCTCGGTGATCCGCAGCGAGCCCTGCACCGCGCCGGGCGGCTGGGCCAGGATCGCGTCGTAGCTGGGCCCGCCCCCGCGACCGACCGTGCCGCCGCGGCCGTGGAACAGCCGCAACCGGATACCGGTCTTGCGCGCCGACTCGACGAGGTCGAGCTCCGCGCGGTACAGGGCCCAGTTCGCCGCCAGATAGCCGCCGTCCTTGTTGGAATCGGAGTACCCGAGCATCACCTCCTGGCTGTCGCCACGGGCCGCCACGACCGCGCGGTACAGCGGAAGGTCAAGTGCTGCTTCGAGGATGGACGCACCCCGCTGGAGGTCGTCGATGGTCTCGAACAGCGGCACGATGCCGACCGGTGCGTGGGGATGCTCCGACGACGCGTCGAGCAGCCCCGCCTCCTTGAGCAGGATCGCCGCTTCCAGCATGTCCGAGACGGACTGGCACATCGAGATGATGTAGTTCGGCACGGCCTGCGGCCCGAACACCCGCACCGCCCTGGCGGCCGCGGCCACGATGTCGAGTTCCTTGCGTGCCAGCTCGGACAGTTCGGCGTCCGGACCGGTCAGCGGCCGGCGGGTGGCCAGCTCGGCGGCGAGGATCTCGACCCGCTCCTGCTCGTCGAGCGCGGTGTAGTCGGGGTGCACCCCGGCCCATGCCAGCAGCTCGGCGACGACCTCTTCGTGCACATCCGAGTTCTGCCGCATGTCCAGCCCGGACAGGTGGAAACCGAACACCCGCACGGCTTCTCGCAGCCGGGCCAGCCTGTCGTCGGCGAGCAGCACACTGCCGTTGGCCCGCAGCGACGCGTCGATCGCGTCGAGATCGCCGAGCAGTTCGCCGGGCGCCGAATACGGGTCGAGCCCGAGGTCGAGCTCGTGCTCGGGTTGTCGGTCCAGTATCTGCCGGGCGGTCGCGGTCAGCCGGGCGTGCACGACGCGCAGGGCGCGCCGGTACGGCTCGTCGGCGCGGGCCGGTTCATGGCAGGCGTCGGCCAGCGCGGCCAGGTCGTCGCTGACGTGCACCAGCCGCACCGACATCGAGAGTTCCTGTTCGAGCGCGGTGAGCTCGGTGAAGTAGTGCGCGAACGCGGTGTGGGCGGCGCTGCCGGTGGCGAGGCGGACCACCTCGGCGGTGACGTTCGGGTTGCCGTCGCGGTCACCGCCGATCCACGAGCCGGGCCGCAGGATGGGTTCGGCGAGGATGCTCGCCTCGGGCCAGCGGGCCTGCAGCGCCGACCGCACCTCGGCGTTGACCTGGGGGATGACCTCCAGGAACGCGGCGGCGTAGTACCGCAACCCGGTTTCGATCTCGTCCTGGATCTTGAGCCGGGACAGCCGGATCAGCGCGGTCTGCCACAGCGTCAGGATGTGCCGGCGCAGTTCGCGGTCGATGTCCTTGCCGTCGGGGGTGCCGGTGAACCCGTGCAGGCGCAGCCGCATCAGCTCGGTGATGCGGTGCTGGGTGTCGAACACCGTGCGACGTCTGGTCTCGGTGGGATGCGCGGTGATCACCGGGGACACCAGTGCGCCGACGAGCGCCTCGGCGACGGCGGCGGCGTCCAGCTCGGCGTCGTCGAGCTTGAGATAGGTGGCGGCCAGGCTGCTGTCCTGCGGTAGCTCGCCGGCGGCCTCGTGGACGGCCCTGCGGCGTTCCCGGTGGATGTCCTCGGCGACGTTGGCGAGCAACGCGAAATGCGTGAAAGCCCGGATCACCGGGATGGCGAGGTGAACGTCGACACCGTCGAACAACTTCGCCATGTCGGCGCGGTCGATCTCGGAGCGACGCACCCGGAACGCCTCGACGCGTGCCCGCTCGACGAGTTCGAACACCTCGTCGCCGTTCTGCTCGCGCACGGTGTCGCCCAGGATCGCGCCGAGCATCCGGATGTCTTCGCGCATCGGCTCGGTGGCTTCCCGACCCACCTGGGTGCGATGCACAGCGCCGATCGGTTCGAGCGTGACATCGCGTGCTTGCGAAGGCTGAGCCATCGGTCGATTATCTCCGCTGCCCGGCCCGGTCGCAGAACGAGACAGACCCGGCGGGGCTGGGGGTGCGGGGCCTAGCCGTACTTGATCTGGAGCGCCATCCCGACGATGGAGACCACCCAGATACCGGTGACGAACAGCGTCAACCGGTCGAGGTTCTTCTCCACCACGGTGGAGCCGGACAGGCTGGACTGCACACCGCCACCGAACAGGCTGGACAGGCCGCCACCCTTGGCGCGATGCAGCAGAACCAGGAGGACGACCAACACGCTGGTCACGACCAGGATGATCTGCAGGGCCAATTGCATGGGGGCCAGCCTACCGAAGGAGGCCCGCGGTCACGGCAGCGGCCCGCCGGCGGCGATCGCCGACAGCGTCGCGAACTGTTCGCCGTCCAGCGACGCACCGCCCACCAGCGCACCGTCCACATCGGCCTGGCCGACGATCTCGCCGACGTTCTTGGCGTTCACCGAGCCGCCGTAGAGCACCCGCACCCCGGCCGCGATGTCCGGGGAGGCCAGGTTGCCCAGCTCGTCGCGGATCGCCTTGCAGACCTCCTGGGCATCCGCGGCGCCGGCCACCCGGCCGGTGCCGATCGCCCACACCGGCTCATAGGCGATGACCGTCTGGCCGATCTGCTCCGCGGTCAGCCCGGCCAGCGAGCCGCGCAGCGAGTTCACGTTGAACTCGACGTGGTCGCCCGCCTCGCGCACCTCCAGCTGCTCACCGATGCACACGATCGGTGTCAGCCCGTGCTTGTGCGCAGCCTTGGCCTTCTCGGCGACCAGCGCGTCGTCCTCGTGGTGGTAGGTCCGCCGTTCGGAGTGCCCGACGACGGCGAACGTGCAACCCAGTTTGGCCAGGAACGCGCCGCTGATCTCACCGGTGTAGGCGCCGGAGTCGTGCTTGGACACGTCCTGGGCGCCGTAGGTCAGCCGCAGTTTGTCCCCGTCGACGAGCGTCTGCACGCTGCGCAGGTCGGTGAACGGCGGGATCACCGTGACGTCGACCTTGTCGAAGTACTTGTCCGGCAACGAGAATGCGATCTTCTGCACCAACGCGATCGCCTCGAAGTGGTTCAGGTTCATCTTCCAGTTGCCGGCGATCAGCGGCTTACGGGACAAGTCGATCTCCTAGGTCAGTCAGTCCGACAGGATCTGGATGCCGGGCAGCTCTTTGCCCTCAAGGTATTCCAGCGAGGCACCGCCGCCGGTCGAAATATGCGAGAAACCGTCCTCGGGCAGGCCGAGCTGGCGCACCGCCGCGGCCGAGTCGCCGCCGCCGACGACGCTGAACGCCCCTTTGCCGGTGGCCCCGATGATGGCCTCGGCGACACCCTTGGTGCCCGCGGCGAACGCCGGGAACTCGAACACCCCCATCGGGCCGTTCCAGAAGATCGTCTTGGCGTTGGACAGCAGCGCGGTGAACCGCCGCACCGACTCCGGGCCGATGTCCAGGCCCATCTTGCCGTCGGGGATCTGGTCGGCGGCGACGGTCTCGGCGGGCGAGTCGGCGGCGAACCGGTCCGCGACGACGATGTCCACCGGCAGGTGCAGCACGTCACCGTAGTCGTCCAGCAGCTTGCGGCAGGTCTCGACCATGCCCTCCTCAAGCAGCGAGCTGCCTACCGAAAGGCCTTGGGCGGCAAGGAAGGTGAAGCACATGCCGCCGCCGATGACCAGGCTGTCGGCCTTGGTTGCCAGGTTCTCGATGACGGCCAGTTTGTCCGACACCTTGGATCCGCCGAGCACCACCGCATAGGGCCGGTCGGTGGACTCGGTGAGCTGGGCGAGCACCTTGACCTCGGTGTCGACCAGGGTGCCTGCGTAGTGCGGCAGCAGCGTCGCGACGTCGTAGACCGACGCCTGCTTGCGGTGCACCACCCCGAAGCCGTCGCTGACGAAGGCGCCGCCCGAACCGTCTGGGCCACCGACGAGTTCGACGAGCGCCTTGGCGAACTTCAGGCGTTCCGCCTCGTCCTTGCTGGTCTCACGCGGATCGAAGCGGATGTTCTCCAGCAGCAGGATGTCGCCGTCGGTCAGCCCCTCGGCGCGGGCCAGCGCGTCGCTGCCGACCACGTCGCCCGCCAGCTGCACATGGCGGCCGAGCCTCTCCCCCAGCGCCTTGGCGACCGGCGCGAGGGAGAACTTCGGGTCCGGCTCCCCCTTGGGCCTGCCGAGGTGCGCGGTCACGACCACCTTGGCGCCGGCGTCACTCAACGCCTTGAGCGTCGGCACCGAGGCGATGATGCGGCCCGGGTCGGTGATCGTCTCGCCGTCCAGCGGGACGTTCAGATCGGAGCGTACGAGGACGCCCCGACCCGAAACCCCTTCGGACAGAAGATCGGAGAGTGACTTGATGCCCATGATCGCTTACAGCGACTTGCCGACCAGACCGACCAGATCGACGAGGCGGTTGGAGTAGCCCCACTCGTTGTCGTACCAGGAGACCACCTTGGCCTGGTTGTCGATGACCTTGGTCAGACCGGCGTCGAACAGCGAGCTGTGCGGGTCGGTGACGATGTCGCTGGACACGATCGGGGCGTCGTAGTACTTCATGATGCCCTTGAGCGGACCCTCGGAAGCAGCCTTCATGGCGGCGTTGATCTCGTCGACGGTGGCCGCCTTGCTCAGCTCGGCGGTCAGGTCGGTGACCGAGCCCGTGGGGATCGGCACCCGCAGCGCGAAGCCGTCGAGCTTGCCCTTCAACTCGGGCAGCACGAGGCCGATGGCCTTGGCCGCGCCGGTCGAGGTCGGGACGATGTTGATCGCGGCGGCGCGGGCACGGCGCAGATCCTTGTGCGGTGCGTCCTGCAGGTTCTGGTCCTGGGTGTAGGCGTGGACCGTCGTCATCAGGCCCTTGACGATGCCGAACTCGTCGTTGAGGACCTTGGCCAGCGGGCCGAGGCAGTTCGTGGTGCACGAGGCGTTGGAGATGATGTTCTGGCTGCCGTCGTACTTGTCGTCGTTGACGCCGAGCACGATCGTGATGTCCTCGTCGCTGGCCGGCGCGGAGATGATGACCTTCTTGGCGCCGGCGTCCAGGTGGCCCTGCGCCTTGGCGCGGGCGGTGAAGATGCCGGTGGATTCGACGACCACGTCGACGCCCAGGTCGCCCCACGGCAGCGCGGCCGGGCCTTCCTTGATCGACAGACCCTTCATCGAATCGCCGCCCACGACGATCGTCTCGCCGTCGACGGACACGTCGAACGGGAGCCGGCCCAGGATCGAGTCGAACTTCAGCAGGTGCGCAAGGGTCTCGTTGTCGGTGAGGTCGTTGACCGCCACGATCTCGACATCGGTGTTCTTGCCCTCGAGCTTCTGGGCGGCCAGCGCCCGGAAGAAGTTGCGGCCGATGCGGCCGAAGCCGTTCACGCCTACGCGAATCGTCACGTGTGTCTCCTCTGTCCTGATGTGTTCGGTGAACTGCGCCGTCGACTACTCGAGCAGTCAGCCTAGTGGTTGGACGACATCGCGCGCGCGGTCGCCCCTGGACGGTGTCAGAGCATCCCCAGACTCTGGTCGACGTACGGGTTGCCCAGCCATCGCCTGCGGACGCGCTGCAGCGTGCCGTCGTCTTCGAGTTCGGCCTGGGCCACCTGCAGCCGGGCGAGCAGCTGCTGATCGGCCGGGTTCACCGCGATCGCGATGTTCTCCACCGACAGACCGCGCTGCACGAGCTCCACCCCGGGGACCTCTCTGACCAGTTCGGCCAGTGCCGGGGCGAGTTTGATCACCGCATCGCACCCGCCTGCGACGAGGTCGGCGATCGCGGTGGTGACCGACCCGTAGTCGTAGACGCGGACGCGTTCGGCCCTGCCGTCCTCGACCAGCCGCTGCGCGATCGCCTCGCTGGTGTTGCCGCGTTGCACACCGACGGTCAACCCGGTGAGGTCGTCGACGGAGCGCACGTGCGGAAGCCGCGTGGTGTCGACGGCCAGCCCCTGTCCGGAGATCAGGTAGGGCGGCAGGAACGCCACCTTGCCCGCCCGCTCGGGCGTGACGGTGGTGCCGGCGATGACGCAGTCGTCGTCACCGGTGGCGAGGTGGTCGAAGATTCCGTCGAAGACCGCCCCGTCGTAGGCGACGAACTCGACGTCCTCGGCGATGGCGGCGGCCAGCGCGGTCATCACCTCGATGTCCAGACCGGACCCGCCGGGCATCGCGTTGAAGGGCGGTTCCGGATAGGCCACGCCTACTCGCAATCCGGCGCCCACCGGTCAGGCGTCCTCGAGCAGATCCGGGGTGACGGCCGACTCGGTGTCGGGGATGCCGTCCAGCTTGGCCTTGCGGTCGGCCATCGACAGGAGACGCCGGATACGGCCTGCCACAGCGTCTTTGGTCATCGGAGGGTCGGCCAACCGCCCCAGTTCCTCCAGCGAGGCCTGACGGTGGGCGACGCGCAGGTTGCCCGCGGCGGCCAGGTGGTCGGGCACCGTGTCGCCGAGGATCTCCAGGGCACGTTCGTAACATCAGTTCCTCCAGGGCAGTTCGTGGCTGACGCCGGACGCGCTGCGCGGATGACCGTCGATGCCTGCGCTCGCCCCGATGTCCACGGCGATGTTGTCGAGCAGGCGGGTGCGGCCCA
>NZ_LMVQ01000181.1 GCF_001545925.1 Mycobacterium sp. NAZ190054 | reverse complement strand
AGGCTGCTGCCTGCGCTCCCGATGCACCACCGCAGTCAAAGGCAAGACCGCCAAAATCTCACCGCACCACGCACTGCAGCAGTCAGCCCGAAAACAGTCACGAAACACACGCTGGCTCAACGAATATCGACAACACCGCCCTATGGTGGAACGCTCGATCGCCTGGCTAACCCGAGGAAACCGAAAAGTCCGCTACCGCGGCGTCGCCAAGAACGACCAGTGGCTGCACCACCGCGCCGCCGCACTGAACCTGCGCCGACTGATCACGCTCGGCCTGACCAACGCCGGCAAAACCTGGGCCTTGGCCTGACACCCAACATCAGGTCCCGTTCGACACCAACACACCCAAGCTGAAATCTCGCCGCCAACCCCGAGCCGGCATCCAGAGCGCACTAACGGCCACACTCCACACCCCCTTATTCAGCAGAGTCCTAGGCGCGCCGGATCGCAGCGGCCTCAGCTCGTGCGCAGCGGGCCGAGGCGCCACGATCTGCGCGGTCCGCGGACGTCGACCGAACCGCACACCACCTTGCCGGTGAGGATGACGTGCGGATTTCCCTCGGCCGGTGCGTCGCGGCGGTGGTCGTGGGCGCTGCCGACATTGACCTCGACGTCGTCGATGGATGCGCTGGCGCCGTCGGGCAGTCTCAGGTCCAGGCCGCCGAACTTCAGGTCGAGCTCGATGACCACGATCGGCCCCGCGAACCGAGCCCGGGTCAGGTCGAGGTCCACCGAACCCATGCGCCGGTGCAGCGCCAGCCGCGACGGCACCACCCACTCGCCCTGACGCTTGAGCGATCCGAGAACGCCCCGTAGTTCGACGCGGTCAGCCGCGGACGTCACGATCGCCCCCGGGCCGGGCAAATCACCGACGAGAGCGTCGAGTTCCGAGCGCAGCCGCGCCTGCGACACCGCGGCCGAGCGCTCCTCGAACTCGTCGATGTCGATCAGCCCGAGCGCGACGGCGTTGTGCAGCCGGCGCAGCGTGCCGTTACGGTCGACGTCGGAGATCCGCATCGCGACCGCGTCGGGTCCGTGACCGTGGTTGATGTCCGTCATGACGGTGTCCACGGTACCGCCGCGGCGTCAGGCCAGATAGTCCGGCGGCAAGGCGTCGAGCATGCCCTTGAGCATCCGTACCGCGTACTCCGAGCTGCCACCGCCCACGATCAACGCGGAGAACGCCATGTCGCCGCGGTACCCGGCGAACCAGGAGTGCGAGCCGCCGGCGAACTCCGCCTCCCCGGTCTTACCGCGCACGTCGCCGGCGCCCTGCAGGTCGTCGGCCGTGCCGTTGGTGACGACGAGACGCATCATCGGGCGCAGGCCGTCGACCACCGCCGGTGAGATCGGCTGGCGTTCGCCGGTGATCCGGGTGTCGCGGCCCTCGATGAGGCGCGGCACCGGGGTGTGGCCGGCCGCGACCGTCGCCGCGGCCAGCGCCATCCCGAACGGGCTGGCCAGCACCTTGCCCTGGCCAAAGCCGTCCTCGGTGCGCTCGGTGAGGTTCACCGTCGGCGGGACCGAGCCGCTGACGGTGCTCAGCCCCGGGATGTCGTAGTCGGGCCCGATGCCGTACTGCGACGCGGCCTGGGTGAGCCCGCGCGGCGGCATCCTGCTGGCCAGTTCGGCGAACGTGGTGTTGCACGAACTGGCGAAGGCGCGCGACATCGGAACGGTGCCGAGGTCGAAGCCGCCGTAGTTGGGCACCGTGCGATGCCCGATGTCCAAGCGTCCCGGGCAGCCCAGAAGCGTGTTCGGCGTTGCCATCTGGCGTTCGATCGCCGCCCCGGCGGTCACGATCTTGAACGTCGAGCCGGGCGGGAACAGGCCCATGGTGGCCAGCGGCCCCTCCCGGTCGGCCGCCGCGTTCTGCGCCACCGCGAGGATCTCACCGGTGGACGGTTTGATCACCACGATCATCGCCTGCTTGTCGGTGATGCCGACCGCGTTCTGCGCCGCCGTCTGCACCGTGCGGTCCAGGCTGATGCTCACCGACGGCGCCGGCTGACCGGGCACCTCGTTGAGGACGTCGACGTCGACGCCGTTCTGGTTCACCGTGACCACGCGCCACCCGGGATCGCCGTCGAGATCCTCGGCGACGGTCTTCTTGATCTCGTTGACCACCGTCGGCGCGAAAGTCGGGTCGGTGGGCACCATTTCGGGCTGCGGGGTGATCACCACCCCGGGCACCGAGCCGAGGGCGCCCACCACCGCGTCGTGGTCGGCCTGGTTCAGCGTGAGCAGGCTCAGCGAGCCCTTCTTCGAGCTGGCCAATTCGGCGAGACGCTGCGCGTCCAGGGTGTTGTCGAACCGGTGCAACGCCCCGACGATCTTGTGGGCGGTGGGCATCAGGTCGGCGCCGGCGGCGTTCGCGTCGAGCGCGAAGTGGTACTTGTAGCCCGGCACCAGCACGTTGGTTCCGGTGCGCTCGTGCACCGAGGCCCGCGGCGGCGCGTCGGCGCGCAGCGCGAACGTCTGGTTCTCCCCCAGCCTCGGATGCAGCCCGGTGGCGCTCCACCGCACCTCCCACCGGCCTTCGTCGCGCACCATGTTCAGCTGGCCGTCGTAGGTCCACGTCCGGTTCTTGGGCAGGTGCCAGGTGTAGCGGTAGGTCACGCTGCCGGTGTCCTCGGCGTACTTCGAGCTCAGGATCTGCGCGTCCAGCCCGGTGGCCTGCAGTCCCGCCCAGGCCTCGTTGAGCGCGGCGCGCGCCTCCTCGGGCCGGTCGGCCAGCTGCGCCGCCGCGCCGGTGTCGCCGGTGGCCAACGCCGCGAAGAACTCCTCGGCGGTGGGTTCGGGCCCGTTGGGCCGCGGGGTGCACGCGCCGAGCGTCAGGACCACCGCGGCCACGGTGGCGAGCGCACCCATACGTGTTGCTTGTGTGAACAGTGTTGCCATTGAGACGAATGTTATGAAGTAACGATCTGATTTCGCCGCAGGCGCACCGGTCCCCCCTCGCCGAACTTGCATTCCAGCAGGCCCTCACTCGCAAAAGCGCGGCCGGAATGCCATTTCGGCGGGATCAGGGGCCGGCGGCGGGTGCGCGGACCACCAGCGGTACGGCCGGGAAGTACGCAGCCATCTCCGAGCGCGACGCGCGCAGTGCGGCGGTGCCGTAGCCCTGCTTGCGGTGGGCCGGGTGGATCCAGACCCGCACGCCGACCTCGCCGTCGGCGAGATCCCCGAAGACCATGCCCACCTTCTCGGACCCGACCTGGGCCACCAGCCACGCGGATTCCTCGGCGGCCATCCGGGCCACCGCGGCCGCGATCTCGTCGCCGAGATCACCTGCGGGAGCGGTTGTTCCGTCACCGGACGAGCGCATGTCCTCGGTGCGGGCGGCGAAGATGTCGCGATCCCGCTCGGGGGCGAACGGCCGCAACATCAACCGGCGGGACCCAGGCGGCCTGCCCGGGCCGGGTGTAGTTCGGCACCTCGCCGTCGAGGTTCGCCAGTTCGGCGGCGATCCGCTGCCGCGAGACCTTGGTGAGCCGGTCGAAGGACAGCCGCAGCACGGCTTCGGCGGCCTCGGCCGATGTGTCGAGCAGCTCGGCCAGCGACTCGATCGCCGCGTCGTAGTCGTCGGAGGCGACCACGGCGTCGAGCACCTCGTGCCGGCGCTCCAACGCGTGCACGAGCGCGGTGGCGATCTCCCTGCGTTCCGCCGTCGCGTCGGGCTCGGTCATGCGTGAAGCGTAGGCGCCCGCCCGGGTCAGTCGAGCAGGACGGTCGCGAACGACGCGATCTCGGTGAAGCCGATCCGGGCGTAGGCCGCCCGCGCGACGGTGTTGAAGCTGTTGACGTACAGGCTGGCGATACGGCCGCTGCCCACGACCGCCGCCGCGACGGCGGCGGTGCCCGCGGTGCCCATGCCCCTGCCCCGCTGATCCGGGTGCACCCACACCCCCTGGATCTGCCCGACCGCCGGGGACTGCGAGCCCACCTCGGCCTTGAACACCACCTCGCCGCGGTCGAACCGGGCCCAGGCCCGGCCCGCGGCGATCAGCCCGGCGACCCGGCGGCGGTAGCCCCGGCCACCGTCACCGACGCGGGGATCGATGCCGACCTCGCCGATGAACATGTCGATCGCGGCGACGAGGTATGCGTCGAGTTCGTCCATCCGCACCGGGCGCACGGCCGGATCGACTGCGCACACCGGCGCGGTGCGCAACGCCATCAGCGGTTGATGCGCACGCACGTCGCGCGCGGGCCCCCAGACGGGTTCGAGCCGTTGCCACATCGGCAGCACCAACTCGGCGCGGCCGACCAGTGACGAGCAACGGCGGGCACTGCTCATCGCCTTGTCCGCGAACGCATTCAGATCGCCGGGGGCGCCGCGCAGCGGGATCAGATTGGCGCCGGCGAAGCACAGCGACTCGGTGGCGCGCCGGCGCGTCCAGAGTTCACCGCCGATGGCCGACGGATCGATGCCGTGCTCGGCGACGCGCGAGGCGACCATGCAGGCGGCCACCGGATCGTCGTCGAGGACCTGCCGGACGGCGACCATGTCACGGATGTCGCGTACCACCGACACCCTTCGCTCGTCTACGAGGCGAAAAAGCGGAGGAGCCGACATCTGGACTCTTTCTGAACTGACCCTGAGCTGGGGCCCCACCCCGTGGGGCCGACTCTCAGCTTACGGTCACAACCGGCGAACCGGTAACACCTTCAGAACCCTGTGCGTCGCCCATTTCCGTACCCATCTCGTCGGCCAGCCGCAGCGCCTCTTCGATGAGGGTCTCCACGATCTGCGCCTCGGGGACGGTCTTGATGACCTCGCCCTTGACGAAGATCTGTCCTTTGCCGTTGCCGGAGGCCACGCCGAGGTCGGCCTCGCGGGCCTCGCCGGGTCCGTTGACCACGCAGCCCATCACCGCGACCCGCAGCGGCACGTCCATGCCTTCCAGGCCTGCGGTCACCTCGTTGGCCAGCGTGTAGACGTCCACCTGGGCGCGCCCGCACGACGGGCAGGACACGATCTCCAGTCCGCGCGGCCGCAGGTTCAAGGATTCCAGGATCTGGTTGCCGACCTTGACCTCCTCGGCCGGTGGCGCCGACAGCGACACCCGGATGGTGTCGCCGATGCCCTTGGACAGCAGCGCGCCGAACGCGACGGCGGACTTGATGGTGCCCTGGAACGCCGGCCCGGCCTCGGTGACGCCGAGGTGCAACGGGTAGTCGCACTGCGCGGCGAGTTGCTCATAAGCCGCGACCATCACGACGGGGTCGTTGTGCTTGACGCTGATCTTGATGTCGCCGAAGCCGTGCTCCTCGAACAGCGAGGCCTCCCACAGCGCCGACTCGACGAGGGCCTCGGGGGTGGCCTTGCCGTACTTCTGCAGGAAGCGCTTGTCCAGGGACCCGGCGTTGACGCCGATGCGGATCGGGATGCCCGCGTCGGCGGCGGCCTTGGCGACCTCCTTGACCCGGCCGTCGAACTCCTTGATGTTGCCGGGGTTCACCCGGACCGCGGCGCACCCGGCGTCGATCGCGGCGAAGATGTACTTCGGCTGGAAGTGGATGTCGGCGATCACCGGGATCTTCGACTTCTTCGCGATCACCGGCAGCGCGTCGGCGTCCTCCTGGCGGGGGCAGGCCACCCGGACGATGTCGCAGCCGGACGCGGTCAGCTCGGCGATCTGCTGAAGCGTCGCGTTGATGTCGTGGGTCTTGGTGGTGCACATCGACTGCACCGAGATCGGGTGGTCGCTGCCGACCCCGACGTCACGCACCATCAACTGGCGGGTCTTGCGGCGGGGTGCCAGGACCGGCGCCGGCGGCGCCGGCATCCCCAGGCCGATGGAGGTCATGAAAGTCATCTCCTACTGGAACAACGTGATCGGGTTGACCACGTCGGCGGTCACGGTGAGCAGCGTGAAGCCCAGCATCACGATGATCACCACATAGGTGAGGGGCATCAGCTTGAGATAGTTGACGGGTGCCGCGGCGACTTTGCCGCGCGTCTGGCGCATCTTGTTGCGCACTTTCTCATACAGCGCGATCGCGATGTGCCCGCCGTCGAGGGGCAGCAGCGGGATCAGGTTGACCGCGCCGAGCACGAAGTTCAACTGGGCCAGGAAGAACCAGAACGCGACCCAGATGCCGTGTTCGACGGTCTCACCGCCGATGCGGGACGCCCCGACCACGCTGATCGGCGTCTCGGGGTCGCGTTCCCCGCCGGTGATCGAGTGCACCAGCGCGCCGATCTTGGTCGGGATCTTCGCGATCGCCTTGCCGAGCTCCACGGCCAGGTCCTTGGTGAACACCAGCGTCCCCGGCACCGCGGTGAGCGGGTTGTACTGCGTCGGCCCGAACTGCGCCGCGGTCACCCCGATGCTGCCGACGTCGACCGGGACGGCGGGGCCGCCGTCGTCGCCGGCGACGTAGCGCTGGCTCGGGGTGACGTCGACGGTGGTGGTGAACTCCCGGGTCTGGCCGTTCTCGTCCCGCTGCACGGTCAGCGCGGTCGGGCCGTTCTGCCGGCGCACCGCCTCGACGAGGGCGTCGAACGTGGCGACGTCGGTGTCACCCACCTTGACGATGACGTCGCCGGCCTGGATGCCGGCGGCGGCGGCCGGGCTGTTGGCGATGCAGTCCCCCAGCTCACCCTGCGTGACTTCGGATTTGATGCACGACGTCTCGCCGACCACGGCGGTGGTCGGGGCCTTGATGTTGGGCAGTCCCCAGACGATGGCGATGGCGTAGATCAGCACCAGGCCGATGACGAAGTTCATCGCCGGCCCGGCGAACAGCACGGCGACGCGTTTCCACGTCTTCTGCTTGTACATCGCGTACGGGCGGTCCTCGGGATCGAGTTCCTCGACCGCGGTCATGCCGGCGATGTCGCAGAACCCGCCGAGGGGCACGGCCTTGATGCCGTACTCGGTCTGGCCCAGCTTGTTGGGGCGGCGTGTCGACCACAGCGTCGGCCCGAAGCCGACGAAGTAGCGGCGCACCTTCATGCCTGTGGCGCGCGCCACCCACATGTGGCCGCATTCGTGCAGCGCGACGGACACCAGAATGGCGATCGCGAACAGCGTCACGCCGAGCACGTACATCATCTGGCGGCCAGTCCCTATCGTCTGCTACCTGCGGGTTCCCGCTCGACGGCGCGACGGGCCCGGTCACGGGCCCAGTCCTGGGCGTCGAGTACGTCATCCACGGTAGCTGGTTCGGCAGTCCACTGGTCGGCAGCGCGCAGCACATGGGCGACGGTGCGCACGATCGCGGGGAACCGGATCCGGCCGGCCAGGAAGGCGGCCGCCGCCTCCTCGTTGGCGGCGTTGTACACCGCGGTCAGGCATCCGCCGCGCCGGCCGGCCTCGCGGGCCAGCGCCACCGCCGGGAACACCTCGTCGTCGAGCGGTTCGAAATCCCACCGCGAGGCGGTGAGTCAGCGGTTGGGTGTGGTGACCGCCGAGGACTGTCCCGGGGATTCGATGAAGTCCTCGAGCAGCTCCACGACCTGGCTCGGCGTCTCGACGTGTGGGGAATGACCCACGCCGGGCAGAACCTCCAGTCGG
>NZ_LMVQ01000180.1 GCF_001545925.1 Mycobacterium sp. NAZ190054 | reverse complement strand
CGTAGTCGGGCTTGAACCACCACACCCCGGCCGCGGTGGCGATCACGTCCCAGATCACGAACACCGCGAACACCGGCAGCAGCGCGGCCACCCTCGCGAAACAGCCGGGCTGGGCGCCGGGACCGCCGCCGGGCTTCCAGCCCGCCGGCGAGGCCGTCCACAAGGGCGGGGTGATGGTGATCGTCGGCCCCGGCAACTACCCCGACCGCGGCGCGGTGGAGATCTACGGCGAATGCAAGAACATGAACGACCACCGCGACGACAACCAGCTCGCCGACATCACCGACGAGGTCCGGGCCGGCTGACCCCCGCTCAGCGCGGGACGTCGGGCGGGGTGATCGACCGCGGTGAAAGACCCAGCGACCGTACGTGTTCCGCCACCTCACCGAGACTCGCCACCCAGACGTCGTCGTGGTCGAGCACATAGCGCATCAACTCGCCCAGTTCGGCGGCCCGGGACGGACGGCCGGTCAGGAACGGATGGTTGGTGAGCACCCAGCAGCCGCCCACCCGCCGGAGCGCGTCGAACTCCAGCTGCCACAACTCGCGGGCCTTGCGCGGACTCTCGATCAGCCCGCTCCCGGAGATGTCCGGCAGGAAGCAGTACTGCTCCCAGTCGTCGAGCGCCCACTGGATCGGGATCTCGACCAGCGACCGGTCCGCGCCGGGGATGATCGCCAGCTCATAGGGATGGTCGGCGTCCATCAGACTCGAGTCGTACAGGAAGTCCCGCTCGGCCAGCAGCGCCGGGGTGCGCCACGACAGGTCCCACATCGGGGCCCGGTAGCCCAGCGGACGCACGCCCGCGACGTCGGCGAGCGCCGCCAGGCCGCGGTCCAGCGCGTCGATCTCCTGCTCCAGGGTCAGCGCGGTGGGCTGCTCGTGCAGATACCCGTGATGGGCGATCTCGTGCCCGGCGGCCACGATGCTGCGCACGGCCTGCGGGTAGCGGTCGGCGGTATGCCCCGGGACGAAGAACGTCGACCGGATCTGGTGTTGGTCAAGCAGATTCAGGATCCTCGGGATGCCGGTCAGCGGGCCGTAGGCCTGGTGGCTCATCACGCTCATGCGGGCCCCGACGCTCTCGTTGCCCCACAGGATCGCCGACTCGGCGTCGACGTCGAACGTGAACGCCGCCGCGGCGGTCCTGCCCTCCGGCCAGGGGAAGCGCTCCATCAGCCGACCATAATGCTGATCAGCTCGTAGGCCAGGTTGGCGGCGGCCACGGCGGTGACCTCGGCGTGGTCGTAGGCCGGAGCCACCTCCACCACGTCGGCGCCGACGATGTTCAACGCACGCATCGCCCGCAGCACCGCGACCAGCTCACGGCTCGTCATGCCGCCGATCTCGGGGGTGCCGGTGCCCGGTGCGAACGCCGGGTCCAGCACGTCGATGTCGATCGACACGTACACCGGGTGAGTGCCGACCCGTTCGAGCACCCGCTCGATCACCCCGTCCACGCCGATGCGGTCGATGTCGCGGCAGTGCACCACGGTGAACCCCAACTCGGCGTCGTCGAGCAGGTCGGCCGCGTCGTAGAGCGACCCGCGGATCCCGACGTGGGCGGAGTGCCCCTTGACCAACAGGCCCTGCTCGGCGGCCCGGCGGAACGGGGTGCCGTGGGTGCACGGAGCGCCGAAGTAGGTGTCCCAGGTGTCGAGGTGGGCGTCGAAGTGCACCAACGCGACCGGCCCGTGCAACGCGTTGACGGCCTGCAGCGCGGGCAGCGCGATGGTGTGGTCGCCGCCGAGCAGGACGAACCGCTGCTCGGGGCGGGTGACCAGATCGAGGATGCCGTCCTTGACCTGCGCCACCGCGGCGGCGATGTCGAACGGGTTGGCGGCGAGGTCACCGGCGTCGACCACCTGCGCGGCCGCGAACGGCGCCACGTCGAGCGCCGGGTGGTACGGCTTGAGCAGCCGGGACGCCTGCCGGATCGCGGCCGGGCCGAAGCGCGCCCCGGGCCGGTAGGTGACGCCGCTGTCGAACGGCACCCCGATCACCGCGATGTCGTGGTCTTCGACTTCGTGGCGCTGCGGCAGCCGCGCGAACGTGCCGAGGCCGGCATAGCGCGGGACCTGCTGGGCGTCGATCTGCCCGAGCACGCCGGATTCCGTCCGCATCCGCGGATCCTGTTGCACTGCGTCTCCTCGTTCTTTCTAGGCGCGGGTCCGGGTGGAGCCGCCGTTGCATGAGATCACCTGTCCGACAACGGCTTCGAGTGTGAAGTCGGACAGCAGCTCCACCGCGGCGGCGACCTCGTCGGGCGCGCCGATCCGGCCCATCGGTATCGCGTCGGCGTAGCTGCGCCGGATGTCCTCGACCGGGACGCCGGCCGCGTCGGCGTCGACCTGCAGCTGCCGGGTGTCGGTCACGCCGGGCGCGACCGCGTTGACGATGACGTGCTCGCGCGCGAGTTCCCGGCCCAGCGTCTTGACCAGGGAGATGAGGCCGGACTTGGACGCCGCGTAGGCGGTCGCGTCCGGCCAGCCCGTCACGCCCCACTCGCTGGTGATCACGACGATGCGGCCGGCACCGGCGTCGCGCATGTAGGGCAGCACGCTCTGCACCAGGAAGAAGGTGCCACCGAGGTTGGTGTCCACCACCTTCCACCAGTCGTCGCCGTCGTGCTCGAGCAGCGGGGCCATCGTCATGTAGGCATGGTTGGCCACCAGGACGTCGAGCCGGCCGGTGGTGGCGGCGACGTGGGCGGCGATCTCCCGGCACCGCCGCGGGTCGGACACGTCCCCGGGGGCGGTGAACCCGCCGATCTCGGTGGCCAGAGCCGTCAGTGCGTCACTGTCCTCGCGGTCGTTGACCGCCACCGTGGCACCCGCGGCCGCCAGCCGGCGGGCGTGCGCGGCGCCCATCCCCTGGGCGGCGCCCGTCACCAGTGCCACCCGGCCGCGCAGATCCGTGCTCATATCACCGCTCCCGAGTTGACGTTGACGACGTCGCCGGTGCTGAATGTCGCGTCGCAGACCAGGAATTCGACACAGCGGGCGACCTCGGCCGGGGTGGTGAGCCGGCGCAGCGGCAGCGTCTGCAGGTATTCCGGTGCGCGCCAAGGCGAATCGGCGGCCAGCAGCGGAGTGTCGGTCGGGCCGGGTGCGACGGCATTGACGCGCACGCCGCGGTCGGCCACCTCGGCGGCGAGACTGCGCACCAGCCCGAGGATCGCGCCCTTGGCGGCCGCGTAGTGTGCGTCCTCGTCACCGCCGCCGACGGCGAGTTCACTGGCCACCGCGACCAGCGACCCGCGCGCGGCGATCAGATCCGGCAGGGTGGCCCGGGCGACGTTCACCAGTCCGCCCAGGTGCACGCGCAGCATCCTGCGCCATGCGTCCGCGCTGATGTCGGACACCGGCGCCATCTCGTAGTACCCGGCCGAGGTCACCACGGCGCTGACCGGGCCTAGCCGTTCCCGGAGCCGGTTCACCGCCCCGGCCACCGCGTCGGCGTCGGAAACATCTGCGGCCACGCTGTTTTCGCCGGTTCCGGGCTTCAGGTCGAGGCATCCGACGGTGTAGCCGCGCGCGGTGAGCGACTCGACCACCGCGGCGCCGATCCCGCTGGCGGCGCCGGTGACGAGGGCGACCGGTCGCTCAGTCATTCGTCAGCGCCGGTTCCTCGTGATCTTGCGGCGCGGCGATCCGCGTCTTGACCGTTGCGTACAGCACCGCACCGAGGATTCCGAGCACCACGATCCCGATCCAGACCGACCAGTCCAGGTAGCGCTGCTCGAAGGCCACTCGCGGCCAGGCGATGTTGAGGAACTGCAGCACCGCCCACACCACGGCGACCACGGCCACCGGAAGGGTCCACCTGCGCAGCGAGAACGCCGCGGGCGTCCAGCCTTTGCGAAGCAGCACCACCAGGAAACCGACCAACGGGAACAGGAACGCCAGATAGAAGCCGCCGGCGGTGAAGTTCACCATCAGGGAGTAGATGTCCCCGGCGACGATGCTCAGCAGGAACAGGCCCGCGCCGATGACCGTGGTCACCAGGATCGCCACCACCGGGATGCGGGCCCGGCCGCGCAGCTGCACCAGCGTGCCGGCGGCGGGCAGCGCGCCGTCGCGGGCGTAGGCCCAGATCACCCGCGACGCGGAGGTCTGCAGCGCCAGGAAGCTGGCCAGGAACCCGATGACGAACATGACCTGGACGGGCTTGGCGATGCCGGCACCCAGCGCGGTGGTCAGCGTCTCGTACACCGGGTCGGCGACGGCGCCCTCGGCCACCGCGTCGAGATCCGGGATTGCCAGGATGATCGCCAGGCTGGAGTAGGCCACCACCAGCGCGATGAAGGCCAGCGAGAACAACACGGCCTTGGGCAGGTCCCGCCGGGGGTTGTGCACCTCCTCGGCGATCGAGCCGGCGCTCTCGAAGCCGACGAACGACCACCCGATGAACGCGACCGCCATCAGGAACGGGCCGCCGAGATAGGCCCAGGCGTCGAACTCGGCGCCACCGCCTTCGAACAGTACCGACAGCGAGTTGTGCCGGTGGAACAGCAGCAGCCAGGTGCCCAGCACCACCGAACCGATGACCTCGGCGATGATGCTGCCGATCATGAAGATCTTCAGCGCCTGGCGTCCGACCAGGTTCACCGCGGTGCCGGCGAGCAGGATGACCAGCGCGATCCAGGCCAGCGTGCCGCCCGAGGGTTCCTCGATGCCGATGATGTTGGCGGTGAACCCCGCCGCACCCAGCGCGACGGTGGCCATCGCGATGACCAGGGTCCACATGTAGACCCAGCCGGCGAACCACCCGTACGTGCTGCCCAGCAGCCGGCGCGACCACTGGTAGATGGACCCTTCGAGCGGCCAGCGCGACACCAGGGTGGCGAACACCAGGGCGACCAGGAACTGGCCGGCGAAGACCAGCCCGAAGCCCCACCAGAAGCTCGGCCCGGCCGACGACAGCGCCAGGCCGAAGATCCCGTACAGGGCGACGATCGGAGAGATGAAGGCGAACGCGAAGGCGAACGCCGAGCCCAGGGAGAACTCGCGGCGCAACTGTGGCTGCTGCTCTGCCGGGCTGACCAATGACGACATGGCTGAACTATCACGCTGGACGTGCGGCCGACGCCAGTCGTGGTGGCGAAGACGCAGCGATCGCACCGTCGCGGTGCCCCGGCGTTGAACGATCGCACAATGACGGCCGTCGCTCGTGTGACGTCCGCGTTACGCTCGCGGGGTGTCGGAGGTGCGTGCGGAGTCGGCAGCCCCGACCCTGCGGGACCTGCTCGAGACACCTGCGCTGAACCTGTCGGTTCCCGAAGGGGTGGCCCAGGAGCTGGATCGAGCGGTGAGCTGGGTGCACACCACCGAGATGCGCAATCCGTCCCGCTATCTGCGCGGCGGCGAACTGGTGTGCACCGTCGGGATCAGCCTGCAGACCGAACAGGACTGCGCGGTGTTCGTCGACGCGCTGGCCCGGGCCGGGGCCGCCGGGGTGTGCTTCGGGGTCGGCGACGGCCACGACACCGTGCCCGCGGCGCTGCTCGCGCAGTGCCGCACACACGGGCTGCCGATGTTGGTGGCGCCGCCGGATGTGCCGTTCAGCCAGATCAGCCGCTTCGTGGCCGAATCCCGGCTGGGCGCGGAGATCGCCGTCGCCCGTGCGACCAACGCGCTGGCGCCGGAACTGCTGTCGTCTCTGCGCCGGCACGACTCGCCGCGCCGGCTGCTCGACAGCGCGGGCCAGGTGCTGGGGTGCTATTTCCTGTTGGAACCCGAGGGTCTTCTGGAGCCCGACCGAAGTGCCGGTTCGGGCGAGGACGCGGTCAGCGTTGCGGTGCCGGGGCTGGGCACCCTGGTGTGGGTCGGCCGAGGTGACCGGCCGGAGCCGGCGGTGCTGGATCTGATCGCGCGGTTCGTCCGTGCCGCGCAGGGTGAGCGCGACATCGAGGCCGCGCTGACCCGGGAGCGGGTGGGCCAGCTGCTGTCGCTGGTCGAGCGGCGGATGCTCCTGCCCGATGCGCTGAACCAGCTGCTGGAATGGCCGGGGTTCGCCGCCGGTGAGATCGCGTGCTCGGCATGGCCGGCCGGTGCCGGAGCGCTGCTGTCGATGGCCTTCCCGGACGCGCTGATCGGCGACGCCCCGGATCTGTGCCTGATGTTGACGGTGGGCGCGTTGGAGGTGACCGAGGACCTCGCGTTGCCGACCGGGCACTCGGCGCCGGTGCCGTTGCCCGACATCGGCTCGGCGATCGCGCAGGCCCGCATCGCGTTGACGTTGGCCGAGCAGCGCGGCGGTAGTGTCGGGCCTGATCAGCTCAGCACGCTGGAGAGCCTGCTGGAGCAGCTGCCGTTGGCGCAGCTGGCCCCGTTCAAACAGTTGTTGATCGACCCGCTGGCCGAGCTCGACCACCAGCGCGGCACCCAACACGTGCGCACGCTGCGAGTGTTCCTGTCCTGCAACGGATCACTGAGCGACACCGCCAAGGAGCTGTTCCTGCACACCAACACGGTGCGGCACCGGCTGTCCCGGATCCAGGAGATCACCGGCCGGGATCCGCTGCAGCACAATGACTTGACGGCCTACATGATCGGGCTGTGGGCGGCCGACCGGGCGGAGGGCCCGGCGGGTTGAGCGGTGTGCGATGCTGTGCGCCGAGATTCACACCTGGGTCGTGACCTCGTCGCAACGGCGACCCTGGCTGCAATCTGGGAATCAGTACCGGGTATCGGCCGTTCAGGTGGTGCTGAGAAGCGCGACGGACACGGGGTGGCACGTGCTGACAGGATTTCCGAGGCCATGAACGACGGCTCGATCTCTACGGCCCTGTACCAATTCTTCGGGGCCTACTTCCGCCAGGACTGGGATCTGGAAGCCGATGACTGGCAAGGCATCGTCGACAACTACGCCAATGAAGATCCCGCCGCTGAGCCGCTCCGAACACTGGCCGAGGAGATCGACGACTTGCGTGAGGCCCGACCGGAACCGGACCTGAAGCAGATTCTGGTTTACACCATGGGTGCTTACTACTCGCCCGATCCACTGACCTCCAAAGAATGGTTAGGGCAGATCGCAGACCGGCTCCGCCAGCAGGCTGCCGCCGTCGACGGCAGAACTGCGAACGAGATCTCCGCAGGAAATCCTTGCGAGGCCGACAACCGGCAAGGCAATCCTGGACACGGTTCAGCTCGGGAAGTACCTGCTCCCTGTCAACCGGAGCCGACGACGCGCTGGCATACAGCGTGAACGAACTTCGCTATGCAACAACGGCTTCGAGCCGGAGATGCTGTGCCTGGCTTGAACGCCCCGGGTCAATCCGCGGACACCCGCCGTTCCCTGGGGGGCTCAGTTGGTGGTGGGTGGTGGGGGTTCGAATGGTGTGTACCACCACCATTGGGCGCGTTCGCCGGAAGGTCCGCGGTAGGGCCCGACCTCGGGTGGGGGTGTAGTGGGTGGACGGGCCAGCGAGCCGGGTTCGAGTTTTCGGCCGGCGCTGTCGGTGACGGTCAGCCGCTGCGCCGGCCCGGTCAGGGTGATACCGCCGCGGTGATGCAGCCGATGATGAAACGGACACACCAGCACCAGGTTGTCCAACTCGGTGGCCCCGCCGTCTTCCCAATGCCGGAGGTGATGGGCATGCA
>NZ_LMVQ01000179.1 GCF_001545925.1 Mycobacterium sp. NAZ190054 | reverse complement strand
CCGCCCCTGCGGCCGGCGGCGCGTCGACGGTGGAGGCGAAGCTGCAACGGATCTGGGGGCAGTGCCTGGGCCTGTCGACCATCGACCGCAACGCGAACTTCTTCGAGATCGGCGGCGACTCGCTGATCGCGATCAGCGTCGCGATGACCGCCGGCCACGAGGGCCTGGACCTGACGCCGCAGGACCTGTACGAGAACCAGACCGTGTCGTCGCTGGCCAAGGTGCTGACCGCCCGGTACGCCGAGGGCGGCCTGGCCCGCCAGAGCCTCGACGACGCGGTCAACCCGCCGGTGCCGCCGAACGTGGCGTACTTCCTCGAGCACGGCCTGCGCGACATCGGCCGCTGGCGCATCCCGGTGATCCTCGGGCTGCGGTCCGACGTCGCCGAGGACGACGTGCGGGCGGTGCTGACCGCCGTGACCGACGCGCACGACGCGCTTCGGGTGCACCTGGCGGAGCGGGCCGGCACCTGGGACCAGCGCATCGCCGAGCCCGGCGGGTTCACCGAGCTGGTGACGCGGCAGCTGCCCGACGGCGTCGCCGCCGGCAGCCCGCAGGAGCGCGAGGCGGTGCTGGCGTTCCTCGACGAGCAGGTCCGCGAACACCAGGTGGTGGTGCCGCTGACCGCGACGTTCATCCGCGGCGCGGCGGGCGGCCCGTCGTACCTGGCGCTGAGCCTGCACGGGATCGCCGGCGGCTCGGGCGATGACGGGGTGTCCCGCGATGTGTTGCTGACCGACATCTTCACCGCGTTCAGCCAGCGGATGGCCGGCGAGGACATCGCGCTGGCGCCGGTCCCGGCCTCGTGGCGGGAATGGTCGCAGCGCTGTGCGGGCCTGGCCAGCCACCCGGCCGTGCTCGACAGCCGCGACTACTGGTTCGAGACGGCCCGCCGGTCCACGCTGAGCATCGCGGGCCCCGAACCGGGCGAGCGTCCCGGCGTCGACGACGTGGCCAGGATGTCGGCCGCGCTGTCGGCCGCCGAGACCGGCGAGATCGACGACGCCCGGCGGCGGCTGCGCCTCCCGGTGGAGGAGATCCTGCTGGCCGCACTGGGCCGTGCCGTCGCCGCGACGGTCGGCGACGGTGCGGTGACCGTCGATCTCGGCGGCCGCGGCCGGTCGGTGCTCAAGCCGGACGTCGACCTGCAGCGCACGGTCGGCTGGTTCACCACCATCCACCCGGTCGTGCTCAACGCGTCGGGCCAGGGTTCGGCCACGCAGGCTCTCGACGAGGTGCGCGAGACGCTGAAGGCGGTGCCGCACTACGGCATCGGCTACGGCCTGCTGCGCTACCTGTACGCGCCGACCGCCCGGGTACTGGCTGCCGGGCGGTCCGCCGACATCCTGTTCTCGCACGTCGGCACCATCCCGGACGTTCCGGCCGAGCAGCCCGACGACGCCCCGGTGCGGTTCGACGCCGACACGGCCATGCCGATCCGCGACACGCTGCCGGGGCTCGGGCACGCCCTCGAGCTGCGGGTCTACCGCACCGGCGGGGTGCTGCATCTGGACTGGTGGTACGACAGCCGCAGGCTCGGGCCCACCGATGTGGAATCCTTTGCCCGGCAGTACTCGACGGCGCTCCTGGAGATCACCAGGGATGCGCTGGCCGAGGAGGACAGCGACGCCGGCGACGAGCTCGCGCTGGTCGATCTGTCGTGAGCGGGTAGAGGAGAGCGCATGACCAGGTCCGACAAGGCGGTGGTCGTCGCAGGTATCAAGAAGTCCTTCGGCTCCGTCCAGGCGTTGCGCGATGTGAGTTTCGAGGTCGAACGCGGCGAGGTGCTCGGTCTGCTCGGCCCCAACGGGGCCGGCAAGACCACCACGGTGAACATCCTGTCCACGCTGATCAAACCGGACAGCGGACGCGCGCTGATCGCCGGTCACGACGTCGTCAGCGACCCCGCCGGGGTGCGCCGGGCGTTGATGCTGACCGGCCAGCACGCGGCGCTCGACGATCTGCTGACCGGGCGCGAGAACCTGCTGATGTTCGGTCGGTTGCAGGGGCTGTCGAAGAAGGTCGCCAAGGCGCGGGCGCAGGAACTGCTCGAGCAGTTCGACCTGGTGCACGCCGGTGACCGCCCGGTCGGCAACTACTCGGGCGGCATGAAGCGCCGCATCGACATCGCGTGCGGTCTGGTGGTGCGACCGGAGGTGGTGTTCCTCGACGAGCCGACCACCGGCCTGGATCCCCGCAGCCGGCAGGCGATCTGGGAGCTGGTCACCGACTTCAAAGAGGCCGGCATCGCCACGCTGCTGACCACGCAGTACCTGGAGGAAGCCGACCTCCTCAGCGACCGCATCATCGTGATCGACAAGGGGACCGTGATCGCCGAGGGCACCGCCGACCAGCTCAAGGAACGCACCGGCGGCACCTACTGCGAGATCGTGCCGCGTCAGCTCGGCGACATCCCGGTGGTGGCACGCATCCTGGGCCCGCTGCTGCCCGACGCGAACCGGGCCGCGATCAGCGACTCGTCGGACCGCATCTCGATGCCGGCACCGGACGGGCCGAACACGCTGATGCAGGCGCTGCACCTGCTCAGCGAGCACAACATCGAGTTGATGGACATCGCGTTGCGCCGGCCGTCCCTGGACGAGGTGTTCCTCGCGCTGACCGGGGACAGCACCAGGGGCCGGGACGACCAGTCCGACGAACTCGTGGCCGCGGACTCGTACGCGTGATCGACCAGTCCGCCATCCCGGCGGCTGCCCGGCCGCCGGTCTCCGCGGTTCAGCAGTGGTGGGTGCTCACCGTCCGGATGATCACCCCGACGCTGCGCAACGGGGAGCTGGCCACCCAGATCGTCGGGTCCATCGTGTTCACCATCGGCTACTACCTTCCGCTGAAGCAGATGATGGGCGCGGTGCAGCCGCTGAGCAGCTACGCGCAGTACCTGACACCGCTGATCGTGCTGCAGGCGATCTGGTTCGCCGCGATCTCGGCGGCGTTCCGGTCGGCGACCGACTCCGTGCAGGGCATCAACCGCCGGTTCCGGGCGATGCCGATCCCGGCGATCACCCCGCTGGCGTCCCGGATGACCGCAAGCATGTACCGCTGCTGCGTCGCGCTCGCGGTGTCGGTGGCGTGCGGCCACGTGATCGGCTTCCGGTTCGACAACGGCGTGCCGGGCATCGTCGGCTTCGTCGCGCTGGTGCTGCTGATCGGCGCCGCGCTCGCGCTGATCGGCGACCTGATCGGCGTCGCGACGCAGAACCCGGAGGCCACCGCCCCGATGATGCTGATCCCGCAGCTGACGCTGGGCCTGGCCTCGGTGGGCCTGCAGCCGGTGGAGCGGTTCCCGGAATGGATCCAGGGCTTCGTCCGCAATCAGCCGCTGTCGCAGTGGGTGTACGCGCTGCAGGCACTGGCCGGTGACAGCTCCGGCGCCGCCCCGGAGGCGACGTGGTCGGTGTTGGTGCCGGCGGTGGCGTGGGCAGTGGGCAGCATCGTGGTGGCGCTCGTCCTGCACATGTGGGTGACCCGGAAGCGGCGGTCGGAATGACGCTGGAGAATCCGGTCACCGCGCCGTACCGTCCCGGCGGCAGACACCGCCGCGAGAAGATCTGGGAGAACTCCCCGAAACGCCTGCTGCCCCAGGTGGGCGTGCTGACCTGGCGCATCCTGCGCCGCTGGAGCCGTGACCCGGCCACGCTGGTGCAGTCGTTCGTGATGCCGTCGGCCTTCCTGGTGGCGCTCGACATCGTGCTCGGCGACGTCCTCGAAGAGGTCACCGGGCACAGCGGACTCTACGGCCAGGTGCCGCTGGTCGCGCTGGTCGGCGGCATGACGGGCGCGATCATCGGCGCGGTGGGCATTATGCGCGAACGCGAGGTCGGACTGCTGTCGCGGTTCTGGGTGGTGCCCGTGCACCGGGCCGCCGGCCTGCTGTCGCGGCTGGCCGCCGACTTCGTCCGCATCGTGGTGATCACGCTGGTGGTGATGGGTGTCGGCCTGGCGCTGGGGTTCCGGTTCGAGCAGGGCGTCCCGGCGGCGATCCTGTGGGTGTTCATGCCGGCGCTGTTCGGGGTCGCGCTGTCGGCCGCGGTGCTGACGCTGGCGCTGTTCTCCTCGAACACGATCGTGCCCCAGGCCACCGAGATCGTCATCGCGATGCTGATGTTCTTCTCCATCGGCTTCGTGCCGCTCGACCAGTACCCGGAATGGCTGCAACCGATCGTCGAGCACCAGCCCGTCAGCTATACGATCGAGGCCATGCGGGGTCTGTCCCTGGAGGGTCCGATCGCCGAGCCGGTGATGTTCTCGGTGTTGTGGGCGGCCGGGATCGCCGCCGTGTGCGCGGTGCCGCTGGCGATCGGATACCGCAAGGCCAGCAAGCGCGGCTGACGGGCCCGTGAAACCCACCACCACCCTGGGAGTCTGACACTGATGTTTCCTTCATCGGGCATCCGCAAGCTCGCGCGCAGCGAGGAGATGTTCGCCGAGACCCACAACTTCATCGGCCTGGCCGCACATGTGAAGGGCCCGATGGACGCCGACGCGCTGTCGGACGCGTTCGACCTGCTGCTGCAGGCGCATCCGGTCCTCGGTGGGCACCTGGAGCAGTTGCCGGACGGCAAGTGGGAGATCGTGCTGGACGACCTCATGCACCCCGGCATCGAGGTGGTCGAACTGTCCGGCGACGCACCCGCGCCGCCGCTGCTGTTCGACCAGACCCAGTCGCTGGTGCATCTGCGGCTGACCGTCCGCGACGGCGTCGCCCAGCCCACCCTGTACATCCACCACAGCCTGGCCGACGGCCACCACCAGTTCAGCCTCGTCGAGGAACTGTTCTCCACCTACACCGACCTGGTCACCACCGGCAGCACCAAACCGGTCGAGGTGCATCCCGCGCCCGAACCGCTGGAGGTGATCCTGGCCAACCGCGGCGTGGAGAAGCGCACCCGGTCGGGCCTGGAGCGCCTGCTCGCGGCGATGTTCGTCTACGACCTGCCGCCGTCGCGACGCGCCCCGTCGGACGTCAACCCTGTTCTGCCGCAGCTGGTTCCGATGGCGTACTGCACGCTTTCGGAGCAGGACACCGAGAAGGTCATCGCGTTCTGCCGGGCCAACAAGCTGGGCCTGAACAGTCTGCTGTCCGCGGCCGTGCTGATGGCCGAGTGGAACGTGCGCAACACCCCGAACATCCCGGTGCCGTACGTGTACCCGGTGGATCTGCGCTACCTGCTCTCACCGCCGGTGTCGGCCACCGAGAGCACCAACCCGGTCGGCATCGCGACCTACCTCGCCGAGATCGAGGCGGGCACCGACATCGCCGAGCTGGCCCGCGACATCAACGACACGTACAAGAAGGACATCGCCGAGGGCGTGATCCAGCAGAGCTTCCTGCACTTCAGCCCGCAGTACGTCGGTAACCCGCCCGGTCTGCCCGACGTGGTGATGTTCACCGACAACGGCATCGTGCCGCCGCTGCGCACCCCACCGGACATGGAGGTGGCCGCCAGCCACGGCGAGTTCTACTTCGCCGTCGGCGCCGGCATCGAGATCTACACCAGCAAGATCTTCAACGGCCAGTTGATGATCGAGTACCACTCACATGGCCCCGACCGCGAGAAGTCCGTCGCGGCGATCGAGGCCCAGCTTCAGGGTGTGGTGGCCAAGCAGTCCGGTGTGGGCTGAGCGCTCAGGGTCGCCGGGCCGGGTTCCCGTACGCGTAGCGGTGGTACTGCAGCGCCCTGCGCAGCGGCGGCAGGAGCCGCACCGCACGCTTGAGCGCCTGCATCCCCGTGCCCGTCCCGGCATACGTGCTCGCGTCGAAAAACGTTGTGGCGGCGAGCAACCGGATGTCGGGCAGCTTGCTCAGGATGTCCTGCGGGTTGTTGACGGCCCAGTACAGCACCGAACCGGACGTGCGCACCAGCGACTGCGTCTTCTGCGACTTGATCGCCAGCCAGTTGAAGAAGTCGATCTGCAGTTCACCGACACCGAAACGGTCGACGAAGCGGCGCAGCAGCGCGATGCCCTCGTCCTCGGTCAGGTACATGCTGATGCCCTCGGCGATCAGCAGAGTGGGACGGTCGGCCGGGATCTCGTCGAGCCAGTTCGGCTCGGTGGCCGGCGTCGGGATCAACCGGTAGTTCGGCCGGGTCGGGTAGATCTGCTCGCGCAGCGCGATCACTTCCGGGAAATCGACGTCGTACCAACGCACGTCGGCGCCGGGGTCGACCCGGAACACCCGGCAGTCCAGCCCGCACCCGAGGTGCACGACCGTGCACTCGGGGTGGGCGGCGATGAACTCGCGCACCCAGCCGTCATAGAGCGCGGTGCGAACGGTGAACAGCGGCGCCCACTTCGGGGTGATCTCGAGCTCGCGCCAGTCGAAGTCCAGCTTGTCGATCGCGGCCTTCGCGAACCGGTCGCCGAGGATCGGACGGTCGAAGTCGGCGTCGGCGGCCTTCAGGTACAGGGTCGACAGCATGGTCTTCGCCGGGCCAGTGAGGTCGACCGGAACTTTGTTGCTCACGTGTGTGAGGCTATGCGCAAAGGCCCCGGCGTGGCACGTCGGGTCGACGATGACGAGAGGATGGGCCGACCGTGACTTCATCGGTACCGCCGCGGGTGCTGCTGCTGTACTACAGCTACACCGGACAGGCCAAGAAGGTACTCGACGCCGCGGGGGAGGTGTTCCGCGCCCGCGGCTACGAGGTGACCGAGGCCCCGATCGAATTCACCGACCCGCGGTATGCCGAACGGTTCTCCCGCTTCCCGATGCGCCGGGTCTGGCCGGAGTTCCTCGGCATGCTGCCCGCGCAGACGCTGCAACGCACCGGGGACATCCGCACTCCCGACGCCGTCCGCACCGGCGACTACGACCTGATCTGCATCGGCTCGCCGACCTGGTGGGACACCGTGTCCATGCCGCTGCGCTCCTTCCTGAAGTCGCACGAGGCGCGGAACCTGATGGACGGCAAGCGGTTCGCGGTGTTCGTGGTGTGCCGGCGCAAGTGGCGCAAGAATCTCGCCGGGGTGCGCAAACTCGCCGAGAACAAGGGCGGCCGCTACGTCGACGGCATCCACTTCACCTACCCGGGCGGCGAGTTGTCGTCGATGCTGTCGTTGACGAGCTATCTGGGGTCGGGGGAGTACAAGGACCGCTATCTGGGGCTCAAGCTGCCGCCGACCAACATCAACGACGAGCATCTCGAGGAGTCGCGTCGGTTCGCCGCCCGCGTCGCCGACAAGGTGTTCGGCAAGCAGTCGCAGGGGAACTGAGGACGTGCCCCGTTCTTTCGACGTGACGACCGAGGCGAAGGCCGGCGTCGCCGACGTGCTCGCGGCCTTCTCCGGACGCGACTACTGGCTGGCCCGGCTGGCCGCCTACGGCGGCGACTCGATGCGCCTGGATTCGCTGGAGGTCGGTCCCGACGGCACGGTGGTGGTGCACACCACCCAGGATCTGCGCCAGGACATGCTTCCCGGCGGGATCGGCCGGATGCTGCCCGGCGACACCAAGATCATGCGGACCGAGACCTGGCGGCCGGCGGTCGACGGACAGGCGCACGGCGACTTCACCATCTCCGCGCGCGGGGTGCCCAGTTCGGGTTCCGGCACGATGCTGCTCACCCCCACCGAGTCCGGCTCGAGCCTGCGGGTCAGCGGCACCCTCGAGGTGAGGATCCCGGTCGTGGGCGGGCGCATCGAACGTTACGTCGCCGACCTGATCGGCAGAGAGGTGCCGCAGATGCAGCAGTTCACCGCCGACTGGATCGCCGGGAGGGCCTGACCGTGCCGGAACCGATCCCGACCACCGCCGAGGCGCTGGCGCGGCTGGACATGCCGCTGATCGAGGCGATGATGACCCAGCGGGCGATCCGCCGGGTGCTGCCCGATCCGGTCGACGACGAGATCGTGCTCAAGTGCCTCGAGCTCGCGCTGCGGGCGCCGACCGGTGCCAACGGGCAGAACTGGGAATTCGTCGTCGTCAAGGACCCCAAGATCAAGCGCAAGCTGCAGCGCCGGTACCGGCTGGCGTGGCGGGTGTTCCACCGCACCTCGATCCGGGACATCGCGTCCTACGACGAGGAGATGGCAAAGAGCGTGCGGGCCATCGAGTGGCAGCTCGAGCACTTCCACGAGATCCCGGTGCTGGTCATCGCGTGCCTGCGCCTGTCGGCCCGGGAGGGCAAGGTGCCCTACGTGCCGATGCCGCACGCGGCCGCGTCGGCGTTCTTCGGTTCGATCTATCCGAGCGTGCAGAATTTGTTGCTGGCAGCGCGGTCGATGGGATTGGGCGCTTCGCTGATCACGTTGCCGCTGTGGAATCTGACGTCGGCACGCCGGGTGCTGAAGTTGCCCACCGAGGTGACTCCGTGCTGTGTCGTCCCGCTGGGATGGCCGCGCGGCCGCTACGGCCCGACCACGAGAAGACCGGTTGACGAGGTAGTACATCTGGACCGGTACGGGAACCGGGCGTGGTTCGGGCCCCGGGGGTGAGATCCGCGGCCGCACTATTGACGCAACCGTCAGAGTTCCTGGTCCGACACACGGTCTGGACACTTTGCTAGACAATGCGGTTGCTGTTCGGTTACGTTCCTTGCTGTTGGGGGACAGCGATTTCACAGAGACTTCTGAAGGGGGCGTCATGCCTGCTGCGGTACGGCCTTACATCACGGCGGGCGTGGCGCTGGTGGGGGCCAGCGTCATCTCCGTAACTCCGATCGCACCGCAGGTGATCGCCGAACGGTCGGTCGACCGGTCCGTCGCGCTGACCGCGGCGGCCGGCAACCTGTGCGAGAGCGAGCCGACGGCGGCGCTGTGCACCGACCTGGGGACCGCGGACGTCACGGTGACCAGCAGCGCCGTGTTCGGCGAGTCCTCGTTGCTCTACATTCCGGGCAACCTGTTCAACGCGCTGCTGAGCATCCCGGCGTGGGAGATCCAGGCGATGGACCGGCTCGCCGACGCGATGATCGGCACCGGCAGCTGGCAGGTGTGGGGGCCGACCAACGTGTTCGGCTTCGACGAGTGGGATCCGCCGAAGCTCAAGGCGTTCATCGACGTGCTGATGCCGTTCAAGCCGTTCTCGTCGGTGCTGGGTGAGCAGATGAGCGTCTGGGCGCAGGCGAATCTGCCGATGAACTCCGGGTGCGCCGGCACGCCGGGTGCCTGCCCGGACATGAGCATGCTGCTGGCCAGCATGTTCAAGGTGCCGGTGTCGCAGCTCTACGACGGCTACACCTTCCCCGAAGCCGGGGAGCAGGGCTCGACCAACCCGTTCACCGGTGACCCGGTGCCGTGGGCCGGCGAGACCGTGCAGTTGGAGCCGTGGGGGCCGTTCAAGAACACGTGGGAATGGCTGACCACGCCGCCGAAGCCGGTCGCCAGCGTGCCGCTGTCGGACTTCATCCGGGTGCCGCTCAAGCTCGCGAAGTCCCTGTTCGACGCGTTCAACCCGTTCGTCCAGAACAGCAGCATCTTCAATCCGCGCAACGGGCTGATCGCCGCGGTGGCCACGGCGCTGGCCCCGCTGTTCTGCAAGGACTGCGACCTGGACAACCTGTACGACAACCCGTGGCTCTACGAGAACTACGAGCCTCATCCGGCGATCCCGGACGAGGAGTCCGGCGACCAGGCGGAGACGGAGGAGTCGGAAGGGGCCGACGAGGGCGCGGAGGCCACCGATCCCGCGCCGGCGGAGCCTGAGGAGCCGGCTGAGTCGGGCGCACCGGAGAGCGGCGATGAGCCGTCGGATTCGACCGAGACCGCCGCCGTCAAGGACCTGCTGGAGAAGTTCCAGAACGCAGGCACCGAGGAGCCGGCCGAAGAGCCCGCCGAGGAGCCCGCCGAAGAAACCGACGACGAGCCCGTCGACGAAACCGACGAAGAGTCCGAGGAAGAGGCCGAGGAGCAAGCCGAGGAAGAAGCCGAGGACGGGGCGGGTAAGCACCGTCTCGACGAGGGCGACGACACCAATTCGGTGCAGTCGATCCAGGACAAGGTCGACGCCGAGAAGGGCTCCGACGAGGACGGCGGCGACTCGGGCGACGACGCGGGGAACGAAGGCTCCGAAGACTAGCGGCGGCGCGCCGCGGCCATCCGCAACGCGGGAAGCAGCAGACCGCGCGGGGCGAAGCGCCCACCGAGGCCGGTCAGTTTCGGCACCAGCCCGGGCACGACGAGGCGCTTGCCCTCGCGCATCGCCGCGATCCCCGACGCCGCGACGTCCTCGACCGATACCTGGGCCTTCCCGCCGGGCGGTTGCTCGCCGGCGATCTCCCACCACTCCGTGGGAACCGGGCCCGGACACAGCGCGGTGCACGACACCCCGGTCCCGCGCAGGCCTTCGTGCACGGCCTCGGAGAACGTCTGCACATAGGCCTTGGTCGCCGAGTACACCGCGGCGCCGGGCAGCGGCTGGAAACCGGCGATCGAGCCGAGGTTGAGCACCGCGCCGGCGCCGCGCCCGATCATCTGGGGCAGCACGGCGTGGGTGAGTTCGGTCAGCGCGAGGACGTTGACGACCACCTGGTCGCGCTCACGCTCGGGCGGGAGGTCCTGCAACAGCCCGTTGGTGCCGAATCCGGCACTGTTCACCAGGCCTGCCACCGCCGCTGTGCGCAGGTGCTCGACGGCCCCGGCGCGACCGGATTCGGTGTTGAGGTCCAGGGCCACCACCTCGACCGAAACCGAAGGCGCAGTGCGCAGTTCATCGGCAAGGGCCTCGAGACGGTCGCGCCGCCGCGCGATCAGCGTGAGGTCGTAACCCTGCCGCGCCAGCCCGCGGGCGATGTGTTCGCCGATCCCGGACGAGGCGCCGGTGATCACGACGGTGGTGCCGGGGTGCGGTGTGGCGAGGCTCATGGGCCGCGATAGTACCCAGGCCGCCGTATACGCTGAGCGCGATGCTCGAGGTAATCGACAAGGGATCGGTCAGTGAAACCCACCCTGTCCCACTGCTGTTCGTGCACGGCGCCTGGCATGCGGCGTGGTGCTGGGATGAACACTTCCTGGATTTCTTCGCCGGACGCGGTTACCGCGCGCTGGCGGTGAGCCTGCGTGGCCACGGCGGCAGCCCGGCCGACAAGAAGCTGCGCGATCTCACATTCGACGATTTCGTCGCCGACATCACGACCGCCGCCGACGCGCTGGCGACCCGCCCGGTCATCGTCGGACACTCGATGGGCGGGGTGCTGGTGCAGAGGTACCTGGAGCACCGCGACGCGCCGGCCGGTGTGCTGATGGCCTCGATGCCGCCGAAGGGGTCGCTGCGGTCGGGGCTGCGGTGGATCAGGAGCCACCCGTGGCACTTCGCCAAGCTCACGGTGACCGGGAAGTCGCTGCCCTATGTCAGCACCCCGGAGCTCGCCAGGGAGCGGTTCTTCTCGCCGAGTACCCCCGAGGCCGTCGTACGTCGTTACGCGGCGCGCCTGCAGGAGGAGAGCGCCCGGATGGGACTCGACGGGCTGGTCAAGCTTCCGCACCCGGCGCGGGTCCGCGCACCGATGCTGGTTCTCGGCGCCGCCGACGACGGCGCGGTCACCCGGGACGAGGTTTGGGCCACCGCCGTCGCCTACGGTACGGAGGCGCACTTCTTCCCGGGGATGGGCCACAACATGATGCTCGAGGCCGGCTGGGAGCATGTCGCCGATCGCATCGATGCCTGGTTGCGCAGCCGGGGGTTGTGACGCTCGAATTCCCCGACTTTGCCGCCTGGATTTGTGGGCGATTGCCACACCCATACTGACGTCTACGTCAGCAAACCGTCGGCGCAAGCTCCTGCCGCGGACCGGCACCACGCTCGGGCGCGGCTCGAGATCAGCACCGGCGGCGCTTCCGGGCACAGCCGGGAGGGAGCGGACGTCGATCACCCGGTCCTCCGGGGTGGCCGCGGCGCCCGCACCGACGGGCATTCGCGGCGTCCCGCGCCGTGTGGTGGCCGGCGCGCGCCGGGGTATCCGCGGACCCGGTCCGGCGCACCCACCGCTGCGTCTCGAAAGCCGTTGCCCGCCAGTGCTATTACCGTATGCCTCACCGGACTTACGACGAGCTGTGAATCGGCTGGGAGCCCACCGGTGCGCGCCCGGTGCCACGCAGGCCCGGCCGCCGCCTTCTCCGGAGAAGATCGGATCCTGCCGCCGGCGCCCCGCGTCCGCGCCCGGCGACGTGGTGTGCGCGGCATCCGCCGGCGCCGGTGGTTCACCCGGATCAGACACCGCTGCCGCTCGGCTCCGGCGCCGGCACAGACCTCCCGCGGCCGGACGGAGGCCCGTGCAACACAGGCGGCCGCGCAACAGGGTTTGCTGATTGGTCTACCAAATCGTGATCATTGGGGTATTCTCCCTTCGTCAGGGATCGTGCCAACCGTGCAACTTTGACTGATCGACGCCACCAGGTGGCCTTCACGTGCGACGCATGTCGCTCGCGACTGCCCAGGTGGCGCTGGTTTGTCGAGGGGCCGGGGGGTGCTTGGTCGGCACGGGCCTGCAGCACGCCAAACCTCAGGAAAGGGACGTTAGTGAATCGAGCGACGAAGACGGCGCTGACGGCGGCACTGCCGTTCATGATGCTGCCGCTTACCGTTGCCGGACCGCTCCCCACGGCCGGCGCTGCGGCCGCGGAGCTACCCCCGGGCCCGGCCACCGTTCTTCACACCGGCCCGACTCCGTGGTCGACGCCGACCAACCTCGGCGGCATCATCTGCGAACTGGAGCGGGAGTGCCGCGAGGTCTACTACCAGTGGGTGCTGCCGTTCGGCACCTTCGAGCCCGGGCTCGCCGAGAACGTCAAGACGATGAACTACGCGCTGAACACCACCGACGGCGACAAGGTCGCCTACGGGTTCAGCGGCGGGGCGCGGGTGGTCTCGAAGTGGCTGGAGGACTACGCGGACGCCACCGCGATCTCCCCCGACGAGTTGTCGATGGTGCTGCTCGGCAACGGCGGACGCAAGTACGGGGGCATCAACGGCTGGTGGGGCGGCTACGGCGATTCCCTGATGACGCCCACTGACACCCAGTTCTCCGTGCTCGACGTCGCCCGCCAGTACGACCCGATCGCCGACTTCCCGGACAACCCGTTCAACCTGCTGGCGCTGGCGAACGCGATCTCCGCGTTCGGCAACGTGCACATGAACTACACCGAGGCGGACCTCAACGCGCCGGGCAACTATGTCTGGACCGAGGGCAACACCACCTACGTCTACATTCCGACCGCACAGCTGCCGCTGCTGCAGGGGTTGCGCTCCTGGGGCCTCGGGGCGGTGGCCGACCAGTGGGAAGCGCCGCTGCGCGAGATCATCGACCGGGCCTACGACCGGGAGTACCTGGCAGACGCCGAGATCATCGGTGAGGACGCCGACGGCGACACCGGCAACTCGAGCACTCCGGTGCAGCCTGTCGCCGCAACGATCCCGACCGGTCCCGGTGAGGCCTGCTCCGGTTACAACACCGACGGGTGCGACATCCACAAGGAGCAGTCCTACACCCCGATCACCGCGCCCAACCTGGCCAACCCGGCATGGCAGAACGTGCTGCCCAACCTGTTCAACGCGTTGATCAGCGTGCCGCGGGCCTACCTCGACGGCCTCAACGACCTGTCCCACGCGCTGGAGGTCACCGGCAGCTGGTGGGTGTACACACCCACCAACGTGCTGGGCTACGACCCGGCCGACCCGCCGAAGATCACCGCGGTCACCAACCTGCTGATCCCGTTCAAGCCGTTGTCCAACGCGCTGGGTGAGCACGTGTCCTGGTGGGCCAAGGCCAACCTGCCGATGAACGCCGGTTGCACCGGTACCGCGCCGCCGACCTGCCAGGACGCCGAGGGCATCCTGGGCAAGATGTTCCTGGCGCCGCTCTGGGACCTGATCGCCGGCTACACGATGCCCGAGCTGAACAATCCCGTCAGCGAGGAAGAGGGCCAGGCCGGCGAGGAGATCCCGGGTCAGGAAGGCGAGCCGGTGCCGTGGTCCGGTGAGCACGTGCAGCTGAACCCGTGGGATCCGGTGTACAACACGCTCAACTACCTGTTCGCTCCGCCGGAGCAGAACCGGCCGGAGCCGATCACGCTGACCGAGGTCGTCGAGTCGGTGGTCCGCTTCACCAAGGCGGTCTGGCTGGACTTCAACCCGTTCGTGCCCGGCAGCTTCCTGTGGAAGGGCTACCCGTACACGATGGTGACGCCGTTCCTCAAGCCGTTCGTGAAGTTGCTGTGCCCGTCCTGCGATCCGGAGCATCCGGAGGATCCGACGCCTGGCGACGGCATCCTGCCGCCGAGCAGCGAGGAACAGGACACCGAGGCTCCCGAGGCCCCGGAGACCACCGAGGACTCCGGCGGGGACGCCGCGCTGCTGGTCTCCTCGACCGAGGAGGGCACCGAGGTCGAGGACGAGGACGTCGTGTCCTCCGCGGTCAACGACCTGCTCGAGAAGTTCAAGCTCGCGCCGCAGGAGGAAGAGGAAGCCCCCGTCGACGAGACGTCGGGCGACGACGCCGGGCAGGAGCAGCCTGCCGACGAGGTGACCGACGAGGCGCCGGTGGCCGAGGACGAGGGCAAGCCCGAAGCCGGCACCCCGGCCGAGCCGAAGCCCGAGACCGGTGTCGACGAGGGCCTCGACGAGGGTGACGAGGGTGACGAGGACAAGGTCACCGAGCCCGAGGACGAGGACGAGGCCGAGGACGACAAGCGTGCCGAGGTCGAGGACTCCGAGAAGCCCTCGACCGGTGGGAAGCACCGCAAGGCCGACACCGACGCCCCGAAGGAGTCACAGGACAAGGGTTCTGACTCCGACTCGGACAGCGGTTCGGACAAGGAGAGCGCCGGCGCGAGCAGCGGCGGCTCGGACTCCGGCGAATAGGAAAGCCCGCACCATTGACCGTAGTATCGCCTGAGTGAGTACGGAGCAGCTTGACGCCGTCATCGTCGGAGCAGGGTTCGGTGGAATGGGCGCGGCGATCCAGCTCAACCAGCTGGGTTACCGCAACCTCGCGATCCTCGACCGCGAGGACGACCTAGGTGGGACGTGGCACGTCAACCGTTATCCAGGCCTGACGGTTGACGTCCCGTCCACCACCTATTCGTACTGGTTCGAGCCCAATCCGTACTGGTCCCGGCTCTACGCGCCCGGCGAGGAACTGAAGAGCTACGCCGAGCACGTCGCCGACAAGTACGACCTGCGCCGGTACATGCGGTTCAACACCGTGGTCGAAGGCGCCAGGTGGGACGAGGAGAACCGGCAGTGGCTGGTGTCCCTGTCCGGGGGCCAGACCCTGCACGCACAGTTCCTGGTCCTCGCGACGGGCTACCTGTGCCAGCCGAAGAAGCCGGACATCCCCGGCATCGACACCTTCGCCGGCACGGTGCTGCACGCCCAGGAATGGGACGACGACTACTCGCTGCGGGGTAAGCGCGCTGCGATCATCGGTACCGGTTCCACCGGTGTGCAGTTGATCCCGAAGCTGGCCGAGGACGTCGCCGACCTGACGGTCTACCAGCGCACACCGATCTGGGTGATGCCGAAGTTCGACCTGTCGTTCGGGCCGAGGACGCAACGAATCTTCGCGAAATTCCCTGCGACACAACGCTTTGTACGGCTCTCCAGCGACATGTTCATGGACATCATGACCACGTTGGCGATGTGGAAGTTCCGTCAGCTGCGGCCGATCAACACCGCCGCCGCCAAAATCGGGACGCTGCACCGGTTCCTGGCGATCCGCGACAAGGAGCTGCGCCGCAAGCTGACGCCGAACTACGACTTCGGCTGCAAGCGGCCCACGCTGTCGAACGTCTACTACCGCACGTTCACCAAACCGCACGTGCATCTGGAAACCGGTGGCATCGAGCGGATCGAACCGGACGGCATCGTCGCCAAGGACGGCACCAAGCGCGTGATCGACACACTGGTGCTGGCCACCGGTTTCGATGTGTGGGAGTCGAACCTGCCCGCGATCGAGGTGATCGGCCGGGAGGGCCGCGATCTCGGAAAGTGGTGGCGGGAGAACCGATTCCAAGCCTACGAGGGCATAACGGTGCCGATGTTCCCGAACCTGGTGACCCAGGCCAGCCCGTACGCGTGGGTGGGCATGTCCTGGTTCGACACCGTCGAATACCAGATGCGCCACATGAAGCGGCTGTTCGGCGAGCTGCAGCGCAGGGGTGGCCGGACGTTCGAGGTCACCGACGAGGCCAACGCCCGCTTCCTCGAGCGGATGCTGACGCTGCTCGACGATTCGGTGTTCCGGCTGGGCGACTGCAGGAATTCCCGGTCGTACTGGTTCAACAGCAACGGCGAGGCGCCGCTGTTCCGGCCGACGTCCATCCGTCAGGCGGTCAAGGAGCAGGAGAGATTCCCGCTCAGCGACTACGCGATAGCCTGATAATTCACTAGCTCACCAGAGGTAAGGGGTGACGACATGGCGACGGCCACCACCGATCCAGTGCGGCTTCCGCCGGGCCCGCGGATTCCGAAGCTCATCCAGGGCGCGGCCGTACTGACGCAGCGCTACGGCGCGATCGCCGCGTTGGGCCGCAAGTACGGCCCGACGTTCACGCTGAACATCCCGGTGTTCGGTGAGACCGTGGTGATCAGCGACCCGGTGCTGGTCAAGGATCTGTTCAGCACGCACCGCGATCTGGTGGGCCGGCCGCAGAACAACCTCGGCGGCGACGTGCTCGGCCCCGGTTCGATCTTCAACCTCGAAGGCGACGAGCTGCAGGCGCGCCGCAAGCTGCTGTTGCCGCCGTTCAACGGCAAGAGCATGCGCGGCTACGCGAGCATCACCGAGGAAGAGGCGGTCCGCGAGATCCGGACCTGGCCCGAGGGGGTGGAGTTCGAGACCCTCGAGCCGATGATGCGCATCACCCTGAACACGATCCTGCGTGCCGTGTTCGGCGCCGAAGGCGCGCAGCTCGACGAACTGCGCGTGCTGATGCCCAAGGCCGTCGAATTCGGTTCCAAGATCGCGCTGATGCCGTCCATCGTGCGGCGCGACTTCGGGCCGTGGAGCCCCGGCGGCAAGTTCGCCGGCTACCGGAAGCGGATGGACGAGCTGCTGAACTCGCTGCTCGACGACGCGCGTGCGGATCCGAACTTCACCGAGCGCAACGACGTACTGTCGCTGCTGCTGCAGGCCCGCTACGACGACGGCTCGCCGATGCCGGACTCCTACATCCTCGACGAGCTGCTCACCATGCTGGTCGCCGGGCACGAGACCACGTCCACGCAACTGGCCTGGACCGTCGAACGGATCCGCCGCCACCCGGAGCTGCTGGTGAGGCTCACCGAGGAGGTGGACGCCGGCGGTAACGAGCTGCTGCTCGCGACCATCGCCGAATCACAGCGCACCCGCCCCGTGCTGACCGCCGCACTGCGCCGAGCCAGAACGCGGATCCAGTTGGGGGAGTGGGTTATTCCCGAGGGAGACACGATCCTGGCCAGCACCCAACTGGCGATGGCCGCCGAGTCGAGCTTCCCCGACGCCGAGAAGTTCGACCCGGACCGGTTCCTGGGCAAGGCTCCGAACCCGTTCGCCTGGATCCCGTTCGGCGGAGGCATGATGCGCTGCATCGGCGCGTCGTTCGCGACGATGGAGATGGAAGTGACCCTGCGCGCGATGCTGCGCGAGTTCACGATCGAGCCCACCACCGAACCCGACGAGAAGCCGCACAGCCGCGGTGTCACCGTCACGCCCGCGCGCAACGGTCGACTTGTCGTGCACCGGCGTAAGCACACCGCGCCCCGGGACACCGATTCGGTGTCGGTGGCCGACACCAACTAGAAGCGGTACTGCAGGATCCGTGCCTTGCGCGCGATCGCCGGCACCCGGTGCGACAGGCGGCCGGCCAGGCGCAGACCGGCCGGAAACAGCGCGGTCTCGGGCCGTCGCATGACGCTGGCCTCCTCCAGCAGGGTGAGGTCGGGGTTCCACGCCTCGGGACGCCGGGCGTCCTTGAACCCGGGGAAGTTCCACTGGTTGTGGGGTGAGTTCGTCTTGCTGACTGTGGCCACCTTGCCCACGAGGCGGTTGAGCTTGCTCACCGGCCCGTAGTCGTTGAAAGCGATGACACCGCAAGCGAAATGGCCGGTGATGCGGCGCAGTATCGCGATCACGTCCGCCTCGTCGAGAAAGGCCACCAGCCCGTCGGCGAAGGCCATCGTGGGCCGGTCGGCCGGTATCGCCTCGGCCCAATCCGGTTCGAGCAGTGAGGCCGGCACCGCCCGGTCCCGGTCGTGGGCGGGCAACAGGGCTTGCCGCACCGCGATCACGGCGGGCAGGTCGACGCTGTACCAGTCGACCGTGGGAGGGGGGTCCACACGCAGCACCGCACTGTTGAACCCCGCACCGAGATCGACGACGACCGCGTCGGGATGCTCGGTGATGAAGCTGCGGATGCGCTCGTCGAGCATCTTGGCCCGCAGCGCCACCAGCGGTACGACGCTGGGGGTGGCGGCCAGAGTGGTGAAGTCGTAGTCGATCTCGCCGACGGTCACCTCGGCGTGACGATCACCGAGGATCGGACGGGCGGCTCTGCTGTCCAGCGCCCGGCAGTACTCGGTGAGCAACGCGGTCTGTTCGATGGGGGTGAGGCCGCTGACGTCCATACCGCCACCCAAGCACATCCACCGACCCGGTGGTCAACCGGCGACTACTCGTCGCCGCTCGGCCCGCCGTCGGAGGACGAATCCTGGTCCGCACCGGACTCCTGCTCGTCGTCGTCGGGCGCTTCGTCCTCCGGCGCTTCCTCGGTGGACTCCTGCTCGGCCTCCTCGGCAGACTCTTCCTCGGTCTCTTCCTCGGTGGACTCCTGCTCGGACTCCTCGGCAGGCTCGTCGACGAGCTCCTCGTCGGGCTGCCCCGCGAGTGCGGACCCGAGGTTTTCTTCAACGTCCTTCGCGTCGTCCTTCGGGTCGTCATCGACGGATACGAGCTGTGCCGTTTCGCTGCCGTCCTCGGGCTCCGGATCCGTCGGCGGCTCTTCGGGTTCGGGCTCGGGTTCCGTCGGCGGCTCTTCGGGTTCCGGTTCGGGCTCGGGTTCGGCCGGCATCCCGGGCCGGGCCGGCAGGTAGGACCTGTCGTAGGCAGACTCGACGATCTCTTTCAGTGGCCCGTTCAGCGCGTCGGCGAGCCCGGTCAGCCCGACCCAGCGCAACGGCTCGAGCAGGGGCAGATTCTCGGTCGGGACGAAGACATAGGTCGTCTTGCCTTCCGTCCACACGTAATTGGCCGGATCGTGGAGGTCGACGTCCTCGTAATCGGCGTGGACGAACGCGAAACCGGCGAACACATTGGCCAGCGCGAGCAGATGCAGCTTGTCCGGGAAGTCGGCGGCCAGGTCGTACTGGCGGGCCACGTCGAGCACCTCGTAGTCGGTCTCCGGAACCGCCTCCCCCCAGCCGACGTGCGCACCACCGTGTTTGCGGGTGGGATTGCCGATGAGAACGAAACTGAGGTCCTCCGGACCGGGAGCGCCCTCGGTGCCGCCGTACTCCTCGATCCAGTTCACCGCCACCCGCGCGCCCTGGCTGTATCCGAAGACGATCTGGCGCGATTGCTCAGGATCGGGCATCGGCTGCCTCAGCGCGGTGTCGAGCAGACTCACCCCGTGCGTGCGGAGCAGGTACGGGTAGGGCACCGACGAACACTCGCGCTGGGCGCTGCACACCTCACCACGTAGGTCGTCGTCGTTGCCGCCGGGCAGCAGACTCAGCGTCAGCACCCGCGCTTTGTCAGGCAGAAAAGAGAACTCGGCTTCGGCGTATGGAACCGAACCGACAACAGGCAGCGCGATCAGCGGGGCGCTCGCCGCGGCCACCACGCCAAGCCACGTGCGCTGTCGCTTCCTGCCCCTCGTGGTGGCCTTCGTCATGGTTCCCCCCAGCACTAACGTGCCGCACGTTTGCTACTGGACGTCAGCGTACGCGTGTCACAGCGTCGTCACGCGCATTTGGCGGCACCATCTCGGATTCGTGTCAACCGACTGTTCGGCCCAGCAGGAGTAACCGCGAAGAGTGGTCGCCAAACCCGAACTTCGTTTGCTGGCTAACGAGGAAAGCCAGGGCTTACCGGACGCGGCCCGCGACGAAGTTCGCCGCCTCCTCGACCATGCCGTTGTCGACGTAGGCGAAGTGGGCGGGCAGGTTGAAACCGCGGGAACAGAACGGGTCGTCGAGGCTGCACAGGTCGATCGACTTCGGTCCGTAGACGCCGCTCATCGCGGGTAGCGGGCCGCCACCGCGGATGTCGCGCAACGGGTTTCCGAATACCGCGACTGCGGCCACGTGGTCGGCGACATGGGGCGGCATCGGGGTGGGGGTGAAACGGCCGAGGGGGCGCGGATCGACGGTGATCAGGTCGATGACGCCGGCGCCCTGTGACATGCCGCCCAGAACCAGCTTGGTCTCCGGACAGTTGTCGGCCATCCACTGGACACGGCCCGCGGCGTCGGCGGCGCCGAGGGGCGCCGACTTGTCGAAGTCGAAACCCGCGGGATAGTTCACCGCGTAGGCACCCACCGTCTGGTCGCCGACCTTGTTCCGCAAGGAGCCGACGAAGGCGTCACCGACGAATCCGAGACCGGGTTCGGCGCCGGTGCCGCGGGCGAAGATCACTTCGATGTCCGGGCACGGGTCCGCCGACGCTGCCGGGGCGGCGGCCCCGGAGTGCAGCATCGCGGCCGAAATCGTGACCGCCGCACCGACTGTGCCGAGAACGCGCCTCACCTGCATGTATCCATCCTGGCACATCGCTGTGAGTGCTCTGGCGAAACCACGTCTGAGCAGCGCGTTCAGGCGAAGACGTAGTCGGTGAGCGGGAAGGTGTCGTTCTCGCGGTTGGTCTGGTTGGTCGATGCCGGGCGCACGAGCGTCTCTCCACTCGGGCTGAAGTAGTAGGACCGTGAGCGCGAACAGTCGCCCCGCCGGAACACCGTCTTGCCCAACAGATTCGACATCCGCTCGCTGAACCGGTCGGTGGCCTCGTCGGTGACCTCGAACGCCGTCGCGTTGCGCCGCTTGAGCTCACCGAAGAGCCGGTCCATGTGGCGCATCTGGTATTCCATCGTGTTGAAGTAGGACAACCCGCTCGTGGCGTAGGGACCCGCCAGGCTCAGGAAGTTCGGGAACGCGGGGATCGTGACGCCCTGGTAGGACTTGAACCCGTTGTCTCGCCACCACTTTCCGAGGTTGCGCGCATCGCGGCCGATGACCTCGATCGCCGGGATGTTGGCTTCCCAGATGTCGAACCCGGTGCACAGCACCAGGGTGTCGATCTCGGTCTTGGTGCCGTCGCACGCGACGATGCCGTCGGCCTCCACCCGCTCGATGCCCGACGTCTGCAGGTGCACGTGCGGTTTGGCCAGGGTGCGGTAGTAGGAGTTCGAGTACGTCGGCCGCTTGCAGCCGAAGTCGTAGTCCGGCGTCAGCTTGGCGCGCAGCTCCTTGTCCCGGATCGACACGAACCGCAACGCCTGCGACAGATACGAGGCGCCGACGTTGAGCTGACGGAAGTACTTGTAGTTCAGCACCGACAGGATCATCATGACTTCGAGATTCGCGTCGGTGGTGAACCGGAACGCGCGCTGCAGCAGTGGGATGCGGGCAAACAGCCGGCGCAGCAGCACCGGAATCGGGAAGTCGAACTTCGGCACCACATGGATGGGTGTGCGTTGATACACCGTGAGTTCGGCGGCCGACTCGGACAGTTCGGGGATCAACTGCACCGCGGTGGCGCCCGTGCCGATCAGCCCGATGCGCTCTCCGGCGGGGGAGTAGTCGTCGTCCCAGTCCATGCTGTGCACGATGCGCCCGGCGAAGTCCTCGATACCGGGGATGTCCGGGGTGCGGGGCTGCGACAGGTAACCGGTGGCGGTGATCAGGAACCGTGATGTCAGCGTCTCACCGTCGGACAGCGTCACCTGCCAATGCTTGGCGTCCTCGTCCCACCGGGCGCCGTCGACCGGGCTGTTGAACCGCATGTGCCGGCGGACGTCGTACTTGTCGGCAACGTGCTCGGCGTAGGCCTTGAGTTCACTGCCCGGCGCGTAGAGCCGTGACCAGTGCGGATTGGGTTCGAACCAGTAGGAGTACGTCGCGGACGGGATGTCGACGGCCAGGCCCGGGTAGTGGTTGACGTGCCACGTTCCGCCCAGATCGTCCTCGCGGTCGACGATCAGGATGTTGTCGTACCCCATCTTCTTGAGCTGGATCGCGGCACCCATGCCGCCGAAACCAGCTCCTACGACGATCGCGTCGTATTGCGCATCCATGGCCATCAACGCTACCTCACAGCAAATCAAGCCCCCGACCACTGAGATCTTAGGCTGCTCAGGTCGGTGGCGCTTGTCGGTCGTACCCCGCACACCACGGAGCCCCGGCATGTGCCGGGGCTCCGGGCGGGCGTCAGAGACGTCGGCGGCCTCGAGTTTCGGGGAGGCTACTCCGAGGAGCCGGAGTCAGACGACCCAGATCCGTCGGACGACGCGTCCTCCGACGAATCGGAGTCATCGGAGTCCGCGGAGTCCCCGGACCCGGTGTCCTCGGACTCTGCGGCTTCGTCGTCCTTCGCGGACTCGGCCGAGTCCGCCGCATCGGCGTCCTCGTTGGCCTCAGCCTCGGCTTCGGCCTCAGCCTCGGCCTCGTCGGTGTTCGACCCTGTTTCGGTGTCCTCGTCGACGGGGTCGACGTCCTCGACGTCGTCCTCCTTGGCACCGCCCTGCTCCGTCGTGTCGTCACCCTCGGTCGTCTCCGCGGGCTCGCTGACCTCCGCGGCGTCCTCTTCGACGTCGGCCGGGGCCCCGCCCTCGACGTCGGCCGGGGCCTCGCTCTCGACGTCGGCCGCGGCCTCGTCGAGCGCGGGTTCCTCGTCCACCGACGAAGCGCTCACGATGCGCGCCGCGCTGGTGTCGACGACGTCGTTGCGGCTGTAGCCCCTGTCGACCGCCTCCTTGAGCTCGGCTTCGATCGACGCGAGGAACGGCAGCAGCTGGACCAGCGGCAGCTTGGCCGTGGGCACCAGGTAGTTGGTCGTCGTGCCGCCCAGGTCGTTGACGTCGACGCCGGTGATGTACTCGTCCTTGAGGTCGGCGAACATCATCGGCACGTGGACGAAGATGCCGCCGGCGATCGCATTGGCGACCGCGAGGAGGTTCCACCAGCGGTCGGGGAAGTCGGCCATGCCGTCGTACTCGCCGGTGACGACCTTGACGTCGTACTGCGAGTCCGGTGCGGGCTGATAGGTGTAGTCGTACCTGCTGTTGTAGCGGGCCTTGTTGATCAGCGTCTGACGACTGGAGTCGGCGACCACGATGAAGGTCAGTTCATCGGCGCTCGGTGCATTCGGGTCCTCCGCCAGGAGGCGCAGCATCTCGGTCACGACGAGCGAGCCCGCCGACAGGCCGACAATCTTGACCTGCTCCTGGGGAAGGAGATTGCCGTCGGCGTCCCGCTCGAGCTTGCCGACCGCGGTGTCGATCGCCGCGTTGAGGTTGGTGATCCCGATGCTGATCGACTCGCCGAGGGTGTAGTCGTCGCCGGTGTAGGGCGCCGCTTCCGCTGGCCAGTGAATGCTGACACGTTCCATCCCGTGCAGCTCGTCCTTCAGGATCTGAGCCATCACGAGATCATGCATCGACGGTGTTGCCAGCCCGCCGACGACGAGGCCCGACGGACTGCTCAGCCCCGGCGTGGCGGTGGCCAGCGCCAGCGCGGCTGAGGCAAAGGCAGCGCCGGCCGCCGCGCCCGCCTTACGAAAGCCCTTACGCATGTAATCTCCCCGATGTGTAGCTATGACGTGATCCGCCGTCTCCGGCGCGACAAGAGCATATTGCGCCACCGTCAAACTTTGTGCAGCAAAATTCGCATATTTCTAATTGACGCAGTTGTAGCGAAGTTGGTTACTATTGCTGACTGCAATTTGTCGTCATTTTCGACCTGTTGACGCTGACCAATTCGGCAATACCAGGGAAAAGTTCACACACTGGATCGATCGCTGCGATACCGGTCTGAACTCGCTATTCTATTCCTCGATCTGTCGGCTGGCGCCGCTCCCAGCCAAGATCACGCCGCTGTAGTTCATTATTTTTTAGCACGTTAATAATGGCTTCTTTGACATAGCTGGACACACCGGAGCAAAAAAAATTTGTTGGTCTGTACCATCGCTGACAGCACATGGGCACGGGCGCGAACCCCTCTGCCCCGACCGGGGCTCGCAGTTGGACCCGTTGTTCATCTTGTGATAACGGGAGCGCCACCGCGGGTTCGCCGGCCGCTGTATGGGCTTCGGGCCCGGCAAAGGGCCGGCGCCCGTGGCGAGCCCGGCTCGGCGGCCAATGTTCCCGCCTCGGACGAGGCGCTTTGTGGGCCGGAAAACACCAGCTCAACGCCACTTTGTGCGCTCTGGACAGGAGCTGTCGGAAATGTTTCAAGATCAAGTTTGCTGCAGTGGTCGCCGACGCTCCCGGACTGCGGTAACGTCCGTTCGGTCTGACGGCAGGTGGTCCGCCGGTGGCTCTGCGCTCACGCGCGTCGCCCGGCCGGCGAAGCGTGGCACCCCGTGGACCACGAGGGAGGGACATCCAATGAATCGAGCGACGAAAGCTGCGCTGACTGTGGCTGCGGTTCCGTTTGCTGCGCTCCCGCTGGCGTTCGGTGGTTCCGTAGCCACCGCCCAGTTGGTCCCGGACGGCCCGGCCACCGTGCTGCATCACGGCCCCACGCCCTGGGCGATGGATGACAATCTCGGCGGCGAACTGTGCGCGGAACCCAAGGTGTGCCGCGCGGTCGACTACCAGTGGATCCTTCCGCTCGGGACGATCGAGTTCGGCGTCACCCAGAACGTGCGCGCACTCGATCGCGCGATCAGCGACGTGTCGTCGGGCCCCGAGGACACGATCGTGTACGCCTTCAGCGGCGGCGCCCGGGTGGCGTCGGTATGGCTGCGCGACCACGGCAGCGACCATGAGGAAGGCCTTGCCGCGCCGTCGCCGGACGATCTGTCGTTCGTGCTGATCGGCAACGGCGGCCGCAAGTACGGCGGCCTCAACGGCTGGTGGTACGGCGACAGACTTCTGACCCCCACCGACACCGACTATGCCGTCGTCGACGTCGCCCGTGAGTACGACCCGATCGCCGACTTCCCGGCCAACCCGTTCAACCTGCTGGCCCTGGCAAACGCGATCGCGGCCTTCGACCACGTCCACATGGCCTACGGCGACGTCGACCTCGACGATCCGGACAACATCGTGTGGACGGAGGGCAACACCACGTACGTGCACGTGCCGACCTCGAATCTGCCGTTGTTGCAGGGGTTCCGCGATTTCGGTCTGGGCTGGCTGGTCGACGACTGGGAGGCGCCGCTGCGGGAGATCATCGACCGGGCCTATGACCGCACCTGGCTCGAAGGCAAGGAACCGCAGGGGGAAGAGGGCGACGAGACGCTGCAGACGCTGCTGGGGCGGCAGGGGTCGGCACGCACCGCCGTCAGCACCGCGACGGCCGGCGACGAGATCACCGACGAGGGCGTCACCGAGGACGTCGAGGAGGTCCCCGAGGGTGACCAGACCTCCGAAACCGTGGCCGAGGACGACGGTACCGACGACACCGAGGTCACCGACGCCGGCGAGAAGGCCGAAGTCGAGGCCGTCGAAGAAGCCGAGGCCGAGGCCGAGCTGTACGACGGCAGCACCGACGACGGCGGCACTCACGACGACACCGAGGCCACGGCAGACCCGGCGGACGACGGTGACTCCGGCTCCGACGACAGCTCGGGCCCGTCCGACGAGGGCAGCGAAGCCTAGGGCCGTCCCGCCGGGCCGCTATCCTTCCCGGGTGGCATCCGTAGACGCAGCGCGACTGTCCGGGAAGACCGCCTTCATCACCGGCGGCGCATCAGGCATCGGTGCCGCGATCACCGCCAGACTCACCGGCGCAGGCGCCCGGGTGTGGATCGCGGACCGGCAGTACGAGGCCGCCGAACAGCTGGCGCAGCAACTGCGTGCATCGGGTGCGCAGGTGCACGCGGTCGAGCTCGACGTCCGTGACGCGGCCGCGTTCAGCGATGCCATCGGCGCGATGGTCGACACCGCCGGACGGATCGACTACCTGTTCAACAACGCCGGCATCGGCATCGGCGGCGAGGTCGACACCCTCACCCTCGACGACTGGACCGACATCATCGACGTGAACCTGCGCGGGGTGATCCACGGTGTGCAGGCCGCCTATCCGGTCATGATCCGGCAGGGCAGTGGCCACATCGTCAACACCGCGTCGATGGCCGGGCTCGTCACCACGTCCGCACAGGCCGGTTACTCGGCGACCAAGCACGCGGTGGTGGCGCTGTCGAAGACCATGCGGGTGGAGGCCGCCACGCGCGGGGTGCGGGTGTCCGTGCTGTGTCCCGGTGTGGTGCGCACCCCGATCCTGGCCGGGGGCGCCTACGGCCGCAACAAGAGCGTCAGCCGCGAGGACCTGGTCAAGCTCGGCGAGGCACTGCGCCCGATGGACGCCGGTGACTTCGCCGACAAGGCGCTGCGCGCCGTGCTCCGCAACGAGGCGATCATCGTGGTGCCGCGGTGGTGGAAAGCACTGTGGTACCTGGAGCGGCTCTCGCCCGCGCTGTCCATGCGCACCGCCGCCGTCGCGCTCAAACGCACCCGCGAGGTGCAGTCAGCCGTACCGCCGCAGTAGCGCCCGCTCCCGGCGCGGGCTCAGCGCCGCCAGGCGGACGTCGCCGCCGTAGTGCGCCACCACCCGCCGGTCCATCACCCGCCGCCACAACGGCGGGACGATCGCCAGCAGCACCATCGTGGCGTACCCGGACGGCAGCTGGGGCGCCTCGTCGGCATGGCACAACGCCTGATAGCGCCGCTGCGGATTCGCATGGTGGTCGGAGTGTCGCTGCAGGTGGAACAGGAAGACGTTGGAGATCACCGAGTTGCTGTTCCAGCTGTGCGAGGGACGGACCTGCTCGTAGCTGCCGTCGGGACGGCGCTGCCGCCGCAGACCGTAGTGCTCGAGGTAGTTGATCGACTCGAGCAGACAGATGCCGATCACCGCCTGGGCGAGCAGCCACGGCAGGACGGTGAGCCCGAACACCGCGACCAGCGCCGTGAACAGCACCGCGGTGATGACCCACGAGTTCACGGCGTCGTTGCGCAACGTCCACGCCGACTTCCCGCGCCGGGCCAGCCTGCGCCGCTCGATCGACCACGCGGAGCGCAGGCTGCCCGAGATCGACCGGCACAGAAACGCGTACAGACCCTCGCCCAGGCGCGAGCTCGCCGGATCCTCGGGAGTGGCGACGCGGGCGTGATGGCCGCGGTTGTGCTCGACGAAGAAGTGCCCGTAGCCCGACTGGGCCAGCGCGACCTTGCTCAGCCACCGCTCCGACCGCGCCCGTTGATGCCCCAGCTCATGGGCGATGTTGATCGCGACACCGGCGATACCGCCGATGGTGAGCAACAGCCCGACCTTGTCGAGCAGGCTCATCGTGACCCCGCCGCCGCCGACCCACAGCCAGCAGGCCAGCACCAGGGACAGGTACTGGGCCGGGAGGTACAGGTAGATCGCCCACTGGTAGAAGCGGTCGCTCTCCAGGCGGGCCAGTGCGCTGTCGGGCGGATTGTCGGCGTCGGGACCCACGAGATAGTCCAGCACCGGGATCACGAGCATCATCATCGCCGGCCCGGACCACCAGAACACGCCCCAGCCGGTGACCGCCACCGCGGCCCAGGACAACGGGACCAGCGTGGGTATCACCAGACCCAGCAGCCAGACGTGACGTTTGCGGTCGCGCCATCCTGGAGCAACCTCGGGCGCCAAGCCCCTGTCTACCCGTGAGCGCTGCAGGATCGGCATCGTCGGAAGATTCCCCCTCTTAGCCGAACGGTCCTTTGATCTTGCCAGGGTCAGGCGGCGATTCGATAACGCGGTCATACCATTGGAGCTAGCCAAGGGCAATCGCCGCAGCGAAGCAAGCCCTCGGCACGCGGTCGGGCCGCCTTAGAATACCGGTTGCTGGCCACCTGGTCAGGTCAGCGCGCGGGTCTGTCCCGCGGTGAGCGCGACACTTCCGGGCAGCAAAGGGGTCCGGCGGAGGTGTCAGGACAGCATCGACGAGATCGCGGCCGCGAGTTCGGGGGAGTCCGAGGAACCGAGGTTCTGGTAGCTGCCCCCGGTGATCTGCGCGACGGACTCCCAGGTGGGCCGGTCGGCGTCGTCACCGAAGTCGATGATGTTCACCGCCACCGGGCGGTCCGGGTTGAACGCGCCGCGGATGTAGTCCTGCAACCCGACCGGGCCGAGCGACTGGTCGGTGTGCGGCCCGGCAGTGATGACGAGGACTGAGTTCTTCTGTCCCTCACGGAAATTCGTCGTTGCTTCGGTGTAGACCAGCCGCAGCGTGGTGAACGACACCGCGCCGCCTCCGGACGGGTTCTGCGAGTCCAGCGCCGCCGTCAGCGCGGCCGTGCGGGGGGTGCCGTCGACCTGGTCGGACAGCGGTCCGACGCTGACCTCCGAGCGTCCCCGCACCCCGTCGAAGGTCCACAATCCCACCCCGGAATCGGGCGGGAGCACCTCGATGCGGGCCTTGAGCGTGTCCACGACGTTGCGGAGGCGTGAGGCGCCGCCCTCGTCGGTCGGCATCGACTGGTCGAGCATCACGGTGACCGTCGGGCTCTGCACCGGCGAGCTCAGCGTCTCGGCGATCGTGGTCCGCAGCGCGGGGTCGCCGATCTCCAGCGGGGCGGACACCGGCGCGAATTCGACGACGTCACTGGCCGGCGGCGCGGCGCCCTCGACGCGGAACCCGGCGTTGGCCAGGTCGGCGAGCTGTTCGGGTTTGCGCATGAACCGCGCGAACTCGCTGGCCGCGGCCACCTGCTCCTGAGACAGCCAGTCGCCGGCCAGCAGCACGGTCGGGAAGTCGGCGGTCGCGGTGGGGCCCGGCGGGATCCAGGCGGCCAGTTTGTCCTCGGCGTCGGGCAGCGACGCGGCGCGCTGGAACACCCGCTGCTCGGTGGTCGCCACCGCGTGTACGGGCGCCGCGGCCGGATCCGCCGCGTCGACGAGCGCATCGAGAGCCGTGCCGGCATTGCCGTCGGCCAGTTCGGGGGCGCGCGCCATCACCGTGCTGACAGCACCCAGGCCCGAGCCGGCCGACGCCCCCGACGGTGCGGCCGCGGCGGCGATCGCCTCGGCGGCCAGGTAGGACGCGTCGCTGTCCTCACCGAGGGGCAAGGCCAGGCGCAGCCCGCCCCACCCGCGCAGACCGAGGCCGTCCAGCGCGGCCGGCTCACTCTGAAGCCTCGGTAGTGAGGCCCAATTCTGGTCGGCGAGAGCATCTTTGAGCTGCGGCGCGACGGCGAGCACGACGGGTGAGGTGACCAGCGAACGGCTGTCGCTGACGGTCTGGGCGCCCGTCGCGGCCTCCAGACGCGCCGCCGACACCGAGCTGGCCGGAATCCACAGAGCGGGGCGCTCACCCAGATCGGCGGGCCACTCTTGCGCGAAACCGTTGACCACCTGGCCGGAGTCGGCGGATTTCACGCCGACCTTGACGCAGCGGTCCCCGACGGGCGCGGCGGTCTCGTTGTAGCGTTCGGCGAGCGCGCCGACCGGTTCGGCGATCGCGGGATCCGCGACGACGGCCACGGCGACCTCACCCTCGACGCACCGCGCGGCCGCGGCGTCGGAGCGGCCGGACAGGGCGTCGCCGACGAAGCGCCACAGGATGACCGCTCCGACCACGACGACGACAGCGACGAGCGCGACGATGACGCTGACGCTCACACCGCGCCGGCCAGGGGTCACCGCGCGGTGACTACCTGTCCACTCGCCGCCTTCCCAGTCTCCGCTGTGCTGCACACCGGCGCGCGGCGACGCCGCCTCACCCTCTACGGGCCGACCGGGCTCGTCGCGCGACTCGTCCGGATCGGGGAGGCTATGCCGGCCCATGCCTGCCTTCGCTGCACACGCTGCTTACGTCCTCGTTCGTCGACCGGTGGGTGGGTCCTGTTCTGCGTCAGCCAACGTTACTAGCCGCCTTGTACTCCCTGCGCCGGCGATGCAGGATCGGCTCGGTGTAGCCGTTGGGCTGTTCGGCGCCGGCCAGGATCAGTTCCTGTGCGGCCTGGAACGCGATGCTGTTGTCCGGATCCGTCGCCATGGGCCGGAAGTCGGGGTCCTTGGCGTTCTGCTCGTCGACCACCGCGGCCATCCGCCGCAGGCTGGATTTGACGTCCTCCTCGGTGATCACGCCGTGGCGCAGCCAGTTGGCCAGCAGCTGACTGGAGATGCGCAGCGTGGCGCGGTCCTCCATCAGTGCGACGTCGTGGATGTCCGGGACCTTCGAGCAGCCCACGCCCGCGTCGATCCAGCGCACCACGTAGCCGAGGATCGACTGGCAGTTGTTGTCGACCTCCTCGCGGATCTCCTCCGGGGCCCACGCCAGTTCCCTGGCCAGCGGGATGGTCAGGAGCTGGTCGATGGTGCTGCGGCGCTCACCGGCCAGTTCCTTCTGCACCGCGAACACGTCGACCTGGTGGTAGTGCATCGCGTGCAGGGTGGCCGCGGTCGGCGACGGCACCCACGCCGTCGTCGCGCCGGCCTTCGGCTGACCGATCTTCTGTTCGACCATGTCGGCCATCAGGTCGGTCATCGCCCACATGCCCTTGCCGATCTGGGCCCTGCCGGACAGTCCGGTCTCCAAGCCGATGTCGACGTTCTGGTTCTCGTAGGCGGCGATCCAGTCGGTTGCCTTCATCGCGCCCTTGCGGATCATCGGCCCGGCCTCCATCGAGGTGTGGATCTCGTCGCCGGTGCGGTCCAGGAAGCCGGTGTTGATGAACACCACGCGGTCGGCGGCGGCCTTGATGCAGGCCTTCAGGTTGAGGGTGGTGCGCCGTTCTTCGTCCATGATGCCGACCTTGATCGTGTTCTGCGGCAGGCCGAGGACGTCCTCGACGCGGCTGAACAGCTCACAGGTGAACGCGACCTCGTCGGGGCCGTGCATCTTCGGCTTCACGATGTAGATGGACCCGGTACGGCTGTTGACCAGTGGCCCGTTCCGGTCGCCGGTGCGCAGCCCGTGGATGCCGATCAGGCTGGTGAACAGCGCGTCCTGGATGCCCTCGGGGACCTCGGCGCCGTCCTTGCCGTCGTCGTCGAAGACGATCGCGTCGTTGGTCATCAGGTGGCCGACGTTGCGGACGAACAGCAGGCTGCGGCCGGGCAGCGTGAGCTCGCCCCCGTCCGGGCGCGTGAAGGTGCGGTCCTGGTTGAGCACGCGGGTGAACGTCTTGCCGGCCTTGCTGACCTCCTCGGCGAGGTCTCCGCGGTTCAGGCCGAGCCAGTTGCGGTAGCCCAGCACCTTGTCGTCGGCGTCGACGGCCGCCACGGAGTCCTCGAAGTCCATGATCGTGGTGATCGCGGACTCCAGCACCACGTCCTTGATGCCGGCCTTGTCGGTCGAGCCGATGGGGGAGTCGGCGTCGACCAGGATCTCGACGTGCAGCCCGTTGTTGGCCAGCAGCACCGCGGTGGGCGCATCGGGCTCGCCGAGGTAACCGACGAACTGCCCGGGGTCGCCGAGGGCCACCGACGAGCCGTCGTCCAGCGTCGCGGCCAGCGCGCCGTCCTCGAGCTTGAGCCCGGTGATGTCCGACCACGATCCCGTGGCGAGCGGGGCCGCCTCGTCGAGGAACTTACGGGCGTAGGCGATCACCTTGTCGCCGCGCACCGGGTTGTAGGACGTGCCGGGTTCGGCGCCGCCCTCCTCGGAGATGACGTCGGTGCCGTACAGCGCGTCGTACAGCGAGCCCCAGCGGGCGTTGGCGGCGTTCAGCGCGAAGCGCGCGTTCAGGATCGGCACCACCAGCTGCGGACCGGCGGTGGTGGTGATCTCGTCGTCGACCCCGGCGGTGGTGATCGTGAAGTCGCCCGGTTCGGGCTCGAGATAACCGATCTCGGTGAGGAACTGCTTGTAGTCCTCGGGTTCGAAACCGCCGATCACCCGGGCGCGGTGCCAGCGGTCGATCTGCGCCTGCAGATCGTCGCGGCGGGCCAGCAGCTCCAGGTTCTTCGGGGTCAGGTCGGCGACGACCTTGTCGACACCGGACCAGAAGGTGTCCGGGTCGATCCCGGTGCCGGGCAGCGCCTCGTGGTTGATGAAGTCGTACAACACCGGGGCGACGCGCAGGTTACCCACCGTCACGCGATCGGTCATGATTCCTCCCTCGCTCGACGCGGGCTTGCGTCACGCCGTTTGCACTGTCGTCGATCCAGCTTACCCACCGGTAACAGCGCTATTCGCCGGTGGCGCTGTGCTGCAGGGTCATGCAGCGGTCCAGCAGCCGGGACCGCAGCGGCGCCGCCCGCGCACTGATCGCCTCCTGTGCGCGCGCGTATTCGCCTCTGCCGCCCGGGGTCTCGACCTCGATCGGGTCGAAGCCGTACGAGCGCAGATCGTAGGGGCTGGCCCGCATGTCGAGCACCCGGGCCTCCAGCGCGAGCTCGAGGCAGTCCAGCACCAGACCCGACTCGACCAACGGGCCCAGCTTGACGGCCCACTTGTACAGATCCATGCCGGCGTGCACGCATCCCGGCTGCTCGGTGGCGATCTGTGAATCCCGGGTCAGGTGTTGGACATTGCGACCGGCGGCTGGCTCGGTGAAGAACCGGTAGGCGTCGAAGTGGCTGCAGCGCAACGGCATCGACTCGACCACCGCATCGGTGCCGGCCGCGCCCAGGCGCAGCGGCACCCGGTCGTGGCGCACCGCCGAAGCGCGGTAGACCATCGCCCATTCGTGCAGTCCGAAGCAGTTGAACCGGGCCGGCCGCGACGCGGTGGCCCGCAGCAGGCCGGCGATGAAGGTCACAGTGCCCAGGCGGTTGTGGAGATGGTCGCGTCCGACGGTCACACCGCCGTCGTCGTCGCGCACGTAGCCGGACCGGTCCAGGTACCGGGCGGCCGCAGGCCCTTCCAGCACCGCACCGTATCCGGGATGCCACACCCGCAGCCGGCGCGGACGCAGGCTGTAGTACGTGAACAGGAAGTCGTAGACCGGATGGGGCTGTCCGGTGCGACGGCGCTGCAGGTGCGGCTCGAGGATCACGTCGGCGCGCCGGGCGTGCCGGGCCGCGCGCTCGAGCCAGTCGGCCTCGGACAGTCGGGACTCAGATGCGGTGCGTGCTGTCACGGACGGTCCCCACCAGATCCTCGACCAGATCCTCCAGCGCCACCATCGCGATGGCCGTGCCGTCGGCGGCGGTGACCAGTGCCAGGTGGCTGTTGGTGCGTCGCAGCCGGGTCAGCGCATCGGGGAGCGGCAACGACGCCGGCACCTTCGGCAGCGGCCGGACCATCGACATCTCGATCACCGAGGTGCTGCCGGAGTCCCCGTTGACCAGCGGCAGGACGTCCTTGATGTGCAGATAGCCGATGAAGACACCTTCGGGGCCGGCCACCGGGAAGCGTGAGTATCCGGTCTCCTTCAACGCCTGCTCCAGCGCGCCGACGGTCGGGCCCGCGCCCTCGCCGGCGACCGGTACGGCGCGGATCTCGTGCAACGGCATCGCGACGTCGTCGACCACCCGGTTGCGGATCTGCAGCGCCCGGGTGAGCCGGGTGTGCTCCTCGGGATCGAGCAGGCCCTCGGACAGCGACTCGGCGATCATCTCGGACAGTTCGACCGTGGACACGGTCACGTCCAGTTCGTCCCTGGGTTCGACGCCGAACAGGCGCAGCGTCGAGTTCGCGCACCAGTTGTAGAACGCGATGAACGGCCGCGCCAGCCGCATGTAGACCAGGTACACCGGGATCAGCAGCATCGCGGTGGACTCGGGGCCGGCGATCGCGATGTTCTTCGGCACCATCTCGCCGAGCAGCACGTGCAACGTCACCACGACCGTGAGCGCCACCAGGAACGACACCGTGTGCAGCACCGCGTCCGGGATGCCGACGAGCCCGAACGGCTTCTCCAGCAGGTGCGCCACCGCGGGTTCGGCGACCCGGCCCAGCAGGATGGAGCAGATCGTGATGCCGAGCTGGGAACCCGCCAGCATCAGCGACAGGTGCTCGCCGGCCCGGATCACGGTGACCGCGCTGCGCTTGCCCTGCTCGGCCAGCGCCTCCAGCCGGTCCCGGCGTGCGGAGATCAGCGAGAACTCCGAAGCCACGAAGAACGCATTGGCCGCCAGCAGCACGAAGGTCAGCAGCACCCCGAAGATGTCACCCATCCGCGGCCCCCTTGCGGCCCAGTTCGGTGAGGCGCAGCTGGTCGATCCGGCGGCCGTCCATCTTCACCACCGTGGCGAGCCAGCGCACCGGGTCCTCCAGCGAACCGTCCGGGTCGAACGCGGTCAGCTCCACCGATTCGCCTTCCACCGGGATGTGGCCGAGCTTCTCCAGCACCAGACCGCCGATCGTCTCGTAGTCGCCTTCGGGTGCGCGGAACGCGGTGCCCTCGGCGACCTCGTCGATGCGCAGCAGGGCCGAAACCTGCCACCCGCGACCGGCCTGGACCACGTCGGGCGGCTCGTCGTCGTGCTCGTCGCGGACGTCGCCGACGATCTCCTCGATCAGGTCCTCGACCGTCACCATGCCCGCGGTGCCGCCGTACTCGTCGACCACCAGCGCGGTCTGCAGGCCGTTGGCGCGCACCTCCGACATCACCGCGTCGCCGTCCAGGGTGGACGGCACCTTCGTGACCGCCTGGGCCAGCACGGCCAGCTTGGTGGTCGCACGCGCGGCGGCCGGGACGGCGAACACCTGCTTGACGTGCACCACACCGATGGTCTCGTCGAGGTCGCCGCGGATGACGGGGAACCGGGAGTGGCCGGTCCTGATCGCGGCCTCGCTCAGGTCGACGACGGTGTCGTCGGCGTCGAGGGTGTCGATCTTGGACCTCGGCGTCATCAGCTCCTCGGCGGAGCGGTCCCCGAACTGCAGCGAGCGGTCCACCAGCACCGCGGTGACCGGATCCAGCGATCCACTCTCGGCCGACGACCGTACGAGGGAGACCAGTTCCTGGGGCGAACGCGCGGAGCGCAGTTCCTCGGCCGGTTCGATGCCCAGGCGCCGCAGGATCCAGTTCGCGGAGCCGTTGGTCAGCCGGATCAGCGGTGTGGCCAGGAACGAGAACATCAGCTGCAACGGCGCCGACCATCGCGCGGTCGGAACCGGGCGGGCCACCGCGAGATTCTTCGGGACGAGCTCACCGAACACCATCGAGATCGACGTCGCGATCAGGATGGCCAGCGCCAACGCCAGACCGGTGACGAACCGGTCGGGGAGGCCGACGGCGGACAGTCCCGGCTGGATGAGCCTCGCGACCACGGGTTCGGCCAGGAACCCGGTGGCCAGCGTGGTGATCGAGATGCCGACCTGCGCTCCGGACAGTTGCGTCGACAGTGTGCGGTGGGCGCGCTGCACCATCTGGTCGCGGCGGTCACCGTCGCGGACGTTGGCCTCGACGGTGCTGCGCTCCAGCGCGGTCAGCGAGAACTCGGCGGCGACGAAGACCGCGGTCCCAGCGGTGAGCAGCGCGAACGCCAGCAGCGAGAGCACGGTGGTGGCGGGGTTCATCGGGATGCCCCCGAAGTCCGGCAGCCGGGTTCAGGACCCGGCCCACTAGAGGACGGCTCCGCCTCACAGGGCTCGAGGTCGGGCCGTCCGGTGTGTATGGCCGGCTCGGATGGACCTCCATCCAGTGCCTGCGGCACCTGGTCCCTTTCGTCTCAAATGGCGGACGCGCGGTGGTGCGTTGCGCGAATTCGGCTGAATGTCAACACATGTTAGCGGAATCCCGCTGCACGCAGACGACGGCTACTGGTTAGCCGCTCTAAATACCACGGATGGTACTTTCTTTCAAACTGGCAAGGAAAGGCGAACCTAATGTCGATCTCGTTCACCCGGCTGACCGCTGCGGTCGGAGCCGTGGCCGCCGCGCTCGCGTTCAGCGGATGCGGTGCGGAGACCCAAACCGACAGCGCCGACAAGATCGTCGTCTATTCGGGTCGTAGCGAGGAGCTGATCGCACCGCTGATCGAGCAGTTCACCACCGACACCGGCATCGAGGTCGAGACCAGGTACGCCGGCTCCGGTGAACTGGCCGCCCAGCTGATCACCGAGGGGGACAAGTCACCGGCCGACGTGTTCCTGTCCCAGGACGCCGGCGCGCTGGGCGCGGTCTCCAAGGCCGGCCTTTTCGCGCCGATCAATCCCGACACACTGGGGGCCGTGCCCGAGCAGTACTCCGCAGCGGACGGCACGTGGGTGGGCGTGTCCGGGCGTGCCCGCGTCGTGGTCTACAACCCGACGCTGGCGCCCACCCCTCCGGACACGATCGACGGGCTGCTGGCCCCGGAGTGGAAGGGCAAGATCGGGTTCGCGCCGAGCAACGCGTCCTGGCAGGCGTTCGTCACCGGACTGCGGGTGGTGCGTGGCGACGACGGCGCCGAGCAGTGGCTGCGGGCGTTCAAGGACCAGGACCCGCAGGCCTTCGAGAACAACGTCGCGGTGCGCGACGCGGTGGATTCCGGTCAGATCCCGCTGGGCCTGGTCAACCACTACTACCTCTACGAGCTGATCCACTCCAAGGGTCCCGACGCCGTGGTGGCCGAGAACAAGTTCATGGCCCCGGGGGATCCGGGCGGCCTGATCAACGTCGCCGGGGTCGGTGTCCTCAAGGCAGCGCCGAACGCCGACGGGGCTCAGCAGTTCGCCGCGTATCTGGTCGGCGAGTCGGCCCAGGAGTATTTCGCGCAGGAAACGGCCGAGTACCCGCTCATCGCGTCGGTGGCCCCGTCGGCGGAGATGCCCCCGCTGGCCGACCTGCAGCCGCCGGCGGTTGACCTCTCGCAACTCGACGACATCGAGACGACGCAGGAGCTGCTGGTCGACACCGGTCTGCTGACGAACTGAGCCCGGTGGCGGTCACCGCACCGGCCCGGCCGGCCCGCAGCCGTCCGCCGGCGTCGCTGCTGCTGCACGACGAACTGGAGGGTGTCGTCGATCAGACCGCCGCACTGGCCGCGACGGGCGGTACGGCGGCCCAGCCATGGGGCGGCGCCGGCGTCGTGCTGTGGGGATTCGTCTGCGCGGGTCTGGGTC
>NZ_LMVQ01000178.1 GCF_001545925.1 Mycobacterium sp. NAZ190054 | reverse complement strand
GCGGCCTCCTCACGCACACGGCCGAGCACCTGGCTCTCGTCGTTCCAGCCGGTCCACCCGGCGAGGCGGCGCGCGTACTCGTCGCGTAGCGCGTAGTCGCGGATCCGGGCCACCAGCGGGACGCACTCGACGAGGTCGGGCTGTCCGACAAGGCGCGCTCATGGCCGCTGTCGCTGTCCGGCGGTGAGGCACAACGGGTTTCACTGGCCCGGGCGCTGGTGCGCGAACCCGACCTGCTGCTGCTCGACGAACCGTTCGGCGCGTTGGACGCGCTGACCCGGCTCAAGATGTACCGCCTGCTGCACGACCTGTGGGCCCGCAGGCACATGGCCGTCCTGCACGTCACCCACGACGTCGACGAGGCGATCCTGCTCGCCGACCGCGTGGTCGTGCTGTCCGAGGGCACCGTGTCACTGAACCGCCGCGTCGACCTGCCGTTCCCACGCAGCCGCGGTGACGACGGTTTCGACGATCTGCGCCGGGCACTGCTCGCCGAACTGGGCGTCCGGGAGGAGGTCGGGCATGACCGCGGCCGCTGAGGTCGACACCCAGGACACCGACGTCCTGGTGATCGGCGGCGGCCCGGCCGCCACCTGGGCCGCGATCGCGGCGACCGAAGCCGGAAGCCGGGTCACGTTGGTGGACAAGGGCTATTGCGGGACCAGCGGCGCCACCGCCGCCGGCGGCAACAACCTGTGGCTGATCCCTCCCGGCCCGCGCCGCGACGAATCCATCCGTGAGCGCGAGGCCGCCGCGGGCGGCCTGACCGACGCCGACTGGATGGCGCGGGTGCTGGCCGCGGCCTGGGACCGGATCGACCAGCTCGCCCGATGGGGTTACCCGTTCCCGGTCGGCGATGACGGCCGGCCGCTGCGCAGCAGCCTGCAGGGCCCGGAATACATGCGCCGGATGCGGCGCAAAGCCCACCGCAGCGGGGTCCGCATCCTCGACCATCATCCCGCCACCGCGCTGACCACCGATGCCGACGGAATCGTCAACGGCGCGACCGGAATCGCCCGCCAGGACGGCGGACGGCCGTGGCGCATCCGGTCCGGCGCGGTGGTGCTGGCCACCGGCGGCACCGCGTTCCTGTCGGGGTCCTTCGGCACCAACGTCGACACCGGCGACGGCTATCTGATGGCCGCCGAGGTGGGCGCGGACCTGTCCGGCATGGAATTCAGCGCCGCCTATGCGCTGGCGCCGGAGTGGGGCACCCACACCAAAGGCCGCATGCTGCAGTGGGCCACCTTCTACGACGAACACGGCAGCCCCTTCCCGACCGAACGCGGCCTGGGCGGCCGCAGGGACGCTCAGTGGGCACTCGCGCACGGGCAGCGGGTGTTCGCCAGGCTGGACCGCGCACCCGAACACATCCGGCAGACCATGCGGGATGCCCAGCCCAACTACTTCCTCCCGCTCGACAAGGCCGGCATCGATCCGTTCGTCACCGCCTACCCGGTCCGGATGGTGTACGAGGGCTCGGTGCGTGGCACCGGCGGGCTGCGGATCACCGGGCCCGACTGCGCCACCACCGTTCCCGGCCTGTTCGCCGCGGGCGACACCGCGACCAGGGAGCTGATCACCGGGGCGATCAGCGGCGGCGGCAGCCACAACGGATCCTGGGCGATCGCGTCGGGATCGTTCGCCGGGCGCGGCGCCGCGGAGTTCAGCCGGGGCCGCACCAGAGATGCGTCCACCGCGAGCAACCGGGTGGGTCTGCGGCCCGGACCCCGGGACGCGCCGACCGTCGACGAGGTGGTGCGCGCCGCCCAGGACCAGATCCTGCCGCCGCTGCGCAGCCACCTCAAGTCACATGACAGGCTCACCGCGTCCGCCGCGGCACTCGACGATCTGTGGCGCGACATCGCCGCCGGGCTGGCACCGGTGCCGGCGCGGGAGGCATACAAAGCGCGGCAGGCGGTCGCTCTGGTCGCCGCCGCGCGGTGGATCACCTCGGCGTCGCTGGCGCGCACCGAGAGCCGGGGGCTGCACCGCCGCGAGGACCTCCCCGCCCTCGATCACCGGCTCGGTCACCGCCTGCTGGTCGGTGGGCTCGACGAGGTGTGGACCGCGGCGGATCCGACGTCACCGCAACTGCTTTCGTCGGAGGCGGTGGCGTGATCGAGATCGTCAGCGCCGCCGCCTGCATCGCGTGCGACGTGTGCGTGAAGGTGTGCCCCACCGACGTCTTCGACCGCGGTGCGGACGGTATCCCGGTGATCGCCCGGCAATCGGACTGCCAGACCTGCTTCATGTGTGAGGCGTACTGCCCCGTCGACGCGCTGTACGTCTCCCCCGTCTCGGCGCCGGTGGGCCCGGACAGTCCGCACGCCGACGAGGAGGCGGTCGCCCGCACCGGTCTGCTGGGTGGGTACCGCGACATGGTCGGCTGGGGCCGCGGACGGACCCCCGGTGCGCTGCGGGATCGCAACCCGGTGCTGGAAGCGGTTCCGCCGCTGCCCGAATCGCGGCTTCCCATACCCGCGACGCGGGTGGACTCCCCCTGGAACCACCCCGCGGAGTGAGGTTGGCGAACCCCCGTCTTGACAGGCAAGTACCTACTTGCCTATTGTCGGGTCGTGGGTGACGTCTTCAAGGCCTTGGCCGATCCCACGCGGCGGATGATCCTCGACGAGTTGACCGACCGGGACGGCCAGACACTTTTCGAGATCTGCGCGCGTCTGGCCACCAAGCACGGGGTCAGCGCGTCTCGGCAGTCGACGTCCCAGCACCTGGACGTGCTGGAGTCCTCCGGCCTGATCGCGACCCGCCGCGAAGGCCGCTACAAGTTCCATTACATCGACACCGCACCGCTGCGCGAGGTCGCCCGGCGGTGGCTCGAGAACACCGGCACCGAGGAAGGAACGACATGAGGATCAGTTACGCCAGCATGCTCGTCGACGATCAGGACAAGGCGCTGCGCTTCTACACCGATGTGCTCGGATTTCAGGTCAAGCACGACATTCCGATGGGCGGTGCCCGATGGATCACCGTGGTGTCGCCCGAGGATCCCGACGGCACCGAACTCACCCTTGAACCGGACGGCCACCCTGCCGTGAAACCGTTCAAGGACGCGCTGGTCGCCGACGGGATCCCGTTCACCGCGTTCGTCGTCGACGACGTCCGCGCGGAGTACGAGCGGTTGCGCGACAAGGGAGTCCGCTTCACCCAGGCGCCCACCGACATGGGACAGGTGACGACCGCGGTACTCGACGACACCTGCGGCAATCTGGTGCAGCTCCAGAGCGCGAGTTAGGGCGCCGCCTCAGCCCTGGCTGCGGTTCCACTCGATCCAGCCCACCCCGGTGCGGCCGTCGGCGGTTCTCACCGTCCCCCACGCCCGCGGGAACCGGCTGAGCCTCCCGTCCGTCGCCGTCAGCAGCACCGGCGCATGGCCGCGGACGTCGAGGGTGGCGGTGACGCCGCCCGGCGCATAGTCCACCTCGGCCGATAGCGGCAAACCGTTGTCGGAGAAGGAGGTCCGGGCGGTCACCGAGGTCAGCTCGACGAGTGGCTCACCGTCGCGCTGGACGTAGCCGACCGCCATCGGGGCTGCGCCGGGGATCAGGATCTCCACTCCGTGCAGGTGCGTGCCGTCGTCGAGGTGCAGTGCGCTCCACATCCAGTCCATGCCCCACCAGTCCCGCGCCGCCCAGGAATGGTCGCGCTGTCCCGGGACGTCGGCGAAGTCGTAGGTCCGCCCGTCGGCGACGACGGTTCCCGTGACCGTGCACGGAATCTCGTAGCGCGGTGAGATGCGGTACTGGTACGGCTGCCCGACCGTGGTCCAGGTCAGGTCCATCGTCACCGCGACGGGCCGGCCCGCTTCTCCGCGCAGGATCGCCGACGGGTCGTCGTGGGCCTCGCCCCGACCCCGCACCGCCACCCGGTAGGTCCGCAGCGGGGCCGGGACGTCGATGTCCAGTTCGATACCGCCCGCGCGGACACGGGTGTGGTCCTCGGGCAGCGGGGCGTCGAAGTCGAGCAGCGCGACGGTGGGGGCGCCCGGTGCGCACAGCAGGGCGTTGATCCACGCGTGGTTCTCGTTCGGGATCAGCCCCAGCCGGATCCAGCCGCCGACCTGCCGGGACGGGTCGACGAAGTCGAAGTACCAGCTCTCGCTCCACAGCGTTTCGTCGGTCGGGGGGTGGCGGCCGTCGTCATCGGCGTTGGGCTGCAACGGTTCCGGCGTGCTGGGTGCCGGCAGGATGGCGAGCGCGTCGGTGTCGAGCACGTGCTGGCAGTTCCGCGCGATCATCGCCATGAACATCTCGTCGCCGCGCTCGGTCCGCTCCACGAGCATCGGCGACACGATGGCCATCAGCACCCCGAAGAAACTCTGGTGACGCACCCCCTCGCGCACCTCCTCGAGGGTGACACCCGCGGGACCGAGCGCTTCGTGGTACACGGCGAGCAGCGCGTCGTAATTTTCGCGGCGCTGGTCCACGGGTAACGCGCAGCCGAGGAAGTAGGCGACGTCGGTGAAGGCCGGCCCCCAGGTGACGGTCTGCCAGTCGACCACGGTCAACGGACGGTCGGACCCGTCCTGGCCGAACAGCATGTTGTCGAGCCGGAAATCGCCGTGCACCAGACCCCGCGGCCGGTCGGAGGCGTCCTCGGCCGCCATGTAGGCGTCGAACGACGCGACGAAACGTTCGCACACGTCCCGGTGCTCGGGCGCGATCAGGTCGCGGTAGCGGTCGATGTAACCGGCGTAGAGCGCGCTGATCAGGCCCTGGTTCACCGGCGACTCCCGGTTCAGCCAGCCCGCGCCTTCCAGCGCCCGGCTGCCCAGCAGCCGACCGTGGACCAGGCCGATCTGCGTAAGCGCCAGCGTCGCCTGTTCGACTGTGGCGCCGCGGACCTCGTCACCCACCACCGCCGGAGCGGCGTCGGCGAGCAACAGGTCGAAGACGCCGGTGTCCGGGTCGTAGGCGCCGTGATAGCAGGGTGCGACGGGCCCGTCGAGATCCGGAGCGATGTCGGTGTAGAACCGGACCTCACGTTCGTAGAGCCCCATCGCCAGGCCGGTCTGACGGCTGCTGGGGTCGGCCGCGGCGACCTTGAGCACCACCGACGCCGGACCAGCGCCGTCCTCGGCATAGCGCAGCGAGACGCGGTAGCACTCGCTCATCTGGCCGGTGCCGATCCGGTCGACGCTGAACGCGGTGACGGTGCCCTGCCCGAGCACCGCCGTCAGCCACTCGGCGGTCAGGTCGGCGGGGCGTTGGATCAACTGCGGACGCAACGATGAGTGCACCGGGTCAACGTATAGCAGCGCGCCCGCCCGGAAGGGCACATCGGCGGAATTACTTGACGGATGTCAACTAGGCGTCGCCGGCCCGTGCCCGCCGGTGCGGCGTGTCCAGCCACCGGGCGATCCTCGGCTCGAACACCGCGATCAGCGTCGCGGCGAAGAACCACAGGATCGACAGCGACACCGTCGTGTTCCACGCGTCCATCGAGAAGCCCTCGTCGTCCTCGCTGTGGAAGAACGGGGCCACCACGAGGTGCTGGATCGCGGGTGCCGCCGCGATGCAGAACGCCAGGCCGGTGGTGGCGCCGAAGGCCGCCCGCAGCAGCAGGGACCGTGGGGTCAGGTCGGCCGGTGCGGGGATGTGGTGCGCGAGCAGGATGCACAGCAGCATCACACCGATCACGACGGCCAGCAGATCCCACTCACCCGGACCCATGATGAACGCCACCGCACCCGCGACGGTGGCCAGCGCCAGCGCGCCGGGGTCCACCCGTGGTCGTTCGAAACCCGTCGGCATCTGCTGTTGCGCCCCCATGGGGTCACTGTAAGGCCTCGGCCGGCGCCCCGACCTGCTTAACGTCCGGTCGACCGTACTGTGGACGCAAGCCGGGCGGGCGTCGGTCCCCGGCGTCGAGCGGAGGGGCGCATGAGGGTACTGGTCACCGGCGGCACCGGCTTCGTCGGAGCATGGACCGCGAAAGCGGCCCAGGACGCCGGGCACGATGTGCGGTTCCTGGTCCGCAACCCCGACCGGCTGACCACCAGCGCCGAGAAGATCGGCGTCGACATCGGCGACCACGTGACGGGCGACATCGCCGACCCGGCGGCGACCGCAGCCGCCATGGACGGTTGCGATGCGGTGATCCACTGCGCGGCAATGGTTTCCACAGACCCGAACCGCGCCGACGAGATGCTGCACATCAACCTCGAGGGTGCGCGCAACGTTCTCGGCGGCGCCGTGCACGCCGGTATCGACCCGATCGTCCACGTGTCGAGCTTCACCGCGCTGTTCCGGCCCGGCCTCGACGTGCTCCACGCAGATCTGCCGGTGGTCGGCGGCAGCGACGGCTACGGCCGGTCCAAGGCCGCGGTGGAGTCCTACGCCCGCGGCCTGCAGGATGCCGGCGCACCGGTCACCATCACCTATCCCGGGATGGTGCTCGGCCCGCCCGCGGGCGATCAGTTCGGTGAGGCCGCCGAGGGCGTCGAGGCGTCGGTGAAGATGCGCGGCGTGCCCGGCCGCAGCGCGGCATGGATCGTGGTCGACGTCCGCGATCTCGCGGCGCTGCACGTGGCCCTCCTCGACGCCGGACGCGGCCCGCGCCGTTACATGGCAGGAGGGCAACGGGTTCCGGTCGACAAACTGGCATCGATGATCGGCGCCGCGGCCGGCCGGACCCTGCTCGTCTATCCGGTGCCCGACGTCGCCCTGCGCACCGCGGGCAGACTTCTCGACGTCGTGGGGCCGTTCATGCCGTTCCAGACGCCGATCAACTCGGCGGCGATGCAGTACTACACCCAGATGCCCGAGTCCGACGACGAGCCCGGCCGCCGTGACCTCGGCATCACCCCGCGCGATCCCGCCGAGACCATCGCCGACACCGTCGCGGGGCTGGGGCGGGTCGGCCGGCTTTAGGTCCCGGCGTCCGGCACGAGCACGCCGTGCAGCACCAGATCGGCCAGCTTCGCCGCCGCGTCGTCGATGTCGGTCACCTTCCGCACGCAGACCGCGTACCAGGCCGCGCCCGCGATGACGTCCATGACGGTGTCGGCGTCCACGCGCGGGCGGACCCTGCCGCGCTCGACCCCGTCGGCCACCTGTCCGGCGAGCTGTCGCCGCGCCGCCGCCTCCAGCCTGTCGTCGATCAGCTTCTGCATGGCGGGCTCCAGGCGCAGGTCGTGCAACAGGCCCGGAAACGCCTCGCGCACAACGGGGTCGCCATACATGACCAGCGCCCCGCGGCACAGCCGGGTGATTTCGGCGGCGACGTCGTCCTCGCAGGGCGCCGAACCGAGATCGGGGAACGCCGCCTCGTGGATCAGATGGGCCTTGGACCGCCAGCGCCGGTAGATGGCGGGTCGGCTCACCCTGGCGGTCGCGGCGATGAGATCGATCGAGGTGGCCGAGTAGCCGCGGGTCACCAGCAGCTTGCGGGTGGCTTCCAGCACCGCCTCGTTGATCGCCGGGTCCCGACGCGATCCGTGGTGGCGGCGCCGGGCCGGTGCGTCCTTCACCGATCCGTTCCCTTCGTGCAGTCGTCGAGGCAGTGTGTCACAACCACAATGTCCGCACGCGTCGATCAGACGCAATATCGGCTCCGCCGATCTGCCCGGCCGGTGTTTGTCCGCCG
>NZ_LMVQ01000177.1 GCF_001545925.1 Mycobacterium sp. NAZ190054 | reverse complement strand
GTCGACGATCTGGGCATCAGCGCTTCCATCAACGGCGAGGTGGTGCAGCGGGGCCGCACGTCGCAGCTCATCTTCCCGGTGCCACGCCTCGTCGAGGAGCTGTCCAAAGTGGTGGAGCTGTTGCCGGGGGATCTCATCTTCACCGGGACACCGTCGGGAGTCGGAGCAGGCCGGGTGCCGCCCCGCTATCTCGGCCCGGGTGATGTGCTGCGCAGCAGCATCGACGGAATCGGCGAACTGGTACAGACCTTCGTCGAGGTCGTCGACTCGCCGTCGGCTGCCGGCCGGCGATCCGTGGCGGTATGACATGGCGCTACACGGAGTTCGGTCACTGACCCTCGGTGTGCCCGACGTCGACGCCGCCGCCGGTTTCTACCGCGATTTCGGCTTACAGGACTGCGGCGACGGCTGGTTCGCGACCGCCGACGGCGGACGGCAACTCCAACTCTCGCATGCTCCCACCCGACGCCTGCTGCGAGCGGCCTTCGCCGCCGACGACCGCGACGACCTCGTGCGCATTCAGGCCGGCCTGGCGCGGCTCGGATTCCTCGCCGAGGTAGCCGGCGACGTGCTGACAACGGCCGACCCCGGTACGGGGACCCCGATCTGCGTAGTGGTGTCCGAGCGACTGCAGCAGCCGCCCGCCGCGCCGTTCGTCGTCAACGGGCCGGGACGGATTCAGCGGGTCGGCGTCCGCGCCGCCGGCGTGGTGGACACGTCGCGGGTCCGCCCCCGCCGGCTCGGGCACTTCGTGTTGGGCACTGCGGATTACGAACAGTCCCGGGCGTTCTTCGTCGACGGTCTGGGCTTCAAGGTGAGCGACGAAGTGCGCGACGTCGGAGTCTTCCTACGGTGTTCCACCGACCACCACAACGTCTTGCTCCAACGGGCCCCCGTGCCGTTCATCCACCACAGCAGCTGGCAGGTCGACGACGTCGACACCATCGGCCGCGGCGCCATGCGCATGTTGGCCGACCATCCCGAACGGCACGTGTGGGGCCTCGGCCGGCATTACGCCGGATCGAACTTCTTCTGGTATCTCAAGGACCCGGCGGGCAACTTCGCCGAGTACCACAGCGACATGGACTGCATTCCCGAGGACAGTCTGTGGACGCCAGAAGTCCTCGAAGGTGCACGCGGCCTCTACCTGTGGGGGCCTCCACCTCCGCCCTCCTTCATCGATCCCGAGGACCTCGCCGATCTGATGATCCACGGCCACAGCACCTGACAAGGAACGAACCGACAACTCACAACAGAGGAGGGCACGTCTGATGCCAAGCGTCATCACCGGGCACACCGACAACGCCGGCAAGGTCATGGGCGTGCACGGTGGCGCCGGAGCGATGTACTGGACCCGTTTCGCCACGGGGTCACACCTTTACGGTGACTGGGACGGAATCGAATGGGTGGCCTTCGACCCGGGCGGTCGCGCCGGACTGCACACCCACAGCCACACCGAAGAAATCTGGTTCTTCCTGAAGGGCACCGCCGATATCGAACTCGACGGCGAGCGCTATCACGTCGAACCCGGCTCGATCGTGATCACACCGTTGCACAGCCGGCATGCTCTGGTGAACACCGGCGACGAGCGGATCGAGTACATCGTCATCGAGGTCTTCCCACCGGAGATCTCCGGGAAGCTGCCCCCGCGACGCCCGACCGAGGAAGCCTTCACCACCACCACCGCCCAAGGAGGAGCCCACTGATGCCCGCGTACGTCGGCAAGATCGCGGCGAACGAAACTCTCGACGCCACAGCCTACTTCGACGGTCCATGGCGCAGCTTGAGCCGCATCACCGTTCCCGCGGAACAGCCCCGCACCTTCACCGCAGACAGCACGGAGTTTGCACTGTTCGTCATGAACGGAAGCGGCCATTACCTTTTCGGCGGCGCCACCGAGCCCATCAGCCCGGGGTCGGCTGTCACAGTGGGCCTGGGGTCGGAGATCACCGTGCACGCCGGCGAGGGCGCAGCGGTGGAGTTGTTCGTAACGACGCTCTCGGTGTCGACTGACTGACATGCTCGGTGAACACCGGCGCAAGGTCAGGTCGCCGTGGCCGGGACGAGCCCGGGTTCCCTCTCGAAGCGGTCCGGATCATCGAGGACATCGTCGACATCCTTGGCCACCTGGATGTCCAGACCGCGCAGGTGCGCCGGCGGGGTCGCCAACGCCACCGCGACATAGGTGAGCAGACCGGCGGCGAATGCGATGAACGTCGGCCAGCCGTCGAACGATGCGCCGATGAGGTCGTTGGGGATGTACAGGATCGTGTTCTCCACGCCGAACATCGTGGGGGTGAGCACGAACAGCCCGATCCGAACCACGAACCCGACGACGATCGCGGCCATCGCCGCTGTGGTCGTCCCGCGCCGCCAGACCAAACCGAGGATGAACGGCACGATCAGGCAGGCCAGCATCAGGTCGAAAGCCAGGGTGAGCAGGATTCCCGTCTGCTGCACGTAGATCGCGAACGCGATCGAGAACAGCGTCATCGGGGCCATCGCGATCCGCGCGGCCCGCAGCAGCGGATCCTTCCTGCCGGGCACATGCACCCGGCGCACCCCTCCCAGGTTGCGCACGCACACGTTCGAGATCGCCAGGATCGCGCCGTTGGCGGTCGACATCGACGCGCCGACCAGGCCGCACAGCACCAGCACCGTCAACCCGGCCGGCGCGTACTGATCGAGCAGCACGAACAGCACCGGACCGTCGAGTTCGGCCGGCATGAACGCATGCGCGGCCAGCACGACGAGCCCGAACGGGACGCAGATCGCCACCGTGCCGGTCGCAGCGGTGAAGCAGGCCCTGCGGGCCGCCTCAGGCGACTTCGCCGAGAACACGCGTGCCATGAAATCGATCGCGACGATGTCACCGATGCCCAACGCGATCAGGGTCGCCCAGTTGATCACCGCGCCCTGCGCCGGATCCGACAGCTGGCCGAGCGCGAAAGGCCCTGTGCCCTCGGCGATGTCGAGACCGTGCGTGGCCGACATCCAGATGAACAAGCCGATCGCGCCGACCAGGATCAACGTCATCTGGATGATCGCGGTGTAGGCGTCGGCGATCAACCCGCCGGTGCCGGTATAGGCCACCGCGATGGCCGCGATCAGGACCACCCCGAGCCAGTACGGCATGCCGAGGAAGTAGTTGAACAGCAGTCCGCCGGCCACCAGGTTGCCCGCCACCAGCATGCAGAACGCGACGGCGAGGAGCACGGACGCGCCGACCTCGACCGAGCGGCCGAACCTCAGCCGGTAGTAGTCCGGGAACGACGTCAGACCCATCCGGTTCATCGGTTTGGCGAAGAAGATGCCGGTGATCGTCAGGCACAGCGCCAGCCCCAACGGCAGGCACGCCCCGGCCCAGAATCCGAATTCGAAAGCCAGGTCGGTGTTTCCGAGCGTGGCGTTGGTGTCGACGGCCGCGCCCATCAGCGCGCCGCCGACGAGCCAGAAGGGCAGCATCCGGCCGCCGACGAGGAAATTGGAACTGTCGCCCTCGATGCGTTTGGACACGTAGAAGCCGACGCCGACGACCAGGGCGATACTGAGCGCCACACCGATGAGAATCATTGGAGTCTCCCGAATCGATCTGGAGTCTCCCGGGCTTTTGTCCCGCCGTGGAACGGCCGGGCTCCGATGCCGGCCGCCTGCGTCTCTCGGACCAGACCCGGCCGTGTGCCGGCGGAACCCTAGGCGCGCCCCACATTCTCTGTGAGTCCCCGCCAGAAAAGACCCTGTTCGTTACGTGGCGTCGCGCCACGTGTTAACGATGCGTTTCCGCCACCGGTGGACAGGAATTCACCGGCGTGCTGACAATGACCCCAGGCGCCGCGCACCCGGCGCCCCGGACGAGGTGCGTCGTACCCGGTCAGCGACAAGACGGCGCGTGAGGAGAACTCGTGCCTGGATATCCGGATGCGCCGAACCCGGACCTGCCCAACGCCGAGGGCGCCTGGGCCCAACAGGTCGAGGCCAGACTCGGTGACCGCCGGCTACGCGAAGAGATCGACCGCGGCCTCAGTTACGGCCTGGAGGCCGCGCCGACCATCAACGACCGCACGATCTCGACGTTCGTGCGGGGTGAGAAGCCACATTTCGCCGGTGAGCGCGGCACTTTCCTGAAGTGTCCGTTCATCGAGGACGTCAACGAGGTCGACGACGCCGAGGTCGCGATCTTCGGGGTGCCGCTCGACGCCGGCGCCACCTACCGGCCCGGGACCCGGTTCGGCCCGCAGGGAATCCGCCGTTCCACCAACCTGTTCGGCACCTACAACTACGAGTCCGGGGTCGACCTGCGCGAGCAGCTGAACATGGTCGACATCGGTGACGTGTTCACCATCCCCGGCAATCTGGAGAAGTCCTTCGATCAGATCAGCCAGGCGATGGCGCACGTCGCGCAGAAGGGCGTGATGCCCGTCGTGCTCGGCGGCGACCACTCCATCGGCTTCCCCACCATCCGCGGCCTGGCCCCGTACATGGACGGCAACATCGGCATCATCCACTTCGACCGCCACGTCGACACCCAGGAGACCGACCTCGACGAGCGGATGCACACCACCCCGTGGTTCCACGCCACCAACATCAAGAACGCGCCGGCGACCAACCTGGTGCAGATCGGCATCGGCGGCTGGCAGAGCCCGCGCGAGGGCGTGAAGGTGGGCCGCGAGCGCAAGTCGACCGTCATCACCGTCGGCGACGTCGAACGCGTCGGGGTCGAGAAGATCGCCGAGATCGCGCTCGAGACGGCGTGGAAGGACGCCAAAGCGGTGTACCTGTCCTTCGACATCGACGTCATCGACGCCGGCTTCGTGCCGGGAACGGGGTGGCCGGAGCCGGGCGGCCTGCTGCCCCGCGAGGCCCTCAACCTGGTGAAGATGGTGTCCGAACCGGGCCTGGCCGGTATCGAGGTCGTCGAGTGCTCGCCGCCGTATGACTGGGCCGAGCAGACCGCGCTGATGAGCTCGCGGGTGATCCTCGACAGCCTGGCCGCGCAGGTGCGGTCCGGGAAGCTCGGCAGAAAGGCCGCGAAGGCCGACCGTCCCGCCTGGGGGCCGTGATCGGCTGGTCCGGTCGCGCTCCGCGCTCCTAGGCTGGGGGCATGCGCATCGCCTTGGCCCAGATCCGCAGCGGCACCGACCCGACCGGAAACCTGGCCCTGATCGAGGAGTACACCGGGCGGGCCGCCGAGGCGGGGGCGTCGCTGGTGCTGTTCCCCGAGGCGGCCATATGCCGCTTCGGGGTGCCACTGGCCCGCGTCGCCGAGCCGTTCGACGGGCCGTGGGCCACTGCCGTGCGCGACATCGCCGCCCGCGTCGGCATCGTCGTCGTCGCGGGCATGTTCGTGCCGTCCGCCGATGGCGACCGCGTGACCAACACCCTGCTCGCGACCGGGCCGGGCGTGGACGCGCGCTACGACAAGATCCACCTCTACGACGCGTTCGGTTTCACCGAGTCCAAGACCGTCGCCCCCGGCCGCGAACCTGTCGTGATCACCGTTGACGGTGTGAAGGTCGGCCTGACGCTGTGCTACGACATCCGCTTTCCGGAGCTCTACGTCGAGCTGGCCGAGCGCGGCGCGGAAATCATCACCGCACACGCGTCGTGGGGTACCGGCCCCGGCAAGCTGGAGCAGTGGACGCTGCTGGCCCGGGCCCGCGCGATCGACACGAACAGCGTGGTCGCGGCGGTGGGTCAGGCATACCCGGGGGACGAGGTCGCCGCGCTCGGACCCACCGGTGTGGGTGGCAGCGTGGTGGCCTCGGCGCTCGGCGAAGTGCTGGCCTCGGCGGGTGCGGACCCCGAACTGTTGGTGTGCGATCTCGACCTGGGGGCGGCCCGCAAAGCCCGCGAGACGGTCGCGGTCATGCACAACCGCTCAGGTTTTGCTCACCGCGGTAGGGCAGAATCGCTGGCGTGACTGATCCCTGGGCCCGTCCGCCGCAACAGCCCGGCGCCGCGCCGGCACCGTTTCCGCAGGACCAGCCCCCCGGCCACGTGCCAGGGCCGCCCCCCGCCGCCGAGGAGAGTTCTTCGATGCCGGCCAGGCTGAAGAACATCTTCAGCGACCCGCTCTCGATCGTGCTGGTGGTGGTCATCGTGCTGGCGCTGGTGTTCGCGTGCCTGCTCGGTGGCGAGCTCTACGCGCGCAACCGTGCCGACACCGTCGTCGCCGGCACCGTGGAGTGCGTCGTGCAGGACGACGCCACCGCGTCCTTCGGTGTGCTGCCGCCGTTCCTGTTGCAGCACGTGTCCGGGCACTACACCAACATCCGCATCGAGACCGCGGGCAACCAGGTGCGTGACGCCAAGGGCATGAAGGTCAACCTCGACATCAACGACGTCCGGTTGGAGGACTCCGCGAACTCCAGCGGCTCGATCGGGTCGCTGGTCGCGCACATCACCTGGAGCACCGAGGGCATCAAGGAGACGATCCAGGGCGCCATCCCGCTCGTCGGCAGCTTCGTGACGGGGGTGACCACCAACCCGAACGACGGCACCATCGAGCTCGAGGGTGCGCTGGGCAGCATCACCGCGCGTCCCGAGGTCGCCGACGGCGGCATCGCGCTGCGGGTACAGCAGGTCACCGGGTTGGGGTTCACGCTGCCCCGCGAAGCCGTGCAGCCCGCGCTGGACGCGTTCACCTCGCAGCTGACGCAGGACTATCCGATGGACATCCGCGCCGATTCCGTCGAGGTCACCGACTCCGGTGTGGTGAGCCAGTTCTCGACGCGCAACGCGTCGATCCCGAAGCAGACCGACGACCCCTGCTTCGCCGGCCTGTAGACGTCAGGCCTCGAAGCCGGCGAGCACCGTGCGCGTCCCGGACAGCCCCAGCCGGGTGGCTCCGGCGTCGAGCATCGCGGTCGCGTCGGCGGCGGAGCGGATCCCGCCGCTGGCCTTGACGCCGAGCCGGCCGTCCACCGCACCGGCCATCAGCTCGACGGCGTGCGGTGACGCGCCGCCGCTGGGGTGAAACCCGGTGGAGGTCTTGACGAAGTCGGCGCCGGCGTCCTCGGCGACGCGGCACACGTCGACGAGCAACGGCGCGCCGCGGAACTCGATGAGCGCGGCCGACTCGACGATGACCTTGAGCACCACGCCGGGGACGGCCTCGCGGACCGCCGCGATGTCGGAACCGACGGCGCCGAGTTCGCCTGCGAGCGCGCACCCGACGTCGATGACCATGTCGATCTCCCTGGCACCGGCCTCGGCGGCGCGTCGGGCCTCGTCGGCCTTGATCGCCGAGACATGTTTGCCGGACGGGAAACCGACCACCGACGCGACGGTCGCGTCGGGTGCCAGCATCGCGACGGCCGGGACGAACGTCGGCGACACACAGATCGCGAACACACCGAGCTCGGCGGCCTCGGTGACGACGGCCTCGATGTCGGCCTCGGTGGCTTCGGGCTTGAGCAGCGTGTGGTCGACCAGCGCGGCGACCCGGCCGCGGGAGTAGGAACCCATCAGAAGGGCTCTTCGGTGCCACCCGGATTGCAGCCGGTGGCGATCATCGCCTCGTAGCCGACCTCGGGGCGCCAGGGTTCCAGGTTCCAGCTGGTCTTACCGGGTTCGGCGAACTCGGCGAAGTTCCAGTGGCACATGAACTGTTCCTGCATGCCCGGGATCGCGGCGTCCGGGGACAGCGTGAGCACC
>NZ_LMVQ01000176.1 GCF_001545925.1 Mycobacterium sp. NAZ190054 | reverse complement strand
CACCACCAACCTGGCCGTTTCTTCTCGAAACTCAGGTGAGAACTTCTGATATTTCTTCGCCAACCCAGTTCATCCTTTCCAGACCGACCCTATTTGGTCCGCAGTCCGGAGAACAGAGGGCACGCCAGTATCTACTTTTCGGCCGCTCTCTGCGCCGCCAACGCCACGCCACCGTTTCGCTGGCCTGCCACACCGCCACCGGCAATAGTGGCGACGATCCTCAAACACGCAGTGCAGAAACACTGTTCGAGTCAGCATCCGCGGCAACCGAGACACCCGGATCCCCACCTGACGCCGCCCCCTTCACCGGGATGCAGCGCCTCACCGCCGCGTCCATCGCCGCTCTGGCGGCGCTGGTGATCGGTGGAACGCTATTGGGTATGGAACCCGACGTCGGCACTCTGGGCTTCATCCTCGGCGCCCTGCTCTGCGTGATCGATCCCGCGCTGTCCAAGGCCGGCATCGCCCGCATCGATTGGCCTACCGTGCTGTTGGTGTCGGGCATCATCACCTATGTCGGGGTGCTGCAACACCTCGGGGCCACTGACATGCTCGGCCAGGTCGCCGCTGACATGAATGCCCCCATCCTGGCAGTGTTGTTCGTGTGCTGCGTCGCCGGACTGGTATCAGCGTTCGCCTCCACCACAGCCATGCTCGCCGCCCTGGTGCCGCTGGCGATCCCGCTGGTGGCCTCCGGTGAAATACCCGGCTGGGCACTGATCTGCGCTATCGGAATTTGCGCCTCCATCGTCGACATCTCGCCGTTCTCCTCCGTCGGCGCCGTGCTGGTTGCTTCGGCACACGAACCGGACCGACCGCGCATGACCCGGTTGCTGACGCGGTGGGGCCTGTCCTTGGTGATCATCGGGCCCGCCGCGGTGACGGCCGGGCTGGTGCTGCCCGCGATGGTCCTGTAACGCTGATCGCACCCACCCCATGGTCGTGGTCTTCGCCCCTCTAGCAGACGAATTCGATCCGCAGGAACACCAGACCGGCTAACTGCGGATCAAGTTGGGGCATGGTGGCGGTCAGCAGATAGTGTCCGGGGACCGGGGAGGTAAGCATGACTGTGGCATCGCCGCCGGCGGTGCCGGGCCACTGGCCGCCGATGTGTTCGCCGTGGTGGGAGAACTGGAACGTCACCGCCGTCGGCGTCAGCGGTTGGTCGTCGAACTGCACTTCCACGCTGTCGAACCTGCGTCTGTCCAGCGGGCGGCGCGGCGCCGTAACGATTGCGCCGGTCCAAAAGAAGAGGGACTGCTCGTTGGCGGTGCGTCGACAGATCACCAGTTGCGTGTCGGGCAATGCCAACGGCTCATCGTTGATTTCGACACTGGCCAGCGCCTCGGCTCGACTCGGTGGCGGGGAGCAGCCCCCCAGTAACAGCGCAGCCGCGGCTAGGGCCAGAAGGGCCCCGTGATAGCAGATCCAATGTCGCGACCTCCGTCGTGGTGTGGAGGGGGTCGCGTTGGGCCACCGGGGTGATACCAGTGCCTCCGCCAACATCTGTCCCACTGGATGGGTTGCCTCAGTCCGGCGGCTCAAATGTTGGCGCCGCCGTCGAGGATGAGGTCCGAGCCGGTGAGGAATGACGATTGGTCGGAGGCCAGGAACACGGCGCCGGCGGCGATCTCCTTGGCGTCGCCGAGTCGGCCGAACGGTGTGGTGATGCTGGCGGCTCCCTCGTCACCGAGTTCTTCCAGGACGTTGCTCATGCCAGGAGTGGATACCGGTCCGGGGCACAGCGCCGAGACGCGGATGCCACGGGGGGCCAGTTCGAGTGCCCAGGAGCGGGCGAAGTTGCGGATCGCCGCCTTCGTCGCGGCGTACACGCTCATTCCGGGCTGACCGCTGATCCCGGCGATGGAGGACATCAGCACCACCGATGCACCCTCGGGAAGCAGCGGTAGGGCTTTCTGCACGGTGAACACCAGGCCTTTGACGTTGTCGTCGAAGGTGGTGTCGTAATGCTCCTCGGTGATCTCGGTCAGGCCGATAGGACGTCCGCTGCCGGCGTTGGCGACGAGCACATCGAGACGGCCGCTGCGTTCGGTGATGGTGGCATACAGTGCGTCCAGGGAGGCGAGGTCGGAGACGTCGCCGACGACGCCGGTGACGTCAAAGCCGGTGTCGGACTTGATGTCGGCGACTGCGGCGTCGACCACCTCGGTGCGGCGTCCGGTCAGGTACACCTGGGCGCCTTCTGCGGCAAAGCTGCGGGCGCTCTCCAGGCCGATGCCAGAGCTTCCGCCGGTGATGAGTGCGACCTTGCCGTCGAGTTGTCCCATGGTGTTTCTCCTTAATCAGTGATCGTGCAATGTGGTGGGTGGGTCGAAAAGTTCGGTGGTTGCCGGCTCTCAGCTGAGGTCGATGTGGTCGGCGAGCTGCTTGAGCAGGGGCTGCAGCGTGTCCTCCCCCAGACCGGCCAGCAGGGTCCGCGACACCCCACGTTCGGCGAACTGCTGCAGTTGCGCGACGACCCGATTGAGGGCACCGGTGTCACCGCCGGCCGCGCCACTGAGTTCGGCGGGGTCACCGGGATAGGGCACGGTCACTTCGATACCGGCAGGATCACGTTGCAGCCGTTCGGCTTCGGCGTTCATGATGTCCAGCAGCGGGGCGAGCTGGCGGGGATCGGTGATGCTGGGGAAGTAGCCGTCGCCGATCTCGGCGGCTCGGCGTGCCGATCGGCGGGAACGGCCGCCGATGACGATCGACACAGCGCCACCGGCTGGCTGGGGCAAGCTGATGGCGTTGTCGAAGTGGGTGTAGGTGTTGTGCACGCTGGCTTTGGTGTCGCGCCACAGGGCGCGCATCGCTTCCACGTAGTCGTCGTGCCGGCGGCCGCGGTCGGCGAACGGGACGCCCACCGCGTCGAACTCCTCGGCGAGCCACCCCACCCCGACACCCAGCAGTAAACGTCCGTCGCTGAGGACATCCAGGGTGGCGGCCTGTTTGGCTAGCACGACTGGATTACGTTGCGGCAGCACAATTACCCCGGTACCGAGCTTGATGTCGCGGGTGACGGCAGCAGCGAAGGCCAGCCAGGTCAGTGGGTCGGCGATCTCGACCTCTTCAGCCCCGCCCATCATTTTGCCGGATTCGTCATACGGGTATTCGGTTTGGTAGCCCGAGGGCATCACGACGTGATCAAGGGCCCACAGTGACTCCAGTCCCAGCTCCTCAGCTAAGACGGCAGTGGCGCGGGCCTGCGCTGGGCTGGCTCCGGCACCGACATTGACGGCGAACAGTCCTAGCTTCATGACGTGAGATCCTCTGCCTCATCGAATGTTTCAAGGTGCCGACGTGACGGCCAGCAGCTGACGCCGCAGTCGCCAGCTGCTCGGCGAGCGTGACGCTATGGCGGGAGTTGTGCATGGGCCGACCAAAACAGCTTTGTAACTGACCTTGTTACAGGTAACATACGTAACCGGGTTGGTTACAGTCAAGTCGAAGGTCGGGACGACCCCCCCGACCAGGAGCGGAACAGGTACTCGGGATGAGCACGAACAACAGGATGAGTTTGGCGGTGCACGTGCTGACGTGGATCGCTTTCGATCGCCGGGGCTCCGACAAAGAGGTTGGCACCTCACAACGCATCGCGACCAGCGTCAACACCAACCCGGTGGTGATCCGGCGATCTCTGATCGACCTCCGCGAAGCCGGTCTGGTGGAGTCGAGCCGCAGCCGCGGTTGGACGCTGACCCGCGATGCGTCGAAGATCACTCTGCTCGAAGTCTACAACGCCGTCGGCGGCGGTGAGATCTTCGGCATGCACGCCTCCCCACCTGACGCCGAATGTTATGTGGGATACGGGATTCAACCCGTACTCACCCGCGTCTACGAACGTGCTACCACCGCATTGTGCGAGTCGTTGGCCGCCACGACCATCGCCGACATCCTGCGCGACACCATGGCCGAATTCGAAACCGGCACCGCAGCGGAGATCAACTGTGGTCCCTGACACCTCGCCGTCGGCTGGTAACCAGCTCGGTGACTTTCTGCGCGCGCAGCGGGCCAGGCTCAGCCCCCACGAGGTCGGCCTGCCCGCCGTCGCGGGCAGACGCGTGCTCGGCCTACGCCGCGAAGAGGTCGCCGTCTTGTCCGGAGTCAGCGCCGACTACTATGCCCGCCTGGAACAAGGCCGCGAACGCACCCCCTCGGCCCAGGTCGTCGACGCGATCTGCCGCGCACTGCACCTGACGGCGGATGCACGCGAGCATGCCTTCCGGCTGGCCAGACTCTCCCCCACCGCCGAACGCACCGCCGAGACCGTCAGCCCGGAGCTGCTGCAGACCATGGCCGCATTCCCCCAGGCGGCCGCCTACGTCACCAACCCGGCCTTCCGGGTTCTGATCGCCAACCCCGCCGCCACCGCCCTGATCACCCCACTGCAGCGGCGCGACCCCAACGTCCTGGCCGCATTGTTCCTCGACCCCGCCGCCCAGGACTTCTACCTCAACTGGAGCGATGTCACCAAAGCTTCGGTCAGCGCCCTGCGGCTGTCCCAAGGCTCAGCTCCTGCCGACCCGGAGGTCGCCGCGCTCATCGCCCGGCTGCACCGCGACAGTGCCGATTTCCGCCAGCTGTGGGACGACCACGCCGTGGCCGGCCTCACCGTCACGCAGAAGAAGATCCGCCACCCCGACGTCGGGATGCTGGAGCTGAGTTATCAGACCTTCGATGTCCGAAGCAGCCCTGGCCAGCAACTGACGGTGGCCACCGCGGCACCCGGATCGCCGAGTGCGGACGCGTTGGCCCTGCTGGGAGCACTCGACGCCACCCGCCGACACGAACGCATCTAAAGGTCACCTCCGACGGTTCCTAGGTGCAGCGCACCCAGGAAGACGCGCCCTTCCCCAGCAGTGGCGACGCCGGTTGACTCGGTGTCACCACCACGTCTGGAAAGGCACACCATGAGCATCGCCCTGATCACCGGAGGCAGCCGCGGTATCGGCGCAGCGACCGCACTGGCCTGCGCCCGCCGCGGCATCGGCGTCATCCTCACCTACAACAGCAATCCCGACGCCGCCGCCGGTGTCGTCGACCACATCACCGAAGCCGGCGGCACCGCGGTGGCGTTGAAACTCGACGTCGCAGACAGTACGTCGTTCCCGGCATTCAGAGAGGACGTCCGCGCTGCACTGCAAAACACCTGGGGCCGCACCGAATTCGCCTACCTGGTCAACAACGCCGGCTACGGCCTCTACAACCCGATGGCCACCGTCAGCGAAGAACAGTTCGACGGACTGTTCAACGTCCACCTCAAAGGACCGTTCTTCCTCACCCAGACCTTGCTGCCACTGATCGCCGACGGCGGCCACATTGTCAACATGACCAGCGCCACCACCCGCGTGGCCACCGCCGGAGTCGCGCCCTACGCCAGCTTCAAAGGCGGGCTCGAAGTGCTCACCCGATACCTGGCCAAAGAACTCGGCGACCGCCGAATTCGCGCCAACTCCATCTCACCCGGGGCCATCCGCACCGAACTCGGCGGGGGCCTCAACGACGAATTCGAAGCCCTCCTCGCCGCCCAAACCGCGCTCGGGCGCGTCGGTGAACCCGAGGAGGTCGGCACCGCCGTGGCCAGCCTCTTGGCCGATGACAACCGCTGGATCAACGCCCAAAACATCGAAGTCGCCGGCGGCTTCAACATCTAACCGGGAAAGAGACCTACCATGCTCGACCACATCTTCCTGTCGGTGAGCGATCTGGATCGCTCCATCGCCTTCTACACCGCAGCACTCGCGCCTCTGGGCATCACCACCCGCCTGGACTACGAGGGCAAGGACGGCCCACCAGGGCACCCCGACCTCAAGGGTTTCGGCGCCCACGGACGGATGATCTTCTGGCTGCGCCACGGAACGGTCGAGGGCCGTGCCGCGCACGTCGGCTTCGTCGCCGACAGCACAGCGCAGGTCGACGCCGCCTATGCGACCGCCATCGCCGCCGGCGCCTCCGACAACGGACAACCCGGGCCGCGTCTGCACTACGACCCGCGCTATTACGCCGCCAATGTGCTCGATCCCGACGGCTATAGCCTCGAATTCGTCTACAAGAGTTGGCAGCACTGACCATGCCCACTCTGATGATCTACGGAGCCACCGGCTACACCGGGCGCATGGCGGCCGAACACGCCGCCGCAGCCGGACTCGATCTCGTCCTCGGTGGGCGGAACCACGCCCGCCTGGCAGCACTGGCCCACGAACTCCAGGCAACCCATCGAACCTTCGACCTCGACAACGACAACGCAATCGACACTGCGCTGTCGGACATCACCGTCGTCCTCAACTGCGCCGGGCCGTTCATGCGGACTGCGAAACCACTCATGCAAGCCGCAATCCGCACAGGGACTCACTATCTCGATGTCGCAGCCGAACTCGACAGCTACCACCTGGCTGAGGAACTCGACTCGACAGCCCAGGGCGCTGAAGTCATGTTGCTTCCCGGAAGTGGCGGCAGCGTCGCCATGCTCGGCTGCCTGGCCGGCCACGCCGCACAACGCGTCAACAACCCACAGCACGTCCACATCGCGCTGCACGTCGCCGGATCCATGTCACGGGGATCAGCCATCAGCGCCGCCCAGAATCTCACCACCGACTGCCTCCGGCGCCTCGACGGTCAACTCGTCGCTCGTAACCCCGATGACCGCCGGGACTTCGACTTCGGCTGTGGAGCGACAAGTTGTTCTGCAGCAACACTTCCCGACCTAGTGACCATCTGGCGGGCCACAGCCATCCCCCACATCGAGACCTTCGTGTACGTCTCCGGAGACGCCTTCCCGCAAGGTGACCTCGCTGCCCTTCCCGACGGCCCGTCAGCCGAGCAGCGGACGGCCGATCGCTACCACGCCGCCGTGGAAGTCATCGGAGCGGACGGCACGGTGGCGCGGTCGGTCCTCGACACGGTGAACGGGTACACCTTCACCCCCCTGGCCGCAGCCGAAGCCGCCCGACGAGCTCTACGCGGTCAACATCACCCCGGATTTCAGACCCCCGCAGCGCTGTTCGGCACCTCCTTCGCCGAGACCATCGCCGACACCCGAATCACGGACCTGTAAACGGGCGCCTTGCGGTCCCGCCCGGCAGGCCGGCTGCCCACCGTACGGTCTCCACCAACGGGCTAACTAACTAATGATCAGCTTGCCAGCCGTATCGATGGCGGTGAGCACTGCCGCAGTTCTCACTCAAATGTCCAATTGGACATCGTCTGGACATTTCGGTTGAGAAAAGGACATTAAACTTGAGAAGCCACACCATCGATCATGCTGCTCGAACATTTTCACACCATCCGGATCGGCGCGGCGCACTTCCTCATGTGGGTGACTGTATGCGCCGACAATCTGCCTCGTCGTGCGGTCAGTAGGCGGCACCACCTCGCCCTGATGAGGGAGCTCAACTTGCGCAACACGGTACTGATTCTTCAGATCGAGGAACGGGTTTGGGCGTGCGACCCACCGCGCGCGACGATCAATCTCCATCCAGGAGTCGGTGCCCTACTCCAACCTTGCGCCATGCCCCACACCGCTCAGCACGTGCCGACTATTCGAGGCAGTCATATCCGGCGGACACAAGGCCGCACGGTTCATCGGCCAGTACGTCGGAGGTTCCCCAGTTTCAGTGGACACCTGAGATAGCGGGACGGTGTCCTGCTGGAAGGATGTCGACATGTCGCGGACGCGTCGGTCGTTCACACCGGAGTTCAAGGTGGAGGCTGCTCGTCGGGTGA
>NZ_LMVQ01000175.1 GCF_001545925.1 Mycobacterium sp. NAZ190054 | reverse complement strand
TGAGTCGGTGACCGAGGGACACCCCGACAAGATCTGTGACGCCATCAGCGACTCGGTGCTCGACGCGTTGCTCGCCGACGATCCGAAATCCCGCGTCGCGGTGGAGACACTGGTGACGACCGGCCAGAAGGTGACTGGCTCGGTACGCCGTTCCTGCACTTCACCCGGGAAGGGCCGTTCGGCGTCTGCAGGCTCGACCGCCCGGAGGCGCGCAACGCGATGACGCCGGCCATGTACTTCGGCATCAAGTACGCGGTCAAGCATGTCGAGAGCGACCCGGACCTGGCCGGGTTGTTGCTGACCGGCACCGGCGACGTGTTCGCGCCGGGCGGCGACATGGGTGGCGGCGGCGCCGACAACTGGATGACCTTCGGGCCCGCGCTCGGGATGGACGCGTTGCCGTTCGACACGCTGCGCCAGTCCGCCAAACCGGTGGTGGCAGCGGTGAACGGGCTCTGTCAGGGCGGCGGACTGCAGATCGCGCTGTGCGCCGACATCGCCGTGGTCAGCGACCGGGCCACCTTCCGGGTGCCCGAGCTGTACCGCGGGATCGCCGACACCTACTACAGCCACATGCTGGCCCGCCTGATCGGGCCGGTCCGCACCCGCGACCTGATGTTCACCGGCCGGACGCTGACGGCCGAGGAGGCGCACGACTGGGGCATGGTCGCCCGGGTGGTCCCGCACGACGAACTCGCCGAAGCCGCCCGCGAGGTGCTGGCGCAGTGCTGCCGGACCGCGCCGGCGGCCAGGACGGTGGTCAAGTCCAGCCTGGACAACTACATCGGGCTCTACGACCGCATCGGCATGCAGGCCAGTCTCGGGGCACCTGAATCCATCGAAGGGTTCATGGCCTTCAAGGAGCGCCGGTCCCCGGAGTGGGTGCACCCGGAGCTGCGCATCGACGGCAGGCTCTGAACAGTTCAGGGTTTTCTGAATACAGCGCTTGATGTACTGTCGGCGTCATGCGGACGGCACTCGGCGGCGACGCGCTCTCCCGGTTCGGCTATGCGCTGTCGGATCCGACGCGCGCCCAGATCCTGTTGATGCTGAGGGACGGGCCGGGCTACCCGTCCGAGCTCGCCGACCGGATCGGGGTGTCCCGCCAGATCCTGTCCAACCACCTCGCCTGCCTGCGGGGCTGCGGGCTGGTGACGGCCGGCCGGGAGGGCAGGCGCAGCCGCTACCAACTGGCCGACGGCAGGATCGCCCACGCGCTGACCGACCTGGTCGGCCTGGTGCTGGAGGTCGACCCGGCGTGTTGCCCGGTTGCTGACGAGCAGGCGTGCTGCTGATGGCGGTGACGGCACACCAGCGCGACGTCCTGACCCGCCGCATCCGGTTCCTGGTCGCCGCGACGATCGTCTACAACCTGGCCGAGGCCGTGATCGCGCTGGCCGAGGGCACCCGGGTGTCGTCGGCGGCGCTGATCGGCTTCGGGCTCGACTCCCTGGTCGAGGTGTCCTCGGCGGCGGCGGTGGCCTGGCAGTTCTCCGCCGAGGACCCCGAGCGGCGTGAGAAGGCCGCCCTGCGATTCATCGCGTTCTCGTTCTTCGCGCTCGCCTGCTACGTCAGCGTCGATGCGGTACTCACGCTGGCCGGGGTGCGCGACACCCGACCGTCGCCGATCGGCATCGTGATCGCGGTCGCGAGCCTGGTGATCATGCCCGTGTTGTCGTACGCCCAGCGCAGCGCCGGACGCCGGCTCGGTTCGGCCTCCGCGGTCGCCGACTCCAAGCAGACGCTGCTGTGCACGTACCTCTCGGCCGTGCTACTCGTCGGACTGGTCCTGCACGCGGCGTTCGGCTGGACATGGGCCGATCCTGTTGCCGCACTTGGCATCGCAGCACTGGCCGTGCGCGAGGGACGCAACGCCTGGCGCGGTGACCCGTGCTGCTGATGCCTGCGACCGCGCTGACGTTGTTCGTCGTCTTCGCCGCGCTCGGATTCGGTTGGCGCAGTTGGGTCCAGTGGCGCCGCACCGGTTCCACCGGCTTCAAGGGCGTCAGCGGAAGGCCCGGCTCGGTGGAATGGGTCGCGGGGGTGGGTTTCGTCGTCGCCATCGCGGTGGCGGTCGCGGCACCGGCGCTGCAGTGGGCCGGGTTGGTCGACCCGCTGTTGAGTGTCGGGTGGATTCACGCGGCCGGCGCAGTGGTCGCCGCGGCGGGCATCGCCGCCACCGTCTACGCGCAGCTGGACATGGGGGACGCGTGGCGCATCGGCGTGGACGCGTCGGAGCGGACGACGCTGGTCCGCACCGGCGTGTTCGCCCGGGTCCGCAACCCGATCTTCTCGGCGATGATCGTGTTCGCGTTCGGCGTCATGCTCGTGACTCCCAACGCCGTCGCCATCGCCGGGTTCGCGATTCTGGTGGTGACGATCGAGCTGCAGGTCCGCGCGGTCGAGGAACCGTACCTGCGCGCCGTGCATGGTGCGCCGTACCGCGACTACCTCGCGACGGTCGGCCGCTTCGTTCCCGGCCTGGGTACCGCTACTCGGTAGGAATCGACCGTTCGATCTCGTCGAGCCAGGTGCGCGCGGACATGTCCGACGGGGCGCGCCAGTCCCCGCGCGGTGACAGCGACCCACCGTGGGAGACCTTGGGGCCGTTCGGCAGTGCCGAGCGCTTGAACTGTGCGAACGAGTAGAACCGCTGCGCGAACACCTGAAGCCAGTGCCGGATCTCCTTCAGCGAGTAGGCCGGACGCTTGTCGTCGGGATACCCCGGCGGCCAGTCCCCGCGGGACGCGTCGCTCCATGCATGCCAGGCCAGGAAGGCCACCTTCGACGGGCGGAATCCGAACCGCAGCACCTGGAACAGCGAGAAGTCCTGCAGCACATAGGGTCCGACCTTGGCCTCGCTGCTCTGGATCTCCTCGTCCTCCCCGCTGGGAACCAGCTCGGGGGTGATCTCGGTGTCGAGCACCGACTGCAGCACCTCGTTGACCGCGTCGTCGAACTCCCCTGCCGAGATCACCCACCGGATCAGGTGCTGGATCAGGGTTTTGGGCACCCCCCCGTTGACGTTGTAATGCGACATCTGATCGCCGACGCCGTAGGTGGACCAGCCGAGCGCGAGTTCCGACAGATCGCCGGTGCCCAGCACGATTCCGCCGCGCTGGTTGGCCAGCCGGAACAGGTAGTCGGTGCGCAGGCCGGCCTGCACGTTCTCGAACGTGATGTCGTAGACCTTCTCACCGCGCGCGAAGGGGTGGTCGATCTCGGTCAGCATCAACTCCGCCGTCTTGCGGATGTCGATCTCGGAGAACGTCACGCCGAGCGCCTCACTCAGCCGGACCGCGTTGCCCTTGGTGCGGTCCCCGGTCGCGAACCCGGGCAGTGTGAACGCCAGGATGTCGCTGCGCGGCCGGCCCAGTCGGTCCATGGCGCGGGCGGCCACGATCAGCGCGTGCGTGGAGTCGAGGCCGCCGGACACCCCGATCACCACCTTCGGCGACCCGATCGCGCGCAACCGCTGCTCCAGGCCGGACACCTGGATGTTGTACGCCTCGTAGCAATCCTGTTGCAGCCGTGAGGCGTCCGACGGCACGAATGGAAACCGTTCGACCCTGCGGCGCAATCCGACGTCCCCGGGCGGGGGGTCAAGCAGGAACTCGATGCGGCGGAACCCGTCGGCGGCGATCCCGTGATGCAGCCGGTTGTCGTCGAAGGTGCCCATCCGCATCCGCTCGGCGCGCAGCAGTTCGAGGTCGACGTCGGCGACCGAGCGCCGCACACCGGACGGGAAGCGTTCGGACTGGGCCAGGCACACGCCGTTCTCCCACACCATGGTCTGGCCGTCCCAGGCCAGGTCGGTGGTCGACTCCCCCTCTCCTGCCGCGGCGTACACGTAGGCGGCCAGGCAGCGCGCCGATGCCGAGCGGGCCAGCAGGGCACGGTCCTCGGCACGGCCGATCGTGATCGGGCTGCCGGACAGGTTGGCCAGCACCGTCGCCCCGGCCAGCGCGGCCTCGGCGCTCGGCGGGATCGGCACGAACATGTCCTCGCAGATCTCCACGTGCAGCACGAAACCCGGTACGTCGGAGGCGGTGAACAACAGGTCGGGCCCGAACGGGACGTCGGCGTCGCCGATCCTGATGGTTCCGCGCACGTCGTCGCCGGCGGCGAGCTGGCGCCGTTCGTAGAACTCCCGGTAGGTCGGCAGATAGGACTTCGGCACCACGCCGAGCACCCGGCCGCGGTGGATGACGACGGCGGTGTTGTAGACCCGGTGGCCCAACCGCAGCGGTGCGCCGACCACCAGCACCGGCATCAGGCCCGCCGACCCGGCCGCCACCTCCAGCACCGCTTCGTGCGCGGCCTCCAGCAGCGCGTCCTGCAGCAGGATGTCCTCGATCGAATAACCCGACAGCGTCAGCTCGGGGAACACCGCCAGCGCCGCGCTGTCGGCGTCACACTCGCGCGCGACGTCCAGCACCGACTCCGCGTTCGCAGCGGGATCGGCGATGGCCACCCGCTGGGTGCACGCCGCGACCCGGACGAAGCCCTGCTGATAAGCCGAGTAGAAGTCCATGCCTCATTGTTGCCCGTGGCCGTCCTGGATATGCATCGCCCCATCCCGGCGCGTGTCTGACGGGGTGACCAGCGCGAACACAGCCGCCGGGGCTGATCGCCTACATTCGGTGAGGTGGAAGCACCCGAACTCGTCGCGCTGCTGCACGGCCGACGTGTCGTGGTGCTCACCGGCGCGGGCATGTCGACGGACTCGGGGATCCCCGACTACCGGGGCCCGGACTCGCCGCCGAGCAATCCGATGACCATCCGCCAGTTCACCTCCGATCGGGAGTTCCGCCGGCGCTACTGGGCGCGCAATCATCTCGGGTGGCGGCACATGGATCAGACGCTGCCCAATGCCGGACACCGCGCCCTGGCCACGCTCGAACGTGCCGGTGTGGTCACCGGGGTGATCACCCAGAACGTCGATCTGTTGCACTCCAAGGCGGGTAGTCAGCGGGTCATCGATCTGCACGGTTCCTACGCACGGGTGATCTGCCTGGACTGCGGGCACACCATGTCGCGCGCGGCGCTGGCCGAGCTTCTCGAAGAGTCGAACCCCGGCTTCGCGGAGACAGCGGCGGTGCTCGGCGGCATCGCGGTCGCCCCCGACGCCGACGCCGTGGTGTCCGACACGGCGTCCTTCCGAGTGGTGGACTGCCCGCTCTGTGACGGCATGCTCAAACCGGACATCGTGTACTTCGGCGAAAACGTGCCGAAAGACCGGGTGCGGCAGGCATTCTCACTCGTCGACGATGCCGACGCGCTGCTGGTGGCCGGGTCCTCGCTGACGGTGTATTCCGGCTACCGGTTCGTCCGGCACGCCGCGGCCGCCGGGATGCCGATCGCCATAGTCAACCGGGGCCCGACGCGCGGTGACGACCTGGCGACCATCAAGGTCGACGCCGGGTGCTCACCGATGCTGGCCTTGTTGGCCGACGAGCTGCCTGCGGTCGCCAACACGGCCTGCTAGTTCGAGACACCGGGGGCGCGACGCAAGTACTCGTCGCTCCCGAGCTGACGCAACACGAACTCGGCGACGTCGGCCCGCGAGATCTTCAGCCGCAATCCCTCGGCGTCCAGCCCGAAGCCGTGCCGGTAGCTTCCGGTGCGCGGGCCGTCCGTGTACGCCGACGGCCGGACGATGGTCCAGTCCAGTCCGCTGCCCGTGACGGCCTGCTCCTGGCGCTGGTGGTCGTCGTAGGCCGTGCGCAGCAGCAGCCCGAACATCAGGTACTTCCACACGAAGTCGAGGTTGCCGCGACTGTCGCCCGCGCCGGGCGTCGACGACCGCGTCGCTGCCCCTGAACGCACGGCGTACCGCGTCAAGGTCGGTCGCGTCGCCGGCGACGATCTCGAGCGCGGAGTGCTGCGCCATCCGCGACGGGTCGCGGATCAACGCGGTGACGTGATGCCCTGCGGCGAGGGCCTGTTCGACGATTGGGCGGCCAAGGCTCCCGATCGCTCCCAGTACGGCGATCTTCATGAGGTTCCTCCGCGGTTGACGTTGCCGCCAGTCAACGCGCGCAGGGACGGGACGGCCATCGCCGTGACGCGCGACCGCATACGCGATCGTCTCGGAAGAACTCGTGGCGATTCCGGCCTAGGCCGCGGCGCCGTCGAAAAACATTCGCAGCATTCGCTGTGCGGGGGCCAGTCCTTGGGATTCCGCGATCACCGCGACGGCGTTCGCGAGGTTGATCAGGTCGACGACATCGATCTCAGGCTTGATCACGCCCGCCGATCGGGCTCTGTCCAGCAGGGTCTCGACTGTCTGGCTGATCACCTTGTTGGACGCCTCGATCAGCGCCGAATCCTCACGGGCATCCGTCATCAAGGCTGCGGCCAAGCCCTTGTTGGTGGCGATGTGGTCGACGAACCTGTCCAGCCAGTCGATCAACGCCTCACGAGGCGGCGTATCCGCCAGCTGCTCGCCGTGGTCGCGCAGCGCCTCCACCTCTCCGACGCAGACGGCGACGATCAGTTCATGGCGGGTGGGGAAGTTCCGGTAGAGCGTGGCGTTGCCGACGCCTGCGCGGCGGGCGATCTCGTCGAGCGGTACGTCGGTGCCATGGGCGACGAACGCCTCTGCGGCCGCGGCAAGCAGCGCCTCGTAATTGCGCCGAGCATCGGCTCGTTTGGGGGGCCTCAGCAGACCACTGAGCGGCTGCGACATCAGCCTTGCAATCCGGGGAGTTCCCCACTTAGACTCGTGGACATAGCTTGATTATTGGGGAGTTCCCCGGAACAGGACAAGGAGGAAACCATGACGGATCCTCAGGCTGTGGTCAGCGCGATGTCAGAGGCCGTCCTGCATGGCAAACTCGACGCGGCGCTCGAGCTCATCAGCGAGGACGCGGTCGATCATGCAGCCCTGCCCGGAGCTCCTGCCGGGCACCAGGGCTGGGTGGCCAAATGGACGCACATGGCCACGAGTTCGGCGGGATTGGACATGAGTGTGGAACAACGCATCAGCCAGGGTGACACCGTGGCCACGCGGTATCGGATCGCCCGTGCCGACACGGGAGAGCCGGTCGGTTTCGCACTCGACATGATCCGCGTCGAAGACGGCAAGGTGGTCGACCATTGGGCCCTGCCACTTCCCGGCTGACGCCGTGACTTGTGTACGTTTAGGAGCGCTCAGCGCAGAGCGCTCACCGCAACAAAGCGCACACAAATCGCTTACACCGCCACCAGGTCGTCGGCATGCACCGCAGGCCTGCGCATCTCGGCGGGTAGATCTGAGGTGGACCGGCCCAGCATCGTCGCCAGTTCCGCGGCGTCGTAGGCCACCACCCCGCGGGCGACCATGGTCGCGTCCTGGTCGCGCAACTCGACGACGTCCCCGCCGTAGAACCGGCCGGACAGCGCGGTGATACCGGCGGGCAACAGCGAACGGCGTTGCCGCACCACGGCTTTCACCGCCCCCTGGTCGAGGGTCAACGCGCCGGAGGCTTCGGCGGCGTAGCGCACCCAGAACCGGCGCGCCGACATGCGTTCCCGGCGCGGCGCGAACACCGTGCCCACCGACGCGTCCGCGAACGCGGCGGCGGCATCCTTGGCCGCGGCCAGCAGCACCGGCACCCCGGCGTCTGCGGCGAGCAGCGCCGAGGACAGCTTCGAGACCATGCCGTTCGTACCCTCGTGGATTCGGTTCAGTCGATTGTCGCGGTAGTGCTGCTCGACGTCGTAGTCTCGGGTGTAGCCGTAACCTCCGTATATCTGGATGGCCAGATCGTTGGCCTTCAAGCACC
>NZ_LMVQ01000174.1 GCF_001545925.1 Mycobacterium sp. NAZ190054 | reverse complement strand
CGGTTCCGGTGACAACGAACGGCTCATCGCGCGCCTGCTCGCCGACCGCCGCGACGAAGTGACGCTGGCGACCAAGTTCGGCATCCAGGGCAATCCCGCCGAGCGGGCCGGCGGCCAGGTGATCCCGGCGCGTGCCGCCACGGCTTCCGCGGTCGAGCGGGCCTGCTCGAGTACGGCGGCGGGGATGGGCACGGGCGTCACGAGACCATTGTGATTCAGAACCGCGCGACGGTGAACCGTCAGAACTGCAGCGCGCTGAACCGCCAGTCCAGCACCGGCCTGTCCTCGTCCGGTCCGACCGCGTAGACCACCGAGCGCAACCGCAACACCCCGCCCCGGCCGTCCGGAAGCGGATCAGCGCCCTGGACGGTGAGATCGCTGTAGAGCGTGTCGTTCTCGTGCACCGGCCCGGTGTGGTCGCAGGACTCCCAGCCCAGCACCGTCACCAGGTTGGGCAGCAGCCGGCTCGCCTGGGCCAGAGCCAGGCCGATGGTGTGCCCACCGTAGACCAGACGTTCCCCGCCCACACGCGAATCATGATGGGTGGCAGCGATGTTCAGCGACAGCCGGGCCAGCTCGGGGGCGCTGCTGACCACGTCGGCGGTGCTGCGCAGCACCGTTCCGGCCGTCGCGGGGTCGAAATGCGGGCCCGGCACCCGGGCCCGGAACGCCTCGGCGTCCCAGTCCGCGGTCGGATCGGCCGCCGCGGCCACGTCGGACCCGATTGCGGACAGATCGTCGTCGAAGCCGGTCTGCACGGTGTCACCGCTCAACGGCAGCATCGCGCACCGGTAGAAGTCGAGGATCAGCCGCCCGACACCGTCGATCGTCGTCATACGCAGCGCGGCGAGGCCGGTCGGCGCCCGGCCGAGTTTCGCCGAGTTCTGCCGTAGACCCACCACCTCGGTGCGGGTGAACAGGGTGTCGCCGAGGACGGGATACCGGTAGAACCTCAGACCCCGGTAGAAAAGGTTGGCCTTCACCCGTTGGGTCACCAGGGTCGACTGGCCGATCGCGATGTCACACACCAGGGCCGGATGCGCCAGCGGCGCAGTCGCCCCGACCACCGCCTGGGTGAGCTCGGCGTCGAGCGGCAGCCGGAGCCGATCGCCGATGATCGCCTGGTGCGTGGCGGCCACGCCGGCGGTCAACGTCATCGACGGCGCGGAGTCGAAGACCTGCCCGACACGCAGCTCGTCGAAGTAGGGGCCCCCCGAGATTTGGCCGTACAAAGTCACAGCGGCCCATGCTGGCAGCCCTGCGCTTCGCGTGTCAATATGGCGTCCGGAAATGGCCGTACATTTACGACGTCGGGAGGCTGTGCGTGGTCGAGGGCTTGAGCAGCGAAGAGACCCTGCTGGTGGAGACGGTGCGGACCTTCATCGACCGCGACGTGAAGCCGACCGTCCGCGACGTCGAGCACGCCAACACGTATCCGGAGGCGTGGATCGAGCAGATGAAGCGGATCGGCATCTTCGGCCTGGCGGTTCCCGAAGCGCATGGCGGGGCGCCGGTGTCCACGCGCTGCTATGTGCTGGTGACCCAGGAACTGGCCCGCGGCTGGATGAGCCTGGCAGGTGCGATGGGCGGGCACACCGTGGTGGCCAAGCTGCTGGCACTGTTCGGCACCGACGAACAGAAGCAGCGTTACCTGCCGGCGATGGCCACCGGTGAATTGCGCGCGACGATGGCGCTGACCGAGCCCGGGGGTGGCTCGGACCTGCAGGCGATGGGCACCATGGCCCGGCGCGACGGCGACGAGTTGGTGATCACCGGTGCCAAGACGTGGATCTCCAACGCCCGCCGGTCCGGCCTGATCGCCTTGCTGTGCAAAACCGATCCCGACGCCACACCCAAACACGCGGGTATCTCGGTGGTACTGGTCGAGAACCCCACCGACGGGCTGACGGTGTCGCGGGATCTGCCCAAACTCGGCTACAAGGGCGTCGAGTCCTGTGAACTGGTGTTCGACGGGTGCCGGGTACCGGAGTCCGCGATCCTCGGCGGGGTGGCGGGCAAGGGGTTCGGCCAGATGATGAAAGGCCTTGAGACCGGCCGCATCCAGGTCGCGTCCCGGGCGCTCGGGGTGGCCTCGGCCGCACTCGGGGACGCGCTGGCCTACGCGCAGGATCGGGAGAGCTTCGGTCAGCCGATCTGGAAGCACCAGGCCGTCGGTCACTATCTGGCCGACATGGCGACCAAGCTGACCGCTGCGCGGCAGTTGACGCTGCACGCGGCCGACCGCTACGACAGCGGCGCCCGTGCCGACATGGAGGCGGGGATGGCCAAGCTGTTCGCGTCCGAGGTGGCGATGGAGATCGCACTGAACGCGGTGCGGATCCACGGCGGCTACGGCTATTCCACCGAGTATGACGTCGAGCGGTATTTCCGTGACGCGCCGCTGATGATCGTCGGCGAGGGCACCAACGAGATCCAGCGCAACGTCATCGCCGGACAGTTGGTGGCCCGGGGCGGCATCTGATGCCTCCGGCGTATCAGGTGCTGCGCGAACGGCTTCGGGAGGACATCGCCGCCGGCAAGTACCCCGACGGGACGCGGCTGCCGACGGAGTCCGAACTGGTGGCCCGGCACGGCCTGTCCCGCCAGACGGTGCGGCGCGCGTTCCAGGATCTGGTCGCCGAGGGTGTGGTGTACCGGGTGCCCGGCCGCGGCAGCTACGCCGGTGACCGGGGCCGGCGGTACCTGCGCCGGCTCGGTTCGATCGAGGATCTGATGAGCCTGTCAGTCGACACCACGATGGAGGTGATCGACGGGCTGCACCGCCGCGTCGACATCGACGCGGCCAGCCGGTTGCGGCAGGACGGCGACGTCGTCTACACGGTGCGGTTCCGCCGGCTGCACGATGGTATTCCGTTCGGGCACACCATCGTTCACCTCCCGCCGGCGGTCGCCGCTCCGGTCCTCGGCTCGCCGCACCTGTGCACCGGCGCGGTGAGCACCCACACCGTGATCGGACTGCTGGAGCCGCATCTGGACCGCCCGATCGCCGAAGCGGCGCAGTCGATCACGGTCACCGCGGCCGACGACCCGGCCGCCGCCGCGGTGGGATGCCCGCCCGGGCATCCGATGCTGCGGGTGGATCGGCTCTACGCCAACGACCTGGGGCGCCCGCTCGAGCTGGCCGTCAGCCAGTTCCTGCCCGAGCAGTACACCTACCGGGTCACGTTGCGGCGTTCGGGCTGACAGCGTCGACGAGACCCCAGCGTAGCGCCGTCTCGGCGTCGATCGACTGCCCCGACAGCACCAGATACGCGGTGCGCCACCGTCCGATGCGCCGGGTGATGCTGACGGTGCCGCCGGCGCCGGGAATCAGCCCGAGGGCCAACTCAGGCAGCCCCAGCACCGCGTCGGGGTGACACGACACCGTCCCGCAGAACGCGGCCATCTCCAGTCCGCTGCCCTGGACGTGGCCGTGGACCTCGGCCCGGCAGGAACCGCCCAGGCGCGCGGTGATCGCGTCGAGTACCAGCGCCGGGCTGTGCCGGGTGCGGGCCAGGTGCGCACTGGCGGGATCGGCGAACGTTCCGAACTCGGCGAGGTCGCCGCCGCTGCAGAACGACGGGCCATTGCCGGCGAGCACCACCTCGTCGACACCCGGGTCCAGACGGGCCACCTCCAGGGCGTCCAGAAGCGCGGCCCGGGCGTCGGTCGAGAACGCGTTGTGCCGTCGCGGCCGGTTGAACCTGATCGTGAGCCGGTTGTGATCACGGTGTGCCACAACAGGATCCGGGGTCAGCGGAACCTGCGCCGGGCCCCGTTCGGCGAGCCAGCGGGCGAACTCCGGGCCCGCCTGCAGCGTCGAGTAGGCCAGCGACTCGGTGACGACTCCGGCGAAGGTGGATCCGTCGGGATCGAACGCGCGCAGCACGTCGTCGCACACGGCGGCCGCCTGCGGCCAGCGGCGGCAGCGCTCGTCCAACGCGGCGAGCGCGTCGGGGACCGACGCGACCGTGACCGCGCGCCGGTCGTCGACGGTGTGTTCGGTCAGCGTGAAAGTCGCGTCGTCGGACGGGGTTCCGACGGCGACGCGCACACCGCCCGCAAGCTCGACCGGATTGTTCACGAGTACTTCTTTATCAGCTCCTGCTTGTAGAGCTTGCCGGTGTCGGTGCGGGGCAATTGCGCCTCGAACGACAGCGACCGCGGGCACTTGTAATGCGCGAGGCGGTCGCGCAGCCAGGCGATCAGCTCGGCGGCGAACTCGTCGGTGGCGTCGGCTGCGTCGACGGTCTGCACGACGGCCTTGACGCTCTGGCCCATCTCGTCGTCCGGAATGCCGAAGACCGCGGCGTCCATCACCTTCGGGTGGGTGACGAGCAGGTTCTCGGCCTCCTGCGGATAGATGTTCACCCCGCCAGAGATGATCATGTGGTGGCGCCGGTCGGTCAGGTAGAGGAAGCCCTCGTCGTCCAGATATCCGATGTCCCCCACCGTCTTCCAGCCCTGCGGGTGGCGTGACGACGCGGTCTTGTCGGGGTCGTTGAGGTACTCGAAGTCGTAGCCGCCCTCGAAGTAGATCTCGCCGGCCTGTCCGGGTGGGAGTTCCCGGCCGTCCTCGCCGACGATGTGGATGACACCGGTGAGCGGTTTGCCGACAGAGCCCGGATGCTCCAGCCAATGCTCGGCGGTGATCAGCGTGGACCCGTGCGCCTCCGAGGACGCGTAGTACTCGTCGACGATCGGGCCCCACCAGTCGATCATCTGCTTCTTGATGTCCACCGGGCACGGCGCCGCGGCGTGCATGACACGCTCAAGGCTCGACACGTCATACGACGTGCGCACGTCCTCGGGCAGTTTCAGCATCCTGGTGAACATCACCGGGACGAATTGTCCGTGGGTCACCTTGTGTTTGGCGATCGCATCCAGTGCGCCCTCGGCGTCGAACTTCTCCATCACGACGGTGGTGATACCGCCGGCCTGGGTCTGCATCGACCACACCGACGGCGCGGTGTGGTACAGCGGGGCCGGGCTGAGGTACACCGCGTCGGGGTGCATCCAGAACGACACCAGCGCGGCCATCAAACCCGGTACCTCGGACGGCGGTAGGTGCGGCAGTTCGCGTTTGATGCCCTTCGGGCGCCCGGTGGTGCCGGACGAGTACTGCAGCAGGTCACCGTCGATCTCGTCGGCGATCGGGGTGTCGGGCTTGTCGGCCACGCACTCGGGGTAGGTCTGCCAGCCGTCCAACCGGCCGTTGGCGATCAGCAGCACCGGCGGCAGTCCGTGCGGAAGCTCCGCGTCGAGCCCGGCCAGCGTGTCCGTGAGCGCGGCCGAACCGACGATCGCCTTGGCGCCGCTGTTGTCGACGATGTAGGCCACCTCGGCGGCGGTGAGATGGGTGTTGATCGGGACGTAGTAGAGCCCGGCACGACGCGCCGCCCACATCACGGCGTGGAAGTGCTCGTTGTTCTCCATCAGGATCGCGACGGCGTCACCCTCGACCAGACCGGCGTCCCGGAACAGGTGCGCCAGCCGGTTGGCCCGCGCCTCCAGCTCCCCGAACGTCACCACGGTCCCGCTGGGATACATGATGACGGCGGGCTTGTCGGGGGTGGCAACGGCGGTGTCGCGGATCTGCATGCGCCGACTTTACTTCCCCGTAGTTGACGGGTGTCAAGAGCGGTGGCTCTTAGCGCGTGGGAGGCTCGCGTGAAATAGCACCGCGAGCGTAGGTGTCCATGTGCAGACACCTACGCTCGCGGTGCGAAAAAGGATCAGCTCTCTTCGGCCAGGCGGGTCTTCAGCGCGTCGAACTCGTCCTTGATGCCGGTCGGCAGCTTCTCGCCGACGAACTCGAACCACTCCTCGATCAGCGGAACCTCGGCGCGCCACTCGTCGACCTTCACGGCCAGCGCCTCGTCGACGTCGGCCGGGTCCACGTTGAGCCCCTCCAGGTCGAGGTCCGCGGCGGTCGGCACGATGCCGATCGGGGTGCTCTTGCCGTCGGCCTTGTGCTCGATGCGCTCGATGGCCCACTTGAGCACGCGGCTGTTCTCGCCGAAGCCCGGCCATAGGAAGCGGCCGTCGTCGCCACGGCGGAACCAGTTGACGAAGAACACCTTCGGCAGCTGCGACTCGTCGGCCTGCTTGCCGATGTTGATCCAGTGCTGGAAGTAGTCACCGACGTTGTAGCCCATGAACGGCAGCATGGCCATCGGGTCGCGGCGCACGGTGCCGACCTTGCCCTCGGCCGCGGCGGTCTGCTCGGAGCCCAGCGTGGCGCCGATGAACACGCCGTGCTGCCAGTCGCGGGCCTCGGTGATCAGCGGGACGGTGGTCTTACGGCGACCGCCGAACAGAATCGCCGAGATCGGCACGCCCTGCGGGTCGTCCCACTCCGGGGCCAGCGTCGGGCACTGCGAGATCGGCGTGCAGTAGCGCGAGTTCGGATGCGCCGCTTTGGTTTCCGTCTCGCGCAGAATCCAGTCGTTGCCCTTCCAGTCGATCAGGTGGTCGGGCTCGCCCTCCAGGCCCTCCCACCACACGTCGCCGTCGTCGGTCTTGGCGACGTTGGTGAAGACGGTGTTGCCGGCGGCGATGGTCTTCATCGCGTTCGGGTTGGAATCCCAGTTGGTGCCCGGCGCGACGCCGAAGAACCCGAACTCGGGGTTGGTGGCGTAGAGGCGGCCGTCCTTGCCGAACCGCATCCACGCGATGTCGTCGCCGACGGTCTCGGCGCGCCAGCCCGGGATGGTGGGCTGCAGCATCGCGAGATTGGTCTTGCCGCACGCCGACGGGAACGCCGCGGCGATGTAGTAGGCCTTGTTCTCCGGACTGATCAGCTTCAGGATCAGCATGTGCTCGGCCATCCAGCCCTCGTCGTGGGCCATCGCCGACGCGATGCGCAGCGAGTAGCACTTCTTGCCCAGCAGCGCGTTGCCGCCGTAACCCGAGCCGTAGCTCCAGATCTCGCGGGTCTCCGGGAAGTGGGTGATGTACTTGGTGTCGTTGCACGGCCACGGCACGTCGGACTGACCGCCTTCCAGCGGCGCGCCGACCGAGTGCAGCGCCTTGACGAAGAAGCCGTCGTCGCCGATCTTCTCCAGCGCCTTGGCGCCCATGCGGGTCATGGTGCGCATCGACACGACGACGTACTCGGAGTCGGTGATCTCGACGCCCAGCTTGGGGTCCTCGGCGTCGAGCGGACCCATGCAGAACGGCACCACCCACAGCGTGCGCCCGCGCATGCAGCCGCGGTACAGGTCGGTCATGATGGCGCGCATCTCGCCCGGGTCCATCCAGTTGTTGGTGGGACCGGCATCGATCTCGCGCTCGGAGCAGATGAAGGTGCGGGACTCGACACGCGCGACGTCCGACGGGTCGGACAGCGCCAGGTACGAGTTCGGCTGCTTCTCGGGATTGAGCTTCTGGAACGTCCCGGCCTCCACGAGTTGCGCACAGAGCCGGTCGTACTCCTCCTGGGAGCCGTCCGCCCATGCGACGCGGTCGGGCTGGGTCAGCTCGGCGACCTCACGAACCCATGCGAGCAGACCCTCGTGCTTGGTCGGTGCGTTGTCCAGTCCCGGAATGGTCGCTGCGGTCATGCTGTCTCGTCTCCCTGCATCTCGCGAAGGCCTGCAAGGACGCAGGCGCCGGAATCAGAACCAGAGGCTCAGATTCCCTGGTCACTGTCTACTGAGGTTAACGCGGGTGACATACCCGCGGGCATTCAGGAGTATGTCCATTCACTCACAGGAACGATTCAGATAGCCGCGACCGGGCCATCTACCGCCCGGTAACAAGGTGGTCGTCCACGCTGCGC
>NZ_LMVQ01000173.1 GCF_001545925.1 Mycobacterium sp. NAZ190054 | reverse complement strand
CGGCCCCCCAACCCCCCGCACGTCCCCCCGTCGCCGCCGCACTCTCCGTCGGGCCCCTGCCCCAACCGCACACCGGTCGCGGCGGTAACAGACCGCACCGTCACCGGCGCCGGATGCTCGGGGGCCAGCCGGTAGTCCACCGACAGCACATGGAATCCCCCGGTTCGGCAGATCTCGCGGCACAGGTCGTCGTGGCTGGCGATGCTGCCGATCACATGCCCGCCGCCGTGGAAGAACACCAGCAGCGGCGCGGCGGCTTCGTCGGTGCGGTAATGCCTGGCGGTGCGCGGGCCTTCGGCGCCGGTGACGGTGAGGTCTGTCACCGCCGCGACCGGTGTGCGCTTGGGGAAGCTGCCCGCGAGCAGCTCCAGCTGCGCACGGGCGGCGACATGGTCGTCGTCGGCGACCAGCCCGTCGAGACCGAGCAGGTGTTGGCCGGCGAGCATCAGCTGCATCGTGGTGTCCAGGGTGTTCCCGTCGACGGTGATCGACCGTCCGCCCAGCAGGATCCGCTTGACCGGATCCGGGATGTGCGGCATCGCACGCAGCGTGACGCCTGCGATCTTGTTCGCCAGCACATCGCCGGTGCTGACCTTCCGGCGCGCCGGCGGCTGCTCGGATCGGCCGGGCAGGGGGCCCGTCACGGTTTCGGTCACGGTTGCTCCTTGTGTGTGGCGCTGATTAGGCCTGTATCGCTGGCGGCAATATAGTCTTCGCGAGCATTCCACTTCAGAAAAGAAGGTGACATGACGTCGGCGGCAGCCATCCCCACCGTCACACTCAACGACGACAACACCATGCCGGTGATCGGCCTCGGTGTGGGTGAGTTGTCCGATGCCGAGGCCGAACGGTCGGTTCTGGCGGCGTTGGAGGCCGGTTACCGGCTGATCGACACCGCGGCCGCGTACGGCAATGAGGCCGCGGTCGGGCGCGCGGTCGCCCAGTCCGGCGTGCCCCGCGAGGAGTTGTTCATCACGACCAAGCTCGCGGCCGAGGATCTGGGCTTCCAGTCCTCTCAGGACGCCATCAGGGCGAGCCTGGAGCGCCTCGGCCTGGAGTACGTCGACCTGTACCTGATCCACTGGCCCGCCGGTGAGCAGGGCAAGTACGTCGACAGCTGGGGCGGGATGATGAAGTCCAAGGAGGTCGGCCTCGCCCGCTCGATCGGTGTGAGCAACTTCCATGCCCAGCACCTCGACGACATCATCAACCTGTCGTTCTTCACCCCGGCGGTGAACCAGATCGAGTTGCACCCGCTGCTCAACCAGTCCGAGTTGCGGGCGGTCAACGCCGAACACGGCATCGTCACCGAGGCCTACGGCCCGTTCGGTGTGGGCAATCTGCTGAGCAACACCGTCGTCACCGGGATCGCCGACGCGACCGGCAAGACACCGGCGCAGGTGCTGCTGCGCTGGAGCCTGCAACTGGGCAACGTCGTGATCTCGCGCTCGACGTCGCCGGAGCGGATCGCGTCGAATCTCGACGTGTTCGGCTTCGAACTCACCGACGAGCAGATGACGGCCCTCAACGGGCTCGACGAGGGCACCCGGTTCCGGCCGGATCCCGAGACCTACACCGGGTTCTAGCGGGAGCCGCCGGGCGGTGGCCGACGATCCCCTCTATTCGGCGGGAACCAGCGCGCTGCTGGTGGCCCTGACGGCGTTGCGACGCGCCACGGGCGTACCCGCGGCGGCCGCGTTCGAGGAAGCCCACGCGGCCTGGCAGAAACATCGCGGCGCGTCGGATTCGTGGGAACTGTCCGCTCTGAGGAGGCTCGTCGCCGAACTCGGCGACGAGCGGTAGGGTTCGCGCATGCGTACGCCGAAGGCGCGTGCCCGCTGGGTGCGTGGAGGCCTGGTCGGGGTGTCCTCGGCGGCGCTGACCTTCGGAGCCCATGCGGCGGCGGGCGGAGGCTTTCCGCAGGGCGGCTCCCTGGTTCTCGCACTGTTGCTGTGCGCGGTGGTCGGGGCGCTGTCGGCGAATCTCCGCGTCGAGAGGCGCGGCGCCAGTTGGATCGCCACGACGACCGCCCTGGGCGCCGCCCAGATTCTGGGCCATGTGGCGTTCACCGTGACCGGTCATCACCACGGATACGACGGACTGGCGCCAGGACCGTCGATGACGGCGATGCACCTCGGCGCGGCGGTCCTGCTCGGCGGTGCCATCGCCGCGGCTGAACATCTCTACGCCGTCTGCGTATCGGTGCTGTGCTGGCTGCGTCTCTTCGCGCAGCGCGCCACCCGCCCCAGGGCCCGGATCATCCGGTGGGTCCTGAAAGTCGTTGCGGCCCGGCCCGTTCTGGCCACCGGGCTGGGGATGCGGGCTCCCCCGGGAGTTCCTGCGACCGTCTGACGGTCCCCTCGCTTCACCACCGTGTTCTCGGCCGCAGCGCAGCGCTGCGGTCTTCACGCACCGGCGCCGACCCCTTGCGCGTCGACGTCGGCCCATGTCGCAACGACTGACAAAGGCTTCTTCGATGACCCGTCCCGAAAACACCCTCGACCTGTCCCCGCCGCGCGATCCAGCGGTCCCCCGACACCGCCTGCGCGCGCTCGTCATCCGGCTCCACTTCTACGCCGGTGTACTGGTTGCGCCGTTTCTCGTCGTCGCCGCCGTCACCGGTGCCCTGTACGCGCTGGCACCGACATTCGAGAAGTGGGTGTACCGCGACGTCCTGGCCGTGGCTCCCGCCGACACCGCGATCCCGCTGACCCACCAGATCGCGGCGGCGCAGTCGGCGTTCCCGGAGCTCGCCGTGACCGGATTACGCCCGCCCGCCGCGGCGACGGAGTCCACCCGGATCTACTTCGCCGATCCGAGTTCGGCCGACGAGATGATGCGCGCGGTGTTCGTCGACCCGCACACCGGGCAGGTCCTGGGTGACGAGGTGACCTGGCTCGGATATCTGCCCGTCAGCACGTGGCTGGACGGTCTGCATCGCCACCTCAACCTCGGCGAGCCGGGCCGGATCTACAGTGAACTCGCGGCCTCCTGGCTGTGGGTGATCGCGCTCGGCGGCCTGTACCTGTGGCTGATGAGGGCCGCAGGTGACCGCCGGCGGGGCCGCAATGCCCGCATCCTGACGGTGGACCGCAGCGTTCGGGGCCGTTCGCGCACGCTGAACTGGCACGGCGCCACCGGCGTGTGGCTGCTCGCCGGCCTGCTGTTCCTGTCCGCCACCGGCATCACCTGGTCCACCTACGCCGGCGCGCACGTCAGCGACATCAGGGCGGCTTTGAATTGGCAACGGCCGCAACTGGACAGCGCGCTACCAGGAGATGCTGGGCATGCCGGACACGCCGGTCATCCGGCGCGCGGCCACGGCGCCGCCCCACCGCCGACGGACTACGACGCCGTGCTGGACGCCGCGGCGGGGGCAGGAGTTCGACTGCCGGTGGAGATCACCGTGCCAGCCGACCATGGTCAGGGCGTCACGGTGAGCGAGATCGACAAGCCGTACCGGTGGACGACGAACGCCGCCGTCGTGGATCCCGGCACCCTCACGGTCACCGCGGAGATCGACTACTGGCGCGACTACTCGTTGGTGGCCAAACTGGCCGACTGGGGGATCCGCGCACATATGGGCTTCCTTTTCGGGCTGCTCAACCAGTTGCTGCTGCTCGGTATCGCGGTCACGCTGCTGACCGTGATCGTGCGCGGCTACCGGATGTGGTGGCAGCGCAGACCGACGCGCGGTTCCGCATGGGCCGCCGGCCGGCCTCCGGTGCGCGGAGGGTTACGACGGCTGCCCCGGCCGGCGCTGTGTGCGCTGATCCCGGCCGCGGCGGTCGTCGGCTGGTTCCTACCGGTGCTCGGGCTTTCGTTGGCCGTGTTCGTCGTCATCGACGTCGTCGTCGGCGCGGTGAAGACACGGAAGGCGAAAAGTCATGCCTGACACCAGGATCAGATCACTGTTCGTGATTGCGGTGCTCGCGGTGGCGACGGCGTGCACCTCCGGGGGACCGGACGCCGATGCCGCGATGGCCGCCTCGGTGACGGTCGAGGACCCGTGGGTGCGCGCGGCGGAATCAGGGATGACCGCGGTGTTCGGGACGCTTGCCAACACCGGCGGGCGTCCGGTGCGGATCGTCGGTGCCGAGTCCTCCTCCGCCGCACGGGTGGAGATCCATGAGATCGCCAGGGGCGGCAGCGGTGGCACCACGATGCGGCCCAAAGTCGGCGGTATCGCGATCGCGCCGGGCCACAGCCATGCATTGGTTCCCGGCGGGGACCATCTGATGCTGATGGACCTCAAGGTGCCACTGCACCCGGGTGGCGACGTCGCCGTCACCGTCGTGTTCGAAGACGGATCGGCGCTGCCGGTTCACGCCCAGATCCGCGACTTCGCCGGAGGCGACGAAGAATACCCGGGCGAGCAGGGACATGGTCATGGTTGATCTGCCGCATCAGCGGCGTATCAGCAGGCGGCGACTACTGGGCGGGGGTGCCGCGCTGGCCGGCGCGGCGTCCCTGACCCGCTGCGCTGGAGTTGAATGCTCCTATCCGGCAACGGTTTTCGGTGACGAAATGGAGCCTTTTCACGGCCGGCACCAGGCCGGTGTCACCACGCCGCCACAAGCACACGCTCTGTTCGTGGCCGTGGATCTTGTTCCACCCCAGGGCCGTACCGCCGGCGAAGCGCTGGCCGCGATACTCAGACTGTGGAGCGCCGATGCGGCACGGCTGACCCAGGGCCGTCCTGCCCTGGCCGACACCGAGCCCGAGCTCGCTCACCGGCCTTCCAGGCTCACGGTCACCGTCGGCATCGGACCCGAGACCTTCGGAAAGGTCGGTCTGGCACACCGTCTGCCGGGCTCGGTCACCGAGCTGCCCGCGTTCGGGACCGATCGATTGGACCCACGATGGTGTGGCGGGGACCTTCTGCTGCAGATCTGCGCCGACGATCCGCTCGTCGTCGCGCACGCCGCGCGCGTGCTGCTCAAGAACGTCCGCACCATGACGGTTCAGCGATGGCGCCAGAGCGGATTCCGCAGCGCCCGCGGTGCCGGCAGGCCCGATGCCACCATGCGGAATCTGATGGGACAGGTGGACGGAACCGCCAACCTCCGCGAGGCCGACGAATTCGACCGCCACGTCTGGGACGACGGGTCCGGACAAGCGTGGTTCGCCGGCGGCACGGTGTTGGTGTTGCGGCGGATCCGGGCCGAACTGGACACGTGGGACGAACTCGACCGCACCAGCAAGGAGTTGACGGTCGGACGTCGCCTCGACACCGGCGCGCCGCTGACGGGGACGGCCGAGTTCGACGAGCCCGACCTCGGCGCGACGGCCGACGGCATCCCGGTCATCCCGCCCAACTCACACGTCGCGCTGGCCCGGCACCGTTCGGACGATGAACGGTTCCTGCGCAGGGCTTACAACTACGACGACCCGCCGCCGGCAGGCACCACCGACGCCGGGCTGATCTTCGCGGCGTATCAACGCGATCCGGCACGGCAGTTCGTGCCCGTGCAACGGCGACTGGCCCAGGCCGATGCACTCAACCCGTGGATCACGACCATCGGCTCGGCGGTGTTCGCGATCCTGCCCGGCGCAGCAGAGGACGGCTACCTGGGTCAGGGCCTCTGGGATTGAGCCGCGTACCACACCGTCCGATCAGATCATCCCGGGCATACCGGTACCGCCGCCCGACATCGCCGGCGACGGGATCGACGGCGGAGAGATCGGTGGCGGCGCGATCGGCGGCGGCGGGGCCACTGGCGGCGGCGGCAGGAACGGGCTTCCTACGCAGGCGGCATCGGCGGGGTTGCTCATACAGCCGGGGTCAAGGGGCCCGGTGGGCGGGGCCGGCGGCGCAGGCGCGGCGTACGGGCCACCTTGACACTGCGGCGCGGTGGGCATCGTCACGCAACGGGGGTCGCCGGGACCGGTGGGCGCACCGGGATCCGGGTCCGCCATGGCCGCAACCGCCGTCGCGGTGGCCGCTGCTGCGCCGAGTGCCAGAGCCACAACGGTTTTCGCCACCACGTCGCGGACTGCCGAAGTCTTCACCGTGAGTCCCTGCCCTCCGACGTTTGCTGAGCGTTCTGTGATGTCGGTTATCGTCACACGGACATCGGTTTTTTGACAGCAGAACGCCGGAACAAGATTTAGCTGCAGACGTCAATAACCGTGACGCGGACGCTCCCGTGTTCGAACGGTCAGGCGGCCGGGCACGTGTTTGCGGCATCGCGCAGCACAGGCGCCGACGGCGCGTCCACGGGCAGCGCGTAGCCGCGCAGCACCGCGATGAACTGCATGGCGTACTGACAGTGGAACGCGTCGTTCGGCGGCATCCAGACCGACGGCGGCTTGTCCCCCTTGTCCTGGTTCGCTCCACCCGACACCGCGAGCAGGTTGGCCGGGTCGTTGGCGAACCGCTCCCTCATCTCGTCGGTCCAGGTGCGCGCACCGAGATCCCACGCCAACGCCAACGGCACGATGTGATCGATCTGGACGGCATCACCGGTCTGGGCGCCGCGGACGAACGGCACCGTCGCGTTGGTGTACGGATCCCGCAGGGTTCCGGTGGCGACGGCTCGTGGGCATCGCGAGATCGCCACATAGGTCTTGTCGATCAGATCGCGGTCCAGGATGTCGTTTCCGCGTTTCCTCAGGATTTTGCCGTGTTGCGCGGCTGTTTTGTGGCGACAGGTCCTACCCTGCGGTGATGGACACACCGCCGGAAGCGAGAACTGACTGGACGCTCGTCTGGACCGGTGACGCGCCGCTGGACGTCAGTCTCGACCCACTGCTGGCAGGGTTCGCCGATCTTGCGGAGCGCGAACGCGCGCTGGGCATCGGACGCAATGTCCCTGTATTGATTGACCCTGTTGGCCGCTGCGATGTGCGGCTATCCGAGTTCTTCCGCTCTCCTCATTTCGCCAGGCTGAGTCTCTCGTCAAGAACCTCGTACGCCGGCGATATTCGGATGTGGGTGGAATACCTTGCTTCACGGGATCGCTCGTGGAGCGACGCATCTCCAGCCGATGTCGATACCTACTGGCTCTGGCGCTCACGACGCGACCTTAATGAAAACGCAGTCAGCGGATCGAAGATCAATCGAGAGCTCGCAGCTATCACATTGCTGTACAAGTGGGCCTCGCACCGCACCCGCGCATACGTTTCGTTCAATCCGGTCGAACGTGAGTTTTTGACGTCACCGCGCTCCACGAGGACGAAAGGCACCCCAGTACGGTCCCGCAATGTAGTCGCCGAGCGGGTCAAGTGGGTGACGCCGCGGACGTATCGACTCTGGAGAAGTGTCGGCATCGAGGGATACACCTTAGAAGGTGTTCGCGATCCCTCATTCCGTGGCCGAAACTCCCTCCGCAACAGGGCAATGGTTGATCTGCTGTTTTCTTCCGGCCTCCGGATCACCGAAGGTGCCTCGTTGTTGACGCTCGAATTGCCGGCGAGGTCCCCACACGCTGCTGGCCTCAACGAGGCGCACCTACCTGCGGCAATCGCAAAGGGCTGTCATCCGCGCATGTGGTATCTGTTCGATGACGCAGCATCCCTGGTCGACAACTATGTCCGCACTTCCAGAATGGCGTCGGTAGATCGGGCCCAGCGGATGGGTCGATACAATAACTCCGACCGATTATTGGTCACCGACATTCGAATTGGCTCCGACACAATAAAACTCCGACACTCAGGGCGATGGCTGGCAATGTCAACTTGAAGCGCCCCGGGTTTGATACACACTCGGTTATTGGTGTGCAGCCGATGGGTGGGCTGTGTTTGTAGCGTAGTAGACCTGCTCGTATTCGATCGGTGGGATGCGGCCCAGACGGTGCATGAGCCT
>NZ_LMVQ01000172.1 GCF_001545925.1 Mycobacterium sp. NAZ190054 | reverse complement strand
CGACATCCGAGCGTGGATCGACACCTGGAACGACAACCCCAAGCCCTACGTCTGGACCAAGACCGCCGATCAAATCCTGGCCAGCATCGCCAACTACTGCGCCCGAATTAATGACTCAGGACACTAGTAGCCCTCGCCCTCACCCCACCCCTTCCGCCGAAATCGCATTCCAGCAGCAAAACTTCGAGTGTGGGCCTGCTGGAATGCCATTTCGGCGGTTAGTTGGGCAGGGCGGATTCGACGACGGTCAGCTCGGCAGAAAGCCCTGCGGCGCGGCGGATCTCGATGAACTCGTCGACCATCGCCGCGGTGAGCTCGTGCGGGTCCTCGAGGGTCTTTCCGTCCGACAGCACCGAGATGTTGATCTGGTCGACATAACTCCACACGGTGATGTTGAGACCGCTGCCGGCCGTGAGGGGTCCGACGGAGTAGATCCCGGTGACGAGCGCGCCTCCGACCCGGGCCCGCTCGCGCGGGCCGGGCACGTTGGAGATCGGCAGGTTCAGCACCTTGTTCTGGCCGTCCTTGTTCGACAGCCACCGGAACATCGCCTCGGCCGGGGCGGGCGGGAAGTACGCCGACCAGCGGCTGACCAGCTCCGGCCCGATGAGGTTGTTGCTCTCCTTGCCCGCGGCCGCGGCGTCGTGCGCGGCGTGCACCCGCTCCACCGGGTCCTCGACGTCGACGGGCAGGCTGACCAACACACCGGTGAAGTAGTTGCCCGAGATCCGGTCGCGCGAGAAGTCGAAACTCACCGGCACCGAGGCCAGCAGTGGATGATCCGCCCGACCGTCATAGCGCAGCAACAACTTCCGCAGCGCACCGGCCGACATCGCCAGCACCATGTCGTTGATGGTCACGCCGAGGTGTTTGCCCGTCTGTTTGACGTCGTCGAGCGCCAGCGTGGCGGTGGCGAACTTCCTCGTCGCGTCGATCATGTGGTTGATGAACGACGGCGGTGGCGTGAAAGGCCTTGTCAGTTGCGGGGACAGCTTGTGCGGGCTGCGTCGGACACGGCGCACACCCTGGGCCGTGTAGCGCACCACGTCCGGCAGTTTGGCGATCTGGCGCATGTGGTCGGCGAACGCGGTACGTACCAGCTCGCCGCGAGTGGGCGCCGGGTCGGTGGCGTACGAATCGCGATCGGCCCCCGGACTGTCCTGCAGGTCCATGCCGCGGGCCAGCAGGTTGGCCGAGGCGACACCGTCGGCCAGGGCGTGGTGGATCTTGCCGAGCACCGCGATGCGGCCCCGGGCCAGACCCTCGATCAGATACATCTCCCACAGTGGGCGGCTGCGGTCCAGCTGCGTGCCGGCGATCCGGCCGACGGCTTCGTCGAGCTCACGGCGACCGCCGGGCGCGGCGGCGCGGCAGGAGCGGACGTGGTATTCGAGGTCGACCTCGGCGTTCTCCCGCCACATCGGGTGGTGGAACTTGAACGGGATGTCGATCAGCTCGTACCGGAACGGGTCCAGCTTGTAGAGCCGGCTGTGGATGACCTTGCGCAGCTCCTCGACACCGAACGTCGCCCCGCCGAGATCGTCGAGTTCGATCACCGCCAGCTTCAACGTGTGCATGTGGACGTTCGGGGTCTCGCTGTACAGCAGCACAGCGTCCCAGCCACGAAGCCTCTTCACCGCGCCACCTTCCCCACCGGAGGTGCCTATATAACCTCTTTGGCCCCGATCAGACTGCGGTTTCGGTGAATGTGATTGAGAAACAAGCCAATTGCCGTCGACACGGCACCTGTGCGGGCACCGTCGGTCATGTCGAAGCCGTGCCCGGCACCCGGCAACTCCACATAGCCGACCACCGATCGGGACACGCCGCGCAGCCGCTCCACGAAACTCTGTGCCTGGGCGACCGGGATCACGCTGTCACCGGTGCCGTGGACGACGAGGAACGGAGGCGCCTCCGGATGGACCCGCGCCATGGGCGAGGCTCTGCGGTACACGTCGGGATGCTTGTCGAACTTGCGCTTCACCACGATCCGCTCGAGGAAGTCCATGAATCGGACCCGCTCGACGGTCGACTTGTCCTCCCAGTCGTAGCGGCCGTAGATCCCGACGACCGCGTCGACGGACGTGTCCGAACCCTCCGGGAGTTCGCCCTGCATCTCCGGGTCGTTGGCCGTCAGACCGGCCAGCGCCGCGAGGTGGCCGCCGGCCGATGTTCCCGAGATCGCCACGAAATTGCGGTCACCGCCGAACCGGTCGACATTGGCGCGGGCCCAGGCGATCGCGGTCTTGACGTCGGTGATGTGGGCGGGCCACGGGTGGTGCGGCGCCACCCGGTAGTCGATGGAGAGGCACACCCAGCCCTGCTCGGCCAGATGCGACATCAGCGCATAGCCCTGCAGCATGCGGCTTCCGTGCACCCATGCTCCGCCCGGCACGAAGATCAGCACCGGAGCGGGCTCGGTGGGCAGATCGTCGCGACGCCACACGTCGAGCAGCTGGGACGGGCGCGGACCGTACCGCACCGACGTGCGGTGGACGTGCCGGCGGTGCTCACGCATCTTCCAGACCGGCGGCGTACGTTCGGCGGCCGGCCACTCGATCTCCAGATCGTTGGCTCCGACCACAGCCCGCAGCGCGGCCTCGGCGATCGCGTTGGTGCAGTCTTTGTCCTGCTGCTTCTTCTCGGCGTCGTTGGGTGTCACCAGCGACTTCGCCAGCGCCCCGACGAAGTCGGGGGCGTGCCGGGTGCCCCAGATCCCCGCGGCGGTCAGTGCGCCAAGGGGCTCAAGGTGTTTCCCGATGACGGGCAGCGACGCCGACGCGACGCTCATCGCCAGCATGTAGTCCGACGGACCCGCGTTCAGCAACCATTTCAAACGGGTAGTCAAGGTGGGCCCCGGATACCGGGTGTCCGGCCGTTCCGTCATTGCGCGAGCGTACCCCCGGCCGCAGAATCCAAACGACAATCTGAGCGAAGTTGTCTACTCATGTTTCTGATGTAGTCAATTTGTGACGGTGCTCACACACCCGACTGGGCTGTGACGCACGATAACGTCGATCGACGACCGTCAACTTCAGCAGTGAGGCCTTCCCCGTGAGCAAGCCCGTGACCGCGTCCAATCTCGCCATCACCGACGACCATCAGGATCTCGCCGCGGCCGTGTCCGGCCAGCTCATCCGGCTGCAGGCACCGGCCAAGGCCAGGGCGACACTCGACGGCGGAGACCCCCACCCTGCCGACATCTGGTCGGCCGCAACCGAACTCGGCTGGACCGGGCTGGCTCTGCCCGAGGAGTTCGGCGGTTCAGGTTTCGGGCTCGAGGAACTCTCCGTCGTCGCGGAGTGCCAGGGCAGGCACCTCGCGCCGGGCCCGTTCCTGTCCAGCGCCGCGGCCGCCGTGGTGATCGACCGGTGCGCACCGGATCCCACCCGGGCCGAGCTGCTCCCCGGCCTGGCGAGAGGAGAGACGATCGCGGCGCTCGGCGTGTCGGGCACCGTCTCCGTCGGGAGCGACCTGACCGTCACCGGAGAGGCCGCAGCAGTACTCGGCGCACCGGACGCCGCGGTGTTGGTCCTGGTCGCCGGGCCGGACGTGGTGATCGTCGAGAGCCGGGAAGCCGGTGTCGCGATCAGCCCACTCGAAAGTCTCGACACCACCCGCCGGATCGGGGCCGTGGCGCTGAGCGAGGTTTCGGTGCCCGAGGACCGGGTGCTGCGGGGCGCCGCCCGCAACGCCAGGACCGCGTTCCGCATCCTGGCCGCCGCCGAAGCCGTCGGCGTGAGCTGGGCCGCGCTGGACATGGCGGTGGAATACGCCAAGGTGCGCGAGCAGTTCGGCCGCACCATCGGCACCTTCCAGGCCGTCAAGCATCACGCCGCCAACATGCTCGTGGCCGCCGAGGTCGCGACCGCCGCCACCTGGGACGCCGCCCGCGCCGAGGACCTGGACAGCGCCTGGTTCGCCGGTGCGGTCGCCGCGACGCTGGCGAACCGGGCGCAGGTGTTCAACGCGCAGCACAACATTCAACTGCACGGCGGCATCGGGTTCACGTGGGAGCACGATGCGCACCTCTATCTGCGCCGGGCCCGGACGCTGGCCGCGCTGAGCGCCGACGGCGCCGACGCGGTGCTCGACATCGTCGACGCACAGCGCAGCGGTCAGGCCCGCGGCGCGTCGTTCCCGTTGCCCCCGGAATCCGAGGAGTACCGCAGCCGGGCGCGCGAGGTCGCGACGGCGGTGCGGTCGCTGCCCGCCGATCAGCAGCGCGATCACCTCGTCGACTCCGGCTATCTGGTCCCGCACTGGCCGAAGCCGTGGGGCCGCGGCGCGAACGTGCTCGAACAGCTGGTCATCGAGGAGGAGTTCGCCGACGTCGAGCGCCCCGACATGGGGATCACCGGGTGGGTGGCGCTGACGATCGCCCAGGCCGGCACCGACGATCAGCGCGAACGCTGGGTGGACCCGGTGCTGCGCGGGCAGGTGATGTGGTGCCAGCTGTTCTCCGAGCCGGGTGCGGGGTCGGACGCCGCGGCAGTGCGGACGTCGGCCAGGAAGGTCGACGGCGGCTGGCGGGTGACCGGGCAGAAGGTGTGGACCAGCCTGGCGCACCTGTGCCAGTGGGGCCTGGCCACGGTCCGCACCGACCCGGACGCCCCCAAACACGCCGGGGTGACGATGATGGCGATCGACATGAAGGCCGACGGGGTCACGGTGAACCCGCTGCGCGGCATCACCGGCGACTCGCACTTCAACGAGGTGTTCTTCGACGACGTGTTCGTCCCCGACGCCGATGTCGTCGGCGACGTGAACAAGGGCTGGCTGGTGGCGCGGGCGACGCTGGGCAACGAGCGGATCTCCATCGGCGGCGGCTCGGGCGCCCCGATGGGCACCACCCCGGACCACCTGATCGCGTTGCTCGACAGCTCGCCGGGGACGTCGGCGGGCTATGTCAGGCAGGCGGGCGAGGTGATCGGCGAGCTGCACACGCTGCGGCTGCTGAACTTGCGACGGGCCACCCGGGCGATCACGGGTGCCGAGCCGGGACCGGAGGGGAACGTGACCAAGCTGCTGGTCGCCGAGTCGGGTCAGCGGCTCACCGAGCTCGCCTTCGAGTTGGCCGGCACCGCCGCGGTCACCGGCCGGGCCCCGCAGCTCACCGGTGGTTACCTGGGCAACCGAGCGATGACCATCGCCGGCGGCACCTCCGAGATCACCAGGAACACCATCGCCGAGCGGATCCTCGGATTGCCGCGAGACCCGCTTCTGCGCTGACCGACGCACGCATACTGATCGGGTGCCCCGCATCGATTTTCATCCCGAACTGCGCCGCAGTGCCCGCTTACTGCCCAAACAGATGATCACACCCGTCACCCTGCCGTTCCTCCGGGCCGCGTCCCGGCTGATGTGGCGCAGCAACGACGCCGGCGACGACGTCGAGGTGCTCACGCTCTCCTCCGGGGTGGGGGTTCGGTTGTTCCGCCCGCGCGGCGCCGCGCCCGGCGCGGGCCCGGCGCTGCTGTGGATCCACGGCGGCGGCTATGTCATCGGCGATGCCGCCCAGGACGACGTGCTGTGCCGGCGCTTCGCGCGGGAGCTCGGCGCGACCGTCGCGTCGGTGAACTACCGGCTCGCGCCCGAACATCCTTATCCGGCCCCGGTCGAGGACTGCTACGCGGCGCTGACCTGGCTGTCCCGGCTGCCGTCGGTGGACCCGGCACGCGTCGCGATCGGCGGGGCCAGCGCCGGCGGCGGGCTGGCCGCGGCGCTGGCGTTGGTTGCTCGCGACCGCGGTGAGATCGCCGTCGCGGCACAGGTTCTGGTGTATCCGATGCTCGACGACCGCACCGTGCACCGCAAGGGACTGGACAACCCGGGACACCGGCTGTGGAACCAGTCGAGCAACCGCTTCGGCTGGCGCGCGTATCTGGGTGACGCCGATCCGGACGAGGCCGTCCCGGCCCGTCGGGTGGATCTGGCCGGGCTGCCGCCGGCCTGGATCGGCGTCGGAACCCTGGACCTGTTCCACGACGAGGACCTCGCCTACGCCGAGCGGTTGCGTGAGGCCGGCGTGCCGTGCGAAGTCATGGTGGTCGACGGCGCGTTCCACGGATTCGACGGAATCGCGCCGAAAGCGTCTGTGTCGGTGTCGTTCTTCAACAGTCAGTGCGCGCTGTTGCGGACCGCGTTCGCGCCGGCTGCAGCCTGAGCGTCAGCTCCGTTCGTAGACGACCTCCCCGCCGATGATGGTGGCGACGACTCCGTCGGCGTGCAGTTCGGCCGGCGTGGCCGGCGGCGGCGTGGCCAGGATGCAGAGGTCGGCCGCCGCTCCCGGTTCGATCCGCCGGGGGACGGCCGGCCGGTCCGGTTCACCGAGGAACATCGCCAAAGCCTGTGTCACCGAGACGCGTTCGCCGTCACCCAGCACCCGCCCGGACGGGGTGCTGCGGTGCACGGCCGCGCGCATCGCCGCCCACGGATCGGCGTCGCCGAACGGGGCGTCGGTGGACAGCGCCACCGGCACCCCGGCACGGCACAGCGAGGCGACCCGCCACAGCTCGTGATGCTCGGCGGCGTCGATATCGGTGAGGTACTGGTCGCCTCGCTCGGCCACGAAGTTCGGTTGGGTCACGACGGTGATCCCGGCGGCGGCGAGGTCGGCGAGGCTCCCGTCGGGCACCACGGCAGCGTGCTCGATGCGGTCTCGCGGATGAGTTCCGGTGCTGCGCAACGCCTCCAGTGTCACGACGAGCTGGGCGGCGGTCACACAGTGCACCGCGACCGGGACGTCCTCGGCGTGCCGGTCGGTGATCCACGCGCACAGCGCGTCCAGGTCGAGGTCGTGGTCGTGCAGGATGCGTTTGCCCGGAGCCAGGCACCGCACCCGCTGGCGCATGTCGCGCCGCAGCTCTTCGGGAGCCTCGAGATCCGGTGTGGCATCGGTGACCCCGGTGACCCCGGCGCGGCACAGGCGTGCACTCAGCCCCGCCAGGTCGGGTTCACTGCGCAACGGCACCGCCCAGCCGGCATCCGAGCTGGGCAGCCGTCCGTCGGGGTGATCGGCGAGCCCGACGCGGCGCAGTGCGGCGGTGTTGAGGATCCACTGCGCGCCGCTGCGGTGCTGCACGCGCAGCGGTACCGCCGGCGCGACCTCGTCGAGCACGTGCCGGTCCAGTGGTCCGGCGGCGGCGTCGTGGTAGCCGACGGCGCGGATCCATCCGTCGTCACCGACAGTGGCGGCGGCGAGGGTCTGCGCGAGTTCGGCCCTGCTGTGCACCTCGTCGGGGCCGACCCGGACGGAGTGCAGTGCCGCCGCGGCGGCACGCACATGGACGTGGTGGTCGTGCAGACCCGGCAGCACGGTGCCGCCGGCGGCGTCGTACTCCTGTTCGCCGGGTCGGGCGGTCAGGCCGTCGGCCACCTCGACGACCCGGTCCCGGATGCGGATGTCGGTCGCGGTGCCGTCGAGCAGCAGGGCACGCCGGATCAGCACGGCCCGGCCAGCCGCGCGGCGACCAGACGGTCGACGGCGTCGTTGTCGGCGCCCAGCGCCGGACCCGGTTGTGTCGCCGCCGGTGTTGTGCTGCAGTCTTTCTCATCGCTCGCGGGTAGTGCGGCGTAGTGCGCGGCGATCGCGGACATCGCGATCTCGACCAGCTCCCCGCCACCCCTGGCCTGTGATTCGAGGATCGCCTGGGCCGCGTGCAGGCCGGTGAGCGGGTCGGCGATCGCGTCGCCGCAGAAGTGTGGCGCCGCAGCGGTGCCGCCGACCAGCCCGCCGGATACCGCCGCGTCGTCACCGAACGCGACCCAGTCGGCGCGGCCGTCCGTGGTGCCGTGTCCGGTGATACGCAGCCAGATGCTGGCCTGGCTGGGGGTGTCGAAATCGGGATATTACGAGTGGCTGGGCCGGTCAGCCAGCGCCGCAGCGTGTCGCCGTGAGGAGCTCAAGCTCAAGATCGCCGCGCTGTTCAAGTCTTTCG
>NZ_LMVQ01000171.1 GCF_001545925.1 Mycobacterium sp. NAZ190054 | reverse complement strand
AGGTCGGCCACCCAGTCGGCGAACGTGAACGCGCCGACCTCCCAGTCCGACAGGCCGCATCCGCGTTCGTCGTAGCGGATGAACCGGTGCCGCAGCGACACATCGCCTTCACCCGGGCCGCCGACGGCGCGCGGTTGGCCTATGCCGTCTCCGGCGACGGACCGCCGCTGGTGCGCGCGGCGAACTGGATGACGCATCTGGGCTACGACGTCGAGAGCCCGGTGTGGCGGCACTGGGTGCGCGACATGTCGCTGCGGCACCGGTTCATCCGCTACGACGAACGCGGATGCGGCCTGTCGGACTGGGAGGTCGGCGCGTTCACGTTCGCCGACTGGGTGGCCGACCTGGAGTCCGTGGTCGAGGCCGTGGGACTGCAACGGTTCCCGCTGCTCGGGGTGTCCCAGGGCGGTGCGGTGGCCGTGGCGTACGCGGCGCGGCATCCCGATCGGGTCAGCCGGCTGGTGCTGTGCGGCGCATATCCGACGGGACGCGGGGTCAGGGCCCATACCGACGACGAAAAGCGTGCTGCCGCATTGGATCTCGACCTCGCTCGGGTCGGGTGGGGGAGGGACGACCCGGCGTTCCGGCAGGTGTTCGCCGCACAGTTCCTGCCCGACGGGAGCCGCGCGGACTGGGCGGCCTTCGACCAGTTGCAGCGGCGCACCACCTCGCCGGAGAACGCAGTGCGCTTCCTGGAGGAGTTCGGCCGCATCGATGTCCGCGAGCAGTGCGGCCGGGTCCGCTGCCCGACGCTGGTGCTGCACTCCCGCGACGACCACCGCGTGCCGATGCGCTGCGGCGAGGAACTGGCGGCGCTGATACCGGGCGCCCGGCTGGTGGCGCTCGCGAGCAACAACCACCTGCTCACCGGTACCGAGCCGGCATGGCGGGTGTTCTGCGCCGAAGTGGAGGCCTTCCTGGCCGCCTGACCGCGCGGATCTCCACGCAATCTCCACACAATCTCCAAGTACCGGGCGTGGCGGCCGATCATGCTGGGGGCATGAGAAAACACCTCGTGCTGCTCGGGATCGGCGCGTTGATGGCGCTGACCACGGCGTGCGGAAGCGACGCGACCACCGGGACCTCCTCGCCGTCCGCGCCGTTCCCGGAGTCGGCACGCTTCATGGCCGACATGGCCGCGGCCGACGGCAGGACGATGACGATCGGCATCAGCGTCGACGGAGCCGAGACCGCGGCCTACGCGTGCAACGGGATCGACGACGAGGCGTGGTTCTTCGGCACCCAGGCCGACGGCGGCATCGACCTCAAGTCGCGGTTCCGCGACACGCTGACCGCCGAGTACGACGGCGCCGACGTGACCGGCGCGGTCACGATGAACGGCGTCGAGTACGCCTTCACCGCCGCGCCCGTGTCGGGGGTCGCCGGCATGTACACCGCGGAGTCGGCGGGGGTGCGCGCGTCCTGGGTGGTGCGCCCCGACGGTTCCGCCACCGGTGTGCAGTTCAGCGGGTTCGCCCAGGGCGACCGCAACTTCGATCCGTTCAACCTCGACGAGCTCAGCGACTTCGACGTCCGCAACAACGTCCGCAACAAGCGCAACCTGACCGCTGCCGGACCCATCGAGTTCGGGCCGGACGGCGCCCCGCGCGCGAGCATCAACGGTGTCAGCGTGACACCGACGCTGGTGACCGGGACGTTCCGGCTCAACTGAGCCCACGGCGGCTTCGCGTCACGCAGAATCTAACCCTTCGGCGCCCCGCGGCCGGCGCGTAGCGTCGGCTAACCGTGACACCTCCCGCTGACCTGATAACGCCGCTGGCGCAAGGGAATCCGAAAAAGGAGAGCCGAAGGACCGATCGCCGGTGGGCGCTGATCCGGCTCGCCTCACCCTTCGCGCTGCTCACCGTGTGGCAACTCGGCAGCGCGCTGGGTGTCATCCCGCAGGACGTCCTGCCGGCACCGTCGCTGATCCTGCAGGCGGGTGTCGAGCTCGTCGAGAACGGTCAGCTCGCCGACGCCCTCGCCGTCTCAGGGCTGCGGGTGATCGAGGGCCTGCTGCTCGGCGGTGTGGTCGGCATCGCACTCGGCACCGCCGTGGGGTTGTCGCGGTGGTTCGAGGCCACCGTCGACCCGCCGATGCAGATGGTGCGCGCCCTGCCGCATCTCGGCCTGATCCCGCTGTTCATCATCTGGTTCGGGATCGGCGAACTGCCCAAGGTGCTGCTCGTCGCGCTCGGGGTGAGCTTCCCGCTCTACCTGAACACCTTCTCGGCCATCCGCCAGGTCGACCCGAAACTGTTCGAAACCGCCCAGGTGCTCGGCTTCTCGTTCTGGCAGCGGTTCGGCACGATCATCGTGCCCAGTGCCGCGCCGCAGGTCCTCGTCGGTGTGCGACAGTCGCTGGCGATCGCGTGGCTGACGCTGATCGTCGCCGAGCAGATCAACGCCGACAAGGGCATCGGTTTCCTCATCATGAACGCGCGCGACTTCCTGCGCATCGACATCATCATCTTCGGCCTGATCGTCTACGCCCTGCTCGGGATCGGCACCGACGCGCTCGTCCGTGCCCTCGAGCGCCGAGCCTCGAGGTATCGCTGATGACCCTCATCTCCCAAGCGTCCGAGCAGCTTTCGGATCAACACACTGTCGTCGCAGGCGAGCTGCGACACGTCGACAAGTGGTACGGCGCGCACCACGTCCTCGACGACGTGTCCGTGCGCGTCGAACGTGGCCGGATCGTCGCGCTGATCGGGCGCAGCGGCTCCGGCAAGTCCACGGTGCTGCGGGTGCTGGCCGGACTTTCCGACGACCACACCGGGGAGCGGACCGTCGCGGGCGCACCGGCGCTGGCGTTCCAGGAACCGCGGCTGTTCCCGTGGCGCGACGTGCGCACCAATGTGGTGTACGGCCTCACCCGCAGCCGGCTGCCGAAGGCCGAGGCGGTGGCGCGTGCCGACCGCGCCCTGGCCGACGTCGGCCTGGCCGACCGCGCGGATATCTGGCCGCTGACCCTGTCCGGCGGTCAGGCGCAACGTGTTTCGCTCGCCAGGGCATTGGTGGCCGAGCCCGAACTGCTGCTGCTCGACGAACCGTTCGGCGCGCTCGACGCGTTGACCCGGCTGTCGATGCGGCGCCTCCTGCTCGACCTGTGGCGTGAGCACGGTTTCGGCGTGCTGCTGGTCACCCACGACGTCGACGAGGCCGTCGCGCTCGCCGATCGTGTCCTGGTGCTCGAGGACGGTCACATCGTGCACACCCTGGAGATCCCCGACCCGCGCCGGGCCCCGGGGGAGGGGCACACCGACGCCTACCGCGCCGAATTGCTCGACAAACTCGGCGTTCAGGTGTGAGACACCCGTCAGAAGGAGACCTCATGCGCAGATTGCTGACCGTCCTCGCGGTGCTGAGCCTGCTGACCGGCTGCGTGACCCGCCAGGACACCTCGGGTGCGCAGCAGGCGCCCGACCCGGTGCCGCTGACCGAACTGGCCGGGCTCACACTGCAGGTGGGTGATCAGAAGGGCGGCACCGAGGCGCTGCTGCGCGCCGCGGGCGCCCTCGACGACCTGCCCTACGCTATCGCGTTCTCGACCTTCACCTCCGGGCCGCCGCAGATCGAGGCGGCCACCGCGGGCAAGATCGATTTCGCCGTCACCGGTAACACCCCGCCGATCTTCGGGGCGGCCTCCGGCGCCAAGGTCAAGGTGGTCTCGGCCTACGACGGCAGTGGCCGCGGTGACAAGATCCTGGTGCACCGGGATTCGGAGCTGCGTGCGGTGGCCGACCTGCGCGGCAGGCGGATCGCCCTCGCCAAGGGCAGCTCGGCGCACGGCAACGTGCTGGCCCAGCTCGACCGCGCCGGGCTGTCACCCTCGGATGTCGAACTGGTCTTCCTGCAGCCGGCCGACGCGCTCGGTGCGTTCACCCAGCGGCAGGTCGACGCCTGGGCGGTCTGGGATCCCTACACCGCCCAGGCCGAGGCCGACCTCGAGGTACGCAGCGCCGCCGAGGCGGCCGGTGTCACCAACGGGGCCGGTTTCGGGATCGCATCGGACCAGGCGCTGGCCGACCCGAGGCGCAACACCGCGATCAGGGATCTGCTGGTGCGCTACACCGAAGCGGCGAAGTGGGCGCGCGACCACCCCGACGAATGGGCCCGCAGCTACGCGGCCTCGGTCGGGCTGAGCCCCGAGGTGGCGGCCGCCGCGCAGGGTCGCAGCCTGCGGCTGCCGTTCGCGCTGTCCGACGAGCTGGTGGCCTCCGAGCAGGAGCTGGCCGACCTGTTCGCCGCATCCGGGCAGATCGCCGATGCCCCGGTGTTCGGGAACTGGGTCGACCAGCGCTTCAGCGAAACCCTTGCGCCGCTTTACGTGAACCGCATCAAGGAGTGACATGACCACAGCTGCCCGCTTCCACTGGTTCCTGCCGACCGCCGGAGACAGCCGCTCCATCGTCGGCGCCTCCCACGCCTCGTCCCAGCTTTCGGAACCGGCCGGGTTTCGTCCGCCGACGCGGCGCTACCTCGCCGAGATCGCCCGCGCCGCAGACAGACTCGGCTACGAGGGGGTGCTCACCCCGACCGGGACGTGGTGCGAGGACGCGTGGCTGACCGCATCGGCACTGCTCGCTGAGACCGAACGGCTCAAGTTCCTGGTCGCGTTCCGGCCCGGGCTGGTGCCGCCGACGCTGGCCGCCCAGCAGGCTGCGACGCTGCAGCGGTTCTCCGAAGGACGGGTGCTGCTCAACATCGTCAGCGGCGGGGACGACGTCGAACAGCGCCGGTTCGGTGACTGGGTCGGCCACGACGACCGGTATGCCAGGACCGACGAGTTCCTGCACCTGGTGCGATCGATCTGGACCCGGGAGTCGGTCGACTTCGAGGGGCGGTTCTACAACGTCGCCGACGCGCGGGTCTCCGAGCCGCCGGACCCGTTGCCGCAGATCTACTTCGGGGGCTCGTCGGCCGCCGCGCTGCCCGTCGCGGCCCGGCATGCCGACGTGTACCTGACCTGGGGGGAGCCACCGCAGGACGCCGCGGCCAAGATCGAGAAGGTCCGCGCCCTCGCCGCGCAGCAGGGCCGCGACGTGCGCTTCGGGATCCGGCTGCACACGATCAGCCGGGACACCTCCGAAGCGGCCTGGGCGGTCGCGGACGACCTGCTGGCCGCGCTGAGCCCCGAGGAGATCGCGCATGCCACCCGGCTGCACGCGCGGTCGGAGTCGGAGGGCCAACGCCGCATGACCGCGTTGCACGGCGGCCGGCTCGACCGGTTGGAGATCTATCCCAACCTGTGGGCCGGCGTGGGGCTGGTGCGCGGCGGAGCGGGCACGGCGCTCGTCGGCAGCCACGAGGAGGTCGCCAACCTCGTCGTCGAATACCACTCGCTGGGTTTCGACGAGTTCATCCTGTCCGGCTACCCGCATCTCGAGGAGGCGTACTGGTTCGCCGAGGGAGTGCTTCCGCTGTTGAGACGCAAAGGCGTCGCCTGACAGGGCGGGTGGCCGCCGACACCGCTCAGCAGCGGTACGCCGTCGCCGACTCCGGCGGCGGCGTGACCTCGGCCAGGCATCCGAACGCGACCACCCCGTCGGCGGCCAGCCGGACCGCCGACCGGTGCGCGTAGTTGACGCAGAACAGGGCCGACACGTCGCTGCGGCACCGGTTGTCGCCGAAGGCCAGTGACTGCCCGGCCGGCAGTTCGGCCCCCGGGCCGTTGATGAAGGGGCCCGGATCACCGCGGAGCGCGCCGACGGACAGTTCGGTCCCGGTGAAGGTGACCCAGCCCGGTTTCCACATCCCCTCGGCCTGTGCCGGGCGCGGCGGCGGCGCGGTGAGCTCGAGCAGACACGTCATCGCACCCCCGGCCGCGGCGTCGGTGACGCACTGCGTGCTGTCGAGCGGCGCCCCGGAGGCGGCGGTGAACGCGATGTCGTCGCCCAGCCGGGTCGTCACCCCGTCACGGAAAGCGACCTGGAAACCGGCCGGATCCGCCGGGGAGCCCTGCTCGATCCAGCGGATGACCTCGCCGATCGACGCGTCCGGCGCCGGTGCTGCGGACCGGTGCGGAGTGCCCGAAGGCGTGGCCGGCGCCGTCGAGGTGGTGCCGGGCGGCGCCGCGGACGCGGGCCGGGACGGTTCGGGCTCGCCGCCGACCGACTGGGAGCAGGCCGCCACCAGGACGCTCACCGCGATCAGGGCAGCAGCTGTGCGCATCCGGCCAGGCTAGCGACCCGACACGGCAAGTCGTGCGAGGCAGGCCGCGGCAGAGTTCGCTACCGTCGCAGAATGCACGAGCACACCGTTCGGGTGAACACCGCCTCGGGCACCGTCGAGGGTTTCGTGCGGGACGGGGTGAACCGCTGGCGGTCGATCCCGTACGCGCGCCCGCCGGTCGGCCCGCTGCGGTATCGGGCACCCCAGCCGGTGCAGCCCTGGCCCGGGGTGCGGTACTGCCACGGATTCGGATCCTGTGCGCCGCAGCAGCGCATGTACACGCTCCTGGCTCCGGGCAGGTACCAGCCGATGAGCGAGGACTGCCTGACGCTCAACGTGGTCGCCCCCGAACACGCCGCGGCCGGCGACGCACTGCCCGTGATGGTGTTCATCCACGGCGGCGGGTACATGCTGGGCAGCTCCGCGACGCCGATCTACGACGGCGCGTCGCTGGCGCGCAAGGGCTGCGTCTACGTTTCGGTCAACTACCGGCTCGGTGCGCTCGGATGCCTGGAGCTGTCGTCGTTGTCGACGCCGGAGGTGACCATCGACGACAACCTGTTCCTGCGCGATCTCGTGATGGCGCTGCGATGGGTGCGCGACAACGTCGCGGCGTTCGGCGGTGATCCGGACAACGTGACGATCTTCGGAGAAAGTGCCGGCGCGCACGCGGTGGCCACGCTGATGGCCACTCCGGATGCCAAAGGTCTTTTCGCGCATGCTATCTCGCAGAGCCCGGGGAGCGGCATGATCAGCAGCGCCGAGATCGCCGAAGACTACGCCGCGCGGTTCGCGCGCCAGTTCGGGGCGAGTGGTCCCGATGCCCTGCGGGCGCTGATGACCGCACGCCCCGCCGAACTGGTCAACGCGCTGGACCGGCTCGTCGTCGAAGGTCAGCGCGACATGCTGGGCGCGTTCGCGATCGGCCCGACCTACGGGACCCCGTATCTGCCCGAGGACCCCGTCGAGGCGATGCGCGCCGGTGACGCCCACCGCGTACCACTGATCGTCGGCACCAACGCCGACGAGGGCCGGCTGTTCACCCGTTTCCTGAAACTGCTGCCCACCGACGAGCGGGCCATCGAGCGGTTGCTCGCCCACGTGGATCCCGAAGCACGGCAACGGATTCTGGCTGCCTACCCGGGTTATCCGAGCGCCGATGCGTGTGTCCGCTTCGGCGGTGACTTCATCTTCGGTTCGGCGGTGTGGCAGATCGCCCAGGCCCACTCGGCGCACGCGCCGACGCACGTCTACCGCTACGACTACGCCACCCGGGCACTGCGCTGGTCGGGCATGGGCGCCACGCATGCCACCGAGTTGCTGGCGGTGTTCGACGTGTACCGCTCCCGGTTCGGCAGGCTGCTCGCCGCGGGTCTGGACTCGCGTACGGCCGGGAAGGTGTCCGACGACATGCAGCGACGGTGGTTGGCCTTCGCCGAAAGTGGTGTGCCCGGCGCGGACTGGCCGCGCTACCGCCGCGACGAACGCGCGGTTCTGGTGCTCGACCGGCGCCGCCGCATCGAGTACGACCCGCACGCCGACCGCCGCATGGCCTGGGAGGACTTCTTCCTCGCAGCGCGCTGAGGCCGGCTGACCGCGCCACGCCTGCCCCGGCCGGTGCCCACCGCTGATGGCACGCTGTGGGGCGTGGTCGTCAAATCTGTGCTGCTGTTCGTCCTGGCCGCAATCCTCGAAATCGGCGGCGCCTGGCTGGTCTGGCAGGGCGTCCGGGAACATCGCGGGCTGCTGTGGCTGGGGGCCGGGATCATCGCCCTCGGGGCCTACGGGTTCGTCGCGGCGTTCCAGCCCGACGCGAACTTCGG
>NZ_LMVQ01000170.1 GCF_001545925.1 Mycobacterium sp. NAZ190054 | reverse complement strand
GGGGACGGTAAACTCACGTCTCAGTTGTGAGGCCGGGTAAACGGGGGGAGAAGGAAACAGGGATGCCGGCGCGCGGCGTCGGCACGCTGCGTCGCCGCACGCCGCTGGGCCGCAGCGCGACTTGAATTCGCGTGCAGCGGAATGACTTTCGCTTTCGGCTCGCCCGGCACCCTGTTTCCTTCTCCCCCCGTTTACCCGGCCTCACAACTGAGACGTGAGTTTACCGTCCCCAGCGCTGCGCCGCCGCCACCGCACGAATCTCCACAGCATGTATCCAGCGTGGATCCACGATGGGCGTCAGACCGCGGCCGCGCACATAGTCGTCGAAGGCCTCGACGGTGGTCCACTTCGGGGTGTAGCCGAGCTCGGTGCGCATCCGGGTGGTGTCCATGACGCGGCCGTAGCTCAGATAGTCGAGCTGCTCCCGGTCCAGTTCGGTGTTGCGGGTGGCCCGCCACAGCGAATCGACGGCGACCAACGCCGACCGTGGGACCGGCAGCGCCAGGCGCCCGGCCCGGCGGATCGCCTGGCTCATCATGATCACCCCGGACGCGCCCACGTTGAACGAACCGGCCTTGCCCGCGATCGTGGCGCGCTCCAGCGCGCCGAGCGCGTCCTGTTCGTGCAGCAGCTGCAGCCGCGCATCGTGACCGATGATCGTCGGCACGACGGGACCGGCCAGGTAGCGCGACAGCGCGGTGTCCATGGCGGGCCCGATCATGTTGGCCAGCCGCAGGATCGTCACCGCGATGTCGGGCCTGCGCCGGCCCAGCCCCCGGGCGTAGCCCTCGATGTCGATGCTGTCGCGGGCGAAGCCCTCACCGGGCGGCCTCCGACGGCTGCTGCTCTCGGTGAAGAACACCGGGTCCCGCGAGCTCGACCCGTAGACCTCGGAGGTGGACTTGAGGATGACCCGCCGCACCGAGGGCGCCTTCTGACAGGCCGCGAACAGCTGGATCGCGCCCATCACGTTGAGTTCTTTCAACGTCGCGCGGCCGCCCGATCGCGGCGCGTACGACGCCGCCGCGGCGTGCACCACGGTGTCGACCTCGCCGTTGCGGATGACCTTGGCGATGAAGGGATTCCGGATGTCGGCCCGGACGAACTCCGCGCGGCCCATCCGCCGCAGCAGATCCTTGCTCGGCGCGATCGCGTCGACGGCGATCACGTGGTTGATCAACGGGTTCTGGGCGAGACGCGCGGTCAGGTACCCGCCGAGGAACCGGCACGCGCCGGTGACCAGCACGACCTTCGGATGGCTCAGCCCGTCCCGGGCGTCCGAGCCGTCACCGCCGCCCCCTGCGCGATCTCCAGAGCGGGCGTCGGATTCCATCCAGACAGCCTAGCGGCGGGGCGGAGAACCTACTTGCCGAGTTTTCTGCGCTGCACCCGCGTGCGACGAAGCAGCTTGCGGTGCTTCTTCTTCGACATGCGCTTGCGCCGCTTCTTGATGACAGAACCCATGAACTCCGCTACCTAGGTGTGTGTGTCGATCCGTCGGATCTCGTCAGTCTCGACCGGTCACCTTACCTGGCAACCGTGCCGGCGCCGAAATCCCCTCGGATCGGCGGCCCGGAGGGCGGGCCGCCGCGACGGCTCAGCCGGCGTCGAAGTAGGAGCTCTCCAGCATGTCGTGGACCGCCTTGGCGTGCACCCGGAACGACCGGCCCACCCGCACCGCGGGCAGTTCGCCGTTGTGCACCAGGCGGTAGACGGTCATCTTGCTCACGCGCATCAAGCTCGCCACCTCAGCAACGGTGAGGAATTGAGCACGCTGCTGCTGCCCGTCACCGGCGTTGGCCTGGCCGGCGTCTCGCGCCGCCTTACCGCCGGCCGAATCCCGCGAAGATGGCCCGTTCATAGACGTCATCGCAACCCAATCGATCAGGCGCGGGCAGTTCCAGCGGCTTCCCCACCGCTGGCACCGACCCGTGCTTACCACCAGGAGAATAGCGTGGCAGGTGTGGTTACTGCGACGGGTGTGGGCTAATCCGTTCCAAATTCCTGAACTACTCGGATGTAATTCCGAGCTGCTCAGAGCGCGTTTTCGCGGCTTCCACCGCATTGGCCACCGCCGTCCGCAGGCCGCCCCGCTCGAGTTCGCGCAGCCCAGCGGCGGTGGTGCCGCCCGGAGAGGTCACCGTGGCGCGCAGCTGGGCCGGCGAGGTGTTCATCACGGCGGCCGGCGCGGCGTCGGTGGCGGCCGCCGTCTCGTCGAGGTGCTCGAGCAGCATCGCGGCCGAACCGGCCATCGTCTGCACCACCAGATCGGTGGCCACCGACCGCGCCAGGCCCGCGTCCACGGCCGCGTCCACGAGCGCCTCGACCATCAGGAAGAAGTACGCCGGACCGGAGCCCGACACCGCGGTGACCGCGTCGATCTGGGACTCGGCGACGGTGAGCACCCCGCCGACCGCGTCGAACAGCAGTGAGACCTCCTTGAGGTGCTCGGGGGTGGCGAACCGGCCCGGAGCGAGCGCGCTGACCCCGCCTCCGACGAGCATCGGCGCGTTGGGCATGACCCGGATGACCGGGGAACCGGCCGGCAACTTGTTCTCGTAGAACGCGGTGCTCACCCCCGCCGCGACCGACACGAAAACCTGCTCGGCCGCATTGCTTTCCGCGCGGGCGGCGGTGTCGGCGATGTCGCCGATGACGTGCTGGACGTCGCCCGGCTTGACCGCGACGACGACGTAGGTCGCGCTGTCCACCGCGTCGGACACCGTCGTCACCAGCACCGAGTACTTCTCGGACAGGTACTTCGCCCGGCCGGGGTTCTTCTCCGCGACGACGAGGTCCTTGACCTGCCTGCCGGCGCGCAGGAGCCCCGCCAACAGCGCCTCACCGATACTTCCGCCGCCAATGATCGCGATTCTGGCCATGCCCGAAAGCATGGCACGGGCTCAGCCGCCCTCGGCAGGCACCATCGCCAGCTGGCGGGTCTGCACGATGATGCGGCCCTCGCAGTCGACCACGATGTGGTCCTCGTCGAACCAGTCCTGCCCGATCTGGGTCGCGGTGCACAGCACACGCAACCAGCCGTCGGCCGGCAGCGCCCTCAGATAGGCGGTGAGCTGAACGGTGGGCGCCCAGCCGAACCTGTTGACCCCGAACGTCACCGGAGCCGACACGTCCCCGCACAGCAACGCGAACAGCAGGTCCGGAGCCACGCCCTTGGGCCGCACCCAGTACTCGATGACCGGCATCTCCTGATCTGCTCCTCGCGTGCGCGGTCCCCCGTCCGCACGGCGCGAGAACGTCGTCAACGACGGCCTGATGTCACAGCCGTGCGCCAGGTGCACGACGTCGGCCATCGAATGGCCCGGCCCGATCGGTTCCAGCCCGGGCGGCGGTTCCGGTGTCATCAGCGGGATCACCGGGTTGACCGACAACAGCGGCGGCACATGATGTTCCGGCGTTCCCAGGGTGACCGCCGCGCGCAGCGCCGTGCGCTGCCCCTGGTTGAGTTCGACGTCGATCAGGCTGACCCGCCGGCCCCGCTTGCGCACCGTGGTCACGATGTCCATCGGACCCGGGTCCGGCGCCCACAGGAAGCTGCCCGACACCGCGATCGGCTCCACGCCGGGTGCGCCGAACTCGGTGCGCGCCGCGTTCGCGCACAACGCCAGCATCGCGCCGCCGTGCACCTTGGGCCCGATCGTCCAGTGCTCGTTGAGTTCTCCGTGATAGACCCCGTCGCCGCCGGACGTCAGGGTCATCGCGTCGGTGAACAGCGTCGAACTCGTCACCGCGGCATCATCGCACGGCGTCAGCGCAGCAGATGACGGCGAGCGAACTGCAGCGACTCGGTCAGCAGCGCCTCGCGTTCGGCGGCGGTGCGCGCGCCGGAGGTCGTGACCTCGAGGATCACGTGGCCGAAGAAGTCACCGGCGGCCAGCATCTGGCAGATCTCCGCGGTCGGCTGGGTGCCGCGGCCCGGGACGAGGTGCTCGTCGGTGGACGCGCCGCTGCCGTCGCACAGGTGCAGGTGCACCAGCCCGTCACCCATCCGCCGGGCCATCTCGACGGCGTCGGTGCCGGCGGTCGCGGTGTGCGACAGATCCAGGGTGTAGTGCGCGTGGCCGCCGTCGAGCGGATCGTAGGACGGCGCGAACGCCGAGATGCCGGGCCCGGGGTTGCCTCCCCGTTTGCGCATCCGCTCGATGGAGGTCTGGCCGGCACCGAAGAACCGGTCCGCACGGAACGGGAACATGTTCTCCACGGCGACCATGACCTCACTGGAGTCCTCCAATGAGGCCACCTGGTCGCTGAACCCCTCCGCGTAGCGGCGTTGCCAGCGGAACGGCGGATGCACGACCACGGTCTGGGCGCCGAGCTGCTCGGCGGCGCGCACACTGCGCTCCAGCTTCGGGATGGGATTGGCGCCCCAGACCCGCTGGGAGATCAGCAGACAGGGCGCGTGCACCGACAGCACCGGCACGCCGTAGTGCTTCGACATCGCCTTGATCGCGGCCACGTCCTGGCTGACCGTTTCGGCCCACACCATCAGCTCGACGCCGTCGTAGCCGAGCTTCGCGGCGTACTCGAAGGCGGCCTCGGTCTTGAGCGGGTAGACCGAGGCCGTCGACAGACCGACCTTGATTGCGGGACGCACAGTGCGGTCGGCTCAGCCCGACTGCAGCAGTGCCAGCGGGCCGAGGGTGACCAGCGCACCGACGGCCACCGCGATCAGCGTGCTCCCGATGTCCTCGGTCTTGCGCACCACCCGCACCCCGACGACCAGGCCCAGGATGACCAGCACCGACAGCACCAGCGCGACGATGTTGTTCCACTTCCACAACTGATCGAACGCGACGAACAGGCCGGCGCCGAAGATCACCGCGATGACACTCTGGCCCACGATCCACAGACCGTGCACGAACGACGACATCTGGCGCGGTTCGGTGTCCTGATCCAGGTCGTCACCGTCGACGGCGGCGCGGTCGGCCGTGTCGGTGTCGGTCTCCTGGTCGGTGTCGGTGTCGGTGTCGGTGTCGACGGTGTGGCCGCCGAACAGCGGTGCCTCGGTCGAGCGCAGGTACGACGGCAGCTCGTCGTCGCCGTCCCGCTCGTCCCCGTCGTCCCCGGCGTCGGTCCGCGGTGTCAGCGCGATCTCGTCGTCGAGGTCCTCGATCTCGGGGGCGTCGGTCAGGTACTCGTCCGGCGCACCGGCCGGGACGTCGTCGTCCACCGGGTCCGGCGTCCACTGCTCGGCGTCGACGGCCTGGCTCTTGCGGCCGAACCGGCCGAAGCCGAAGCGCCGGGTGGGCTCCGGCGCCTCCTCGGGTTCTGCATCGCGCGGCGCGACGGGCGCCGCGACCTCGGTCTCCTCGTCGGTGACGTCGTCGTCGTCGGCAGCCTCGGCGGCGTCATCGAGTTCGTCATCGGCCGCCTCGTCGGCGGTGTCCTCGGCGTCAGGTGCGTCGTCGGGGTCGGTCTCAGCGTCGTCGGAGTCAGAGGCGGCGTCGTCCGGGGTGGTTTCTTCGGTGACGTCCTTTTCGGTGGCGTCCGTTTCGGGCTCGGGCTCCGGGTCCGGCTCGGGCTCTGCGTCGGTGGGCTCGTCCGCGCGGATGACGGGGATCTCACCGGTGAGCTCGGCGACGGTGACGGCATCGGCGTTGCCACGCCGCCGACGGCGTCTGCCGCCGACCGGGGGCGCCCCGATCGTGCCGTTCCTGGCCAGCAGCTCCGCGACCGAGATCGGCCGGGTGCTGCTGTGGTCGTCATCAGATCCAGTCATCGCCTGTTGCCTTCGAGCCTCGCCGCTTCACCGTTCAGCATCGCGCACCGACACCGACCGCGAGGCCGATTGACCGGTCGCCTTGCCGGGTTTGCCAGAACCGTTCGATTCGCCGCTCCCGCCCACGAAGGCGCTGCCATCCGCCTCGCTGTCGAGTTTCCGCAGGATCAGACCCTCCCGCAACGCCCAGGGACAGATGTCGACGCTCTCGATGCCGAGGGCTTTCATGCTCGCCTCCGCCACCAGCGCGCCCGCGACGATCTGAGGTGCCCGATCGGCGCTCACCCCTTCCAGTTCTGCTCGGTCAGCCGCGGTCATCCTAGAGATGAAATTTATGAGTTGCCGAAGACCGGTCGCGGTCAGTGTGCGCTTGACCCGTGGACCGGCGCCGGACGGGGCCGCTCCGGTGAGCCGGGCCAGCGAACGGAAGGTCTTCGACGTGGCCACCGCCAGGTCCGGAACGCCCGCGTCAGCGATCTCCGCCGCGGCCTCGGCCAGCTCGTTGGCCAACCAGTCGCGCAGCATCCCCACCCGGCGCCGGCCGGGGGGATCGTCGGGCAGCCACTCCCGCGTCAACCGGCCCGCCCCCAGCGGCAGCGACAGCGCGACGTCGGGCTCCTCGTCGAGCCCGCTGGACAGTTCCAGCGAGCCGCCGCCGATGTCGATGTTGGTGATCCGCCCGGCGCTCCAGCCGTACCAGCGCCGCACGGCCAGGAACGTCAACCGCGATTCGTCGACACCGCTGAGCACCCGCAGTTCGACACCCGTCTCGGCCTTGACCCGCGCGAGCACGTCCTCGGAGTTCGTCGCGTCGCGGACCGCCGAGGTGGCGAACGCCATCAGCTCGGCGCACCCCGAACTGGTCGCGATCCGGGCGAACTCGTCGACGGTGCCGACCAGCTTGTCCGCTCCCTTGCGGGTCAGCTTGCCCGAGGTGTCGATGGCCTCGGCCAGCCGCAGCGAGGCCTTGGTGGAACTCATCGGAGTCGGATGGCCACCCCGGCGGGCGTCCACCACCAGCAGATGGACGGTGTTGCTGCCCACGTCGAGCACGCCTAATCGCACCCGTTCAACCTAATGGGTCTACCGTGGAAAACCGTGAGCGCATCGGCATCGCATCCCGGGGAGGTCGAGTTGGACTTCGCCCGGGAATGGGTGGAGTTCTACGACCCGGACAATCCCGAGCACCTGATCGCCGCCGATATGACGTGGCTGTTGTCCCGGTGGACGTGTGTGTTCGGCACCCCGGCCTGCAAGGGCACCGTCGAGGACCGGCCTGACGACGGATGTTGTTCGCACGGCGCGTTTCTGTCCGACGACGACGACCGCGCCCAGCTCGACGACGCGGTGAAGCTGCTGACCGACGAGGACTGGCAGTTTCGCGACAAGGGGCTGGGCCGCAAGGGCTACCTGGAGTTGGACGAGTACGACGGCAAGCCGAACTGGCGGACCCGGAAGTACAAGGGCGCCTGCATCTTTCTGAATCGTCCCGGCTGGCCCAAGGGCATCGGGTGCGCGTTGCACCAGAAGGCGCTGGAGATCGGCGTGGAGCCGTTGACGCTCAAGCCCGAGGTGTGCTGGCAGCTGCCGATCCGCCGCACCCAGGAATGGATCACCCGGCCCGACGGCTCGGAGATCCTCAAGACCACGATCACCGAGTTCGACCGCCGCGGGTGGGGCGAGGGCGGCCTCGATCTGCACTGGTACTGCACCGGCGACCCGGGCACCCACGTCGGCGCCAAACAGGTGTGGCAGTCCTACGCGCCCGAGCTCACCGAACTGCTCGGCGAGAAGACCTACGCGGAGCTGGCCGCGATGTGCAAGCGGCGCAGCGGTTTAGGTCTGATCGCCGTGCACCCGGCGACCCGCGCCGCCGAATGAGCGAGGCGCTGTACCTCTTCCGGTTGATCCCGCCGCGCGCCGATTTCGCGCAGACCATGACCGACGCCGAGCAGCACGCGATGGCCGAGCACATGTCGTACTGGCAGGAACTGCTCGCCGCGGGTCGCGTCGTGGTCTACGGACCCGTCGCCGACCCGGAGGGGGTGTGGGGGCTCGGGGTGCTGCGCGCCGCGGACCGCGCCGAGGCGCTCGCCATCGGCGAGGCGGACCCGTCGGTCACCGCCGGGGTGAACACCTTCGAGGTCGCCGAGATCATGGGCCGCAACAAGTTCAGTCCGTACCGCGGCCCATGGCGGGATCACGAATGGCTGGGCTGGTGGGGCGACGAGCCACCGTTCCACACCCCCGTCTTCGTCATGACCCACTACGAACGCCCGTCGTTCACCT